>CAVERO010000019.1:0-24289 GCA_963617915.1 Candidatus Methanomethylophilaceae archaeon | reverse complement strand
TTCTTCCAAGGAAGATAGCGGTGCTATCTGACTGAAGAAGCGGGAAGAAGATGAAAATTTTTCACCTCAAAAGAACATTTCAAACAAATCAAAACAGCTTCTAAATGTTCTGCAAAAACTCGCAGCACTCCGTCATCTGCTTGTCAAAGTCAAGTTCCTCACGGCTAGTCTGGATGCAGCGGGCGCTCATTTCCTTGAATTCATCCGGAGAAAGAGCCTTGACCTGAGAAATGTTTGCAATCAGCTCATTGTAATCACTGGGAGTACTACAGTAGCCTACGCCACGGCTTGTTATAAAATCAGCCGCTTCTCCCTCTCCGCAGAACAGAATCGGCAATCCCTGCGGCAACAAATCATATATCTTCGACGGAACCGCGCCCCTTATTCTTTTAGCCAAAGGGACAATGCTCACATCCATCCCGCACAGCATCGATGGAATCTGCTCCTTAGGTACAAACCCGTGCGGAAAAACCATTCTGGAAGGATGGTCAGCGCACCATTTTTCAATCTCCTCCGCCTGTTTCCCGCCGCCGATTATATGGAACTCCACGCCCAGCTCTGCAAACGGCACATTGCGAACTATCCCAGCGACATCCTGAGCCACCCCGAGCATCCCGCAGAATACGACTTTCAGCGGGCTGTGAGGCAGTTTCCCCTCCGCCCCGATATCATACTTCTGCAGATTGCGATAGAGAAACAGCTTCCCGGAATTCTCAAACCGCGCAACGTGCTCAAGAATCTCATTGCTCTGCCCCAGCACCGCATCACTCTTCCGATACAAATACTTCTCGCACCAGTGCATAAACCGATACGATGCACTTCCCTCTCTCATCACCCCCATATCCACAGCCGTAGAAGGCCAGATATCACTCACATTTAGAACGCATTTCCTACGATACAAACCCTTAAAAAGCCACAGAGCACTCGTCGCCACCACAAGAGAAGGAGTCTGGATGATGACCGCATCATACGACCTCACACGTTTAATGCGAAAAGCAAACAACCGGAGCATAAAAGCGAAAGAGGACATATTCAATGCTCTCTTTATGGCCGACCTGCTCACTGTCGCAAAAATCCAGTAACGGAAAAGGTTAATGCCATTATGCACCTCGTGAAGGCAGAACCTTCCCCTATACCCATCAAAAATTCTACCTTTCGGATAATTCGGCAGACTAGTCAAGACATCCACATCGCAACCGCGCGCATGCAGCCCCTCTGCCATATTTACCAAACGAGACGGGGCAGCACCGACCTCAGGCCAGTAACGCTCCGATACAATCAGAATTTTCATCGTTCTATAGTGTATTTCAAATGTTTACTGAACGCCATCTCAATACAGGAGGCTGCCAGCAAGCGATTATATTCCCTTGACACCTCGCAAGGCACTACCGCCACTCCGCTCGCACCACTTACCGTAATCTTCCCCGCCGAAGTGGACACCACAGTAAACTCCCCCGACTCCACAACATCGAGCACTTTGACCTCCGGAGCAATATGAAGTCGGCTGACACCTCCAACACCGAATTTCCCCACCACCAGAGAGTCCTCCACACAGAACACCCCGCCCGAGAGAGAAAAACGTCTCGAATATGACTCCCCACCGGAGCACTTGACAAAGGCAGAGATACTTTCCGGGACTTCGTCCAATGATTGGATGCGATAACGGCCGGCCACTCTGAAACCTCCCCAGACCTCCGCACAGTCACGACCTCCGGCGGTGATGCAATTGTGCGCGGAAGTGGAACGCTCCGTCTGGCGGCGAGGAGTCTTATTGTATGTTGAAATGCCGGTGTCCACTATAAACGGCGTTCCGCCAATGTGAAGTTCGAAGTTCAAGACATCAGCGTGAGTATGTCCCGGTTGATACGTAGCCGTGATCTCTCCCACATCAAGTATCGCCTCAAACTGCCCGTCAGAGAGCTTCCTGTACCCGGATGCGCCAAGGATGGCCTGATTGTTCCACTTAAGCCCAAGCCTTCGGGCATAATCGAAAAGCTCGCAAGGAACCTGGGCTATGCCGAGAGCTGAGTCATTGAACAGCGGGAAAGAGCCATCAGAAAAACAGATTGCTTCAAGATAGCCGAGCATCCTGGATGCGAAGAGTTTCAGGGATTTCAAATCGGGATCAGGCTCCCAGAAGGTCGTTTTGGCATTGATACAGTCCAGAAGCCGGTCAAGCAGGATGCAGTGATACATCGGAGACTGCTCATAATGCCCGCCGTCAAGTAAGATTTCTTCTGAAAGTTCAGAGAGAAGCAACGCTGACACCTTTGTATGATACTTGGCATCAGAGAAGAACAGACTTGCAATATACAGCGAGTAATAATCCTCAAGCAGATGATTCCCAAGCAGATGTTTTTCAAGCGAATGTTGCAGAAGAATATACTGCGAATACAGGGAATCCAGCCTTTGGGAGGAAGCGTCCTCGGGATAGCGGCAGAAGAATTTAATCCAATTCTCAAGCCTCAGAGCCGTCGGGTAGGGGTCAAGACCTATGCGGTTGGTGGGCAGAGAATCGATGAATTCATCTATCCACCTGATGCCATCCGCCTCGGACATCCCAGCCTGATTGAGGTAATCAAAATAGTTCAGGTTATACGCCCAAAGCATCCCGTCCGAAGCATCATTCCACCCAGGGAAGGGCTTCCGAATGTTCAGAAATTCGAACAAATCCCCGTCAAGACAGTGCGGCCGGGCTATCGGCTCCGTGGCAAGCTGCTTTAACTGGACACCCTGAGCCGGTGCTGACAACTGTGCATATTTCGTTTTCGAAACACGACGCCTTATCTGATAATACACCTGCTGCGGCTTCAGATGCGCCACCGTCCGAATCAGAAGTCCGGAGTTCATAAAAAAAATGACTATTGTATCTCTATCCACTTATGCTCTCGAAGAGACTCGATGGCTGCGAAGCTTGCCTTGGTGGTATTGACGAGACTGTCGATAGGGATCAGAGACTCTCCGCCGTTAAGGAGTCTTTCATTAAGGAGGCGGAACTCATTTTTCTGGCCCTTGTCAAGGTTCCCTTTCATCGAACGGAATCCCTTTACGCCGTAGCCAGTTAGCTTTCTCCAGTTCTCACAGACGAGTACTCTGCCCTGGCTGAAGACCTCGACACGTTCTTTGTCATAACTCTTGGAACCGTTTGCGAAGTAGTTTATCACAGCAGTCGAGCCATTTTCATATTTGAGGAGTATGCTTGCATTGTCGGTATTCTCCTCGGGATTTTCTCCGAGAGCATTCATACAGACGCTTATCACGCGGCTTCCTGCGAGATAAGAACACAAGTCTATGAAATGGCATGCCTCCCCGACAATTCGTCCGCCACCGATCTCCATATCGTGAACCCACATCTCCTTAGGGATAAATCCGGCATTCATTGTGGCTACTATATTCATCTGTCCGTCCCCAAGCAGTGACTTCATCTTAACTGCAAACGGAGAAAAACGGCGATTGAAGCCTACGGTCAGAGTAGTCCCCGCCGGCGCAGCCTTATATGCTTCGATGATAGAGTCAAGTTCCTCAGCGTTAAGACAGAGCGGTTTCTCGACAAATACGCTTTTTCCGGCACGGAGCGCATCCAGAACCATTCCGGAGTGAAGATTATGTCTTGTAGCAACTATCACCATTCCAACCTCAGGGTCTGAGAAAATGCTCGAAGAATCACTTGTGGCGAACTCCGCGCCCATCTTTTTTGCTACAATTTTAGAGGTAAGGCCACCTGCACTCGACACATACTTGACCTTAGCACCGCATTTCTTGAGGCAAGGAACTATAGTGGAGCTTGTGTAATTGCCGGCTCCGATGATACCGATTTTACCGCCGCTCTTTCCGAAGTCGTTGCCCTCGATTGGCACGACTCTTTCTATCTTATCTTCTTCAGGAAAACGGATAATGCTTGCGATGTTGCCTCTCTTTCGCATATCTCCATAAATCTGGAGATAATTGTCCAATTCTACCCTCTCAGTAATCAATGAATCCACATTGAGCTTCTTGTTCCCGATAGCCATAAGAATCGTCTCAAAATTGCGTTTCTCTGTCCAACGGACATAAGGGAGAGGATAGTCGTGGCCCTTGTTCTCATACTCCTCATCATAGCGTCCTGCACCGTATGAACAGCTGACCTGGAACGACAGTTCCTTCTTGTAGAAATCATCACGACGCATATTCAGACCGATGACACCCACAAGAATCACGCGGCCGCGCTTACGTGACATAACGCAGGCATTATGAATCACGCTGTCATCCTTGGCACTTGCCGTGATGATGACACCGTCTGCACCAATGCCTCCGGTGAGAGATTCCACGACTTTGAGTTGATCGTCTCCCTTTGCAGGGTTCACAGGAATAACGCCCCAACTTGCCGCCAGATCCAGCTTTGCCTGATCGAACTCGATGCCGATTACTCGGCATCCGTTAGCGATGAGGAGCTGAGAGGTAATAAGGCCTATAAGTCCAAGACCTACAACGACAATGGTTTCACCAAGCTCAGGCTTGAGGAGTCGCACACCTTCAAGACCGATTGAACCGATGACTGTGAAAGCAGCCTCGTCATCCGTAACATTATCCGGAATCTTGGCGACAAGATTCTTCGGCACGCAGACATATTCAGCGTGATTGCCGTTGCTAGCAACCCTGTCACCGACGGAGAACTCAGTCACGCCTTTGCCGACCTCAACAACTCTTCCCACATTGCAATAGCCGAGCGGGAGAGGCTGGCCGAGCTTATTGAACACGGCCTCAAGAGTAGGCATTATGCCATCAGTTCTCAATTTGTCCAATGTCTGCTTAACCTTGTCCGGCTGCTGGCGCGCCTTGTCCACAAGATTCGCCTTGCCGAACTCGACAAGCATACGCTCCGTGCCAAGCGACACGAGCGTGCGTGATGTCTTCACCAGTACGTAGCCGGCCTTCACCTGGGGCACCGGCACTTCTTCCAAGAGCGTGTCGCCGCTCTTCAAGTCTTGTATAATCTGTTTCATGAGTTGTTGTTGTCTATTCTCTTTCCCTCACCACCGCACGGAACTTGCCCGCCCGGGTTCGGGGTATTTTGTCTGTATAGGTTATTCTGATGTCTATGTCTTCCGCAATGTATTTCTTCGCCGAAGCCAGCAGTTTCTTCTCGTCGGCATCCGTATAGCCATTGCCCTTTATCACTATGAGTTCTATGCTCTCATCCTTTCTAAGCACCACCTGTGCCTCCGTAATGGCTTGCATGTCTTTGAAGAGGAAGGTGGCAAGGCTGGAGGTCAGCTTGGTGCCGTTCTTCAGCAGGAAGTATTCATCATTTCTTCCCTCGATGCTTACGATTCTTTTCTTACCTTCCCTCTCCTCTACGATGGCGATGTCGCCCGTGTCATATCTGACGAGCGGAAAGGCGGGGTTGGATATGTTTGTGCCGATTATGCGGCAACGTGTAAGTCTTTCGAATTGTCCCTCGTCTGATAGGGGGGGGTAGCAATCCACTGTGTTTCAATAAGTTCCGTTATCGCAAAATCATCATCCGTCATCCATTCTCCGTCCTTTGTCTGGCTGATGTTCGATACAGCCTCACCCAGACCATAGTGGGTTCTCACTATGGCGTTTGGAAAAGTCTTCTTGATGATTTCCACATAAGACTGCAACAGATTTTCCGCTCCTGTCGTAATATATCTGACACACTCCACCTGCGGCAAACCTGCCTGCTGCGCCAATTTGCATAGATAATGAAGAATGCTTGGAAAGCCGTGCAGCCAAGGCATTTTCCTGCGGGCGATTTCGTCAATGAACAGTTTCACCGTTTCTGGTTTCAGATGGTAGGTGCTGAACATCACCTGCCTTCCGGGTCTGTTGATGCGCCAGTAGGGAGCGTGCCTGCACGCCAAGGGCACCACCTGCCTGCCGCCAAACCATCCGCACCATGTGCCATACTTGATGCCGAGGCTCTCTCTAAAGCGCCACCACACTGCCCACTGCCGCTGCTCTCCTTCTACTGAACAGGGAAAGACGAGTCCTCCACCAGTCGTTCCGCTTGTATGCTCCATGATGACAGGACCGTTGTAGGCAGTATTCAAATAATCATGGTAGTGCGCCTTCACGTCAGCCTTGGTGATGATGGGGAAGTCGGCAAGTTTCACCTTGCCGTCCTTGGCATTGGCAAACACCTGCTTGTATGCCGGCACATAGCGTATCTCTTCGAGGAACCTCTGCAGTTCCTCCCTGCCATCTACACTGTGGTTCTCGTACTCTGAGAGCAGACGGAAAAACTCCTTCCCATACCTTCTCCTCACAATCGTCCCGCCTTTCACCAAGCACATCAGGTTCTGGAGCCACACTGGCGCATGCTCGTAAATCGTTTGTAGTGAAATCATTTTTTCTTACGGTTATTTCTTTTCATGTTTTTCTCCAGCCAGCGAGGCTGTGATCCCGATGAGTTTCTGCGCCCTCTCGACGGCGGCGTCGAAGCAGGGGAGGCGGCGTGTGCCGGCATCGGTAAGCTGCCGGCAGTATGCAGGATCCGTGGCAAGGCGCACGATTTTCCCGCCCAGACTGGAAGCCGAGACGGGCTGGAAGTAGCATGCCGCCTCGGCGCAGATAGAGTGTGCGAATCCCAAATCGGTAGTCAGAATAGGCACTTTCATCTTCATCGCTTCAGCATAACTTGCAGAAAAGCATTCAAGAAGGGTCGGCAAAAACATAACGTCTGCCTGACAATAGAGATTAGGAACTTGATTTATCGCGACAGGCCCGATTAGGAGGATATGCTCCTTTTCCGCATCGCTGCGTAATGGGAATTGATCTTCATTGAGAGTCAGCACAAAGCGATATTTAAATTCCGGATGATACTGCCCCAGCCATTCAATACAAGAACGGATTATTCCGAGATTTTTATGAGGATAATTCGCACTTATGGTAAGGAGAGTGAACCCGTCAAATGCAGGAAGCTTAACGCTATTATCCCACAAGCTTTCATCATCAAAAACCTGATTATAATTATTCGTAACCGTGAAAACCTTCTTCGCGGGATACAGTTTCTTTACCCTGTCTGATATAAAGCTGTTTTCTGTCCATAAGTTATCTGTACCGACTCTGAACTGCCACTTGTTAAAAGCCTTTCTAAGGCCACTTTTAAGGCGCTGAACGCCCTTTACCTCTTTCCAGAAGGGACTTTCGGGAATAACAAGATGGGGCCTCGCAAAACCGCATAAATGAGGTACTTGTGGCCTCCATCTGGACGGTCCGAACACCGTAAGGACAGCATCAATTTCTTCATCCGTCACCAGTTTGTCAAGTATCAAGTCTTTCCCTGTGACTGCTGAGATGAAACTTGTCGGCATATCATATTTGAGAACCTTGACATTACCGTATGCGTTTGCATCTGAACACGCATCAAAGATTTTTGACGGGACAACGGCTATATACGAATGCTCCGGCAGATTCTTTAGTTCGTGGACAATACTGTCCGCAACCTGCAGCCCTCCGCCAACTTTCAGGGACGAAGCATTAATCAGAATTTTCATTTTCTCAGAATTTATCTTTTCTCATCTGGCCTTCAGGCAATTTACGCCACTTCTCGGCAAGCTCATCAACCTTGCCCACAACTTGCCCCGGATTGCCTATAATCAATGAGTTAGAAGGATACCCCCCCCCTAATGACACTTCCTGCGCCAACGATGCAGTTATCGCCCAGCGTGGTGCCGGGAAGCACAAAACTGCGCGCTCCGATGAAGCAGTTGCGCCCCACATGGATGTCCTTCACCTTGGCGATGTCAAGGTCAAGTTTCTCCCCCACAGCGAGCAGCGCCGTAGTGAGCGAGTAGTCGTGGGTCAGGAACTTCACGTCACCACTTATCACATCACGCTCGGAGAGATAGATGCGGTTGAAGTCGTCGAATTTCACAGTGCGCGCGATATATCTCGGCATTCCGTCGATGTTCATGCCGAACATACGTAGATAGGGAATGTAGGCACGCATGTAGAGACGCGGATGAATGAACTGCAATGGGATGATGAGCAGTTTCAACAAATAGAATACAATGCGCTGGAAAATGCGCGACAATTTCATCATAAGTGTATAAAAATTATGTGTTAAGAAAAAAACAAGCACGAACAATTGTACGCTCTATGTGACACCCCTCCATCATCGCATGTTTAATGCCACATCCGTTCAGTCCATGTGCTGCCCCACCAGCTCATAGAGGCTGTTGTACATCTGTGCCGTCGTGGGCCAGCTGTAGAGGGGATTGTACTCCGAGTGGAGCTGTATCCTGCCCTCCAGCACCTCGCCGATGATGAGCTTCCACTTGCGGCGGTTGCTCAGCGGTATGGTGAAACCGTTCCTGAAGTCGTTGATCGCCGTAGGGGCGATGCCTGTGGGCGTGGAAATCACGGGCACGCCGAGCTGCAGCGGTTCCATGATGCAATGGCCGAAGGTCTCGTTCTTCGACAGCACGATGGAGCAGTAGGCATTCTTCATGTGGTCCAGGAAGTGTGCCCTGGGCACGCGCCCCATGAACACCACGTTCTCCCCGATGCCCAGGTCTGCGCACAGTTGGTGGATATGGTCCATCTCCGCGCCGTTGCCTCCGAGCATGAGCTTCACGCCGCCCCTGCGCAGATGGTCCTGCATCAGGCTAACAAGCAACCGGTGATTCTTGTGCTTGTGGAACTGCGCAGCGTAGAACACGTATTTTACCCCCCCCTCATAGGGCAGGGTCCGTTTCGTGTAAACGTCGGTATAGGTCTTGGCGGGCTTTATCTGCGAGAAATCCTCCACGCCCCATGGGATGACGAACGTCTTGTCATACACGTTGGCGGCACGGCAGAACTCCTCACGGGGCTGCTGGGCGAAGAAGATCCACGAATCCACGGTGTGGCGGAACTCCCACCGGATTGCCTTCACTGCGATGTCACGGTACCACCTGACATTCCTGTAGGAGTTGGCGCAGAACATCACATGGATATCATACCGTTTCTTGAGGGGCTTGAGCATTCGCAGTCCTCCGAAGCTCTCGCCGTGGAAGACGAAGTTGTCGTAGCCCTCCGCCTTCTTTTTCTCGAAGAGCTGCTCCAGCGGCTGCCGGGAGTAGTCGAACTCCCCCACCTTCATCGCCCGCAGCCTCTCCAGCAGTCCGGGTTCCTGCTCAGTGCCGTCGTGCACCACCACGATGTCACTACGCAACTTATAGACCTCCTGCGCCAGTTGGCAGAGGTGGTAGGTGACACCCATTCCGGGCATGCCACCCTCAAACAATACACATGTCTTCTTCATTGTTTAAAAAAGTATATTCTAAAATTATAATTTGTTGAGCGCGGGGAGACGCTCCGCCATCTTCCGCTCCCAGAATGGAATGCGGAGTATGTCAAACAGCCGTTTGCGCACCATGTCTATCGCCATGCAAACCACGAAGATGACGGCTGCGCTGACGAGGATGTTGAGCGGACAGGTGAGCCATTGCGGCGAGGGCCAGGAGACTGGGAGCGTGTTGACCCAGATATACTTCCCCAACGACGGGTGGCAATGCACGAGATAGATGCCAAGCGTATAGGGCGACATTCTTCCTGTCATCCTTGCCGTGCGTCCCTCCATCGGTGTGCTACAGAACAGGCTGAACACGGCTGCGGAGAAAAGCAGCATGATGAATGTGCCATCAGATGTCATAGGCATTGCCTATCACATGTCCCACGATGATGAGATACATGGACAACACCCGCAGGCACTCGATATTGTTTTGTCTTTTTGCCGCCATTTTCAGATTCCGTTTTGAGACAGTGCGAGGCGGATTGTCTCCTTGTTGTCGGCGGCCTCGAAGAGTCGGCGTGCACCCTCGCTGTATGTCGGGTAGTTGTTTTCTATGTCGATGATTGCCTTCCTGATGGCATCGGGGTCGCGATCGCTCACCACCCTTCCGGCACCGTACTGCCGGGTCAGGAAATAAAGTCCCGGTATGTCGTTGCAAAGCAGGGGCAGACCGAAGGCTGAATACTCATAGATCTTGTTGGGGGCGCAGAAGATGTTGTTCTCACAGATGGGCGAGTATCCCAACACACCGATGTGGGCCATGGATGTCATCAGCAGGTAGTCGGGCGCCGGGATGAAGTCTATGTGGACCACATTCGGGTCTATCTCCCTGTAACGCTCCAATATTCCGTGGTTCGTTCCCATCATCACGAAGCGGTAGTCGTCTCCCAGTTCCCTCACTGCCTCCACATAGGCGGAGAGGTCGCGTTCCTTCGAGATGTGCCCTTGGTAGAGTATCACCTTTTTCTCCTCAAACAGGCTGACGTACTGCGGATATTTCCTCTTCAGCTCTTCCAGTTCCGGTTTGGTGGGAATGAAATAGGGCTTGTTGGGAAGTACCGTGGGGCGCTGTGCCAGACCGAACCACACCTGGTAAAGCGACGAGCGTGAATATTCGGGCATAAAGACGATTCTCGCCCCGCCAATCACCTTGCCGATGGTCTTGAATAGCTTGGGGCTCTTTTCCCAAAGCTCCTGTATCTGCAGGATATAGTTCTTGCCCTTGAGGTAAGAGCCCAAGGCATACAGCGTCTGTGCTCCCTCCAGCCAAAGCACGCTGCCGGCAGGATAGCCGTCCACCACCGCCTTCGTCCCTTTGGAGAACCGATGGTACTGTACCACCTTCTCCCACCTGGACTTGCCCCCCACGCATCCTTCCAACACATGGATGGCGATGCCCCGGCCGGTGAGCATCTTCCTCACCTCCTCGTTCGCGCCACATGTCACCAAGCTCACCTCATAGCCCAGCTCACTCAGTATCAAGAGGACGCTGATATCAGGTGGACGCCTCTGTATCAGGCCCTTATGAATAAATATTATTCTCATTGTCGTTATTTTTTTGAATATTTCAAAATAGATTATATACAAATATCAACATGCTCACACCGACTCCGGCAAGTATAAGCGACTTGCGCGTTTCTGCTGAGCTGCACATTATTCCGTAATTGACTGCTATCGGAATCAAGATGATGAAAAACATCTTATGCCTTGTCTGCATGGACACAAATGTAATCAAGCATATACTTAAAACAAACAATATGAATAAAGCGAAACTTTTCATATCGGGAGTTGAAGCCCAACACCAAATACCATAAAAAAGGAATACCATACTAATAGAGTAAAACACAATGTGCGTAAACTCCCACAATGTTTCCACCCTCACACGTGTTCCTACGGCTGAAACCTCAATAGCATGCGTAGATTCTTTAATCTGCAGTTTAGAAACCTTGACAGGAGACACAAAATATACGGGCAAAGCCAAACTTTTCACAAGAGGGTTATGACTTCTCAAAAGATTCATGACACCCCCAGTCTCGGTTTCATACCAGTTGTTTAGACGCGTTTCCAAATAATTGGCTTTTGAGGCTTCCGATGTTATTCGCCCCATCTTGCTCAGGTCAATTTTGGAGATACCCAAAAGCGATACACTTATAATGGCAACAAATAAGAACCAACCCATTTTTTTACTTGGTTTAAAAGTCTCCAGTAGCCTGTCAATCAATAAATAGGCACCCATCAAGAAACCATTCGCTCCACGCACAAAAGCAGTTCCTATAGAAAACACGGCAGATTTGGCATACTTACTCTCTAGTACACCTTTCATGGCAATCAAAGAGAGCAAACACATTAAGATATCACGGTATAAATGCACCGTTCCGTTGGTAAAATTCGCATTAAGCAGAATGAAAGCTACAGGCAACCATTTTGATTGTTTGTCGATGGGACAAATTGCATTAGCCAACTTTACAGCCTCCACGACAACTATCCCGCCCATCATCCAATTGAAAGGCAAAAGTTGATAATGTAGGACTTTCACTACAGCGGCTATAGGGTATGTAACAAATCCATATAAGATTTCAAACAGGGAATAAGGCATAATCGGATTCTTTTCAAATCCTGTCCAAATTGTCCTTATATTGTAGAAGTACAAACTATCATCAGCATAGGGAGCAAACGTTGAGCCAAATGCTTTAAGATATGAAGAGTACGCCAACACACCCCAGAACGTGTAATATATGAACGAAAATAGAAACAAGGTGCAATCATCCTTTTCCTTACGATAAAGAAAACTTCCCATCAGCAAAGAAGCAAGCCAATATGGAATAATATTGCATGTATTGTCGAACAATACAAATACAAAAGCTGTAAAAAGCAACATCGTTGCTATTAGGATTAGCCCTTCTCTATTTCCATTCATCTTTCATTCTAATAGTTGTTGATACCCATTTAAGCTATCGGGTGGATTACAACGCTTCAAGGCAATATATACCCCGAGTGCAAACCACCACAGACACCACCAGTTGACTGAGCCGAAGACGGCCTGCGGCTCCCATAAGCCTGACATGATACCACTCAGCAGCAGCAACGGCAGAGTGAGTGACTTTAGATTCGTTTCATTTTTAATGTCTTTATATATTGTCTTCAGTAACCAGACTGCCAGACCTATCATCGTAAGACCTACGAGCACCCCACACTCGCAAAGGACACGCAGGTAGGTGTTGTGCAAGTCATAATGTATGCCTTGTGATTTCAGGAACTGATAGGTGCCATGTATGCCCAATCCAAAGAAACCGCTCTCGCGGATCATATCAGGAATACGTTCATACTGAGATATGCGGCCTGTGGAGAAGTCGAAATTACCCCCCCCCCGAAAGCCTTAGAAAGCGTTCTATATCAGCCATATACGGCATTACCACAATAAACACGGTTACTAAAGATAAAACCGACACGGCCTTGAAAGCACTTCCTCTACTCGACTTAAAAAAAAGAATGCCCGTAATCAGCAATGTCAGGAAAAGTCCACCACGCGATGCCGACAAGACGGTGGTCAACGCAATGATGATATATGCCGGATAAAATATTCGCTTGTTGTCAATGAAGAGAATGGCTAAAGGCAAATATGAAGACAAAGTTGTAGCCCAACCTGTGCGCGCAATGCCGAACCCCGTACTATACATCGGTGCCATTTCAGCACCCGCGTACCCTCCATTGACCGCATTGGTATAAGTAGCCCTTGCAATAGGCGAATACCAATGCGGAATGCCAATAAGGAAATTGCCGATGATGAGTACACCGAAGAAAACAGTAAACGGCACTATCATCTTAAACATACGCTCTACATCCTCACCACAGCGACAACAAGAGTAGCCCAGCGTCAAGAACAGATAATTTTCGACAAACCCATAAAACCAATAAATCTTGTCACTTACCGCACCCTGCGAGTCGACAGCCGTCATCAGGAGGAACGGAGCCAGCACCACCACCCCAAGAAAACCGACATAGTTTCTCGGGTTCAGGAACATGTTGACGTTCATGACCACGATCATTACCATCAACGCCATCTTCAGAGAGCCAAGCGTAAAGTCGGCAAACCACACTATGTTGCCCAAGGCAAGGAAGAGCGTGATGAGAAAAATATTGATGTCTTGTATTTTAAGCATTCTATCTTGTCTTGACTAAATATATCAACTGAAACGTAGTATGCAAGGCGTAGGCGACGAGCAATGCGACAGCCACGCCAAGCGATGCCATTCCAATACGAAGGGCATAGAGCGAGAAACCAACGAACATACACGCCCACGCCAAGTTAAACACAAAGCCAGTCCATACCTTACCTCTGCTCGTTATGGCATTGCCAACAACGGCAGCAGAAGAAGAAAACACGGTGGAGAAAGCCAAGTACGTAATACTGTCGGAACCAACAAAATCCTTTCCGTTCAACTGCATCAGCCATTCTCCACAACACAATACCACAAGGGAGAGAATGGTCGTAATGACGGCATTGATGGCTATATTCGTCCAAATGACCTTCCAAAAAGACTGCTTGCCGTCTTCCTCAAGCACGTTGCTGAGAATGGGCAAAACGATTTGCGACAAGGCACCTGGAACGAAGAGGATAATCATGCGCCACTGGTCGGCAGCCTCATAAACACCTAATTCTCCAAAACCATTATATCTGATGATTAAGGTGCGGACAATCCAGTACGTCGGCATCACCAAAAGCGAAGACAATGCAGCAGGAAGACTGAACTGATACAGCACACGGAGGTCTGCCAACCTGATTCCTTTCCATTGCTGCCGAATCTCATATGCCCTGCATACAGAATTGATGGCATATCGATTGCACAAATAGAGCACAGCATAACCCAAGCCGAAGCCAAGCACTGCCCCGAACACACCATCCACCCATGCGCCAAGTACCATCAGGGTGCCCTCACAAACAGAGGCGATGAAGGTATTCCTTGCCACAACCCTGAATTTTTCAAAACCGGA
This sequence comes from Candidatus Methanomethylophilaceae archaeon, assembly GCA_963617915.1. GTDB lineage: Bacteria > Bacteroidota > Bacteroidia > Bacteroidales > UBA932 > Cryptobacteroides. Next base: position 10,017 of record CAVERO010000019.1, on the reverse strand, counting down.
GAGAATGCCCGTCTGGGCACCATTGAGTATGGTAACGAACATCAATATTGCCCCCACCCTTATCTCTGGAGCCAGTTGCGCGGCATTCAGTGCGGAAGCGGCAAGGCTCTTTGCAAAGACGAGTACGATGAGCGATGCCATACACCCGGCGAAGACAGCAAAGAGTTGGGTGATGGAGGCTATCTTGCCAGCATACTCCTTGTCGGTATTCTTGTACTGGGCAATGTATTTGGATGCAGTGACACCCATGCCTGCCATGCCGAAAACGACAAACAGGTTGATGGTGGACCTGACTATCCCTAACTGCCCATATCCCACAGTCCCCAATATGTTGGCACAGACGATGCCTGCCACCAGCACAAAAAACTTACCTGCTGCTGTGCCGAACACAGACCAGAAGGCGCCGCTCATGATTCGCTTGGCCAGGCTGGAGTCCGCAATCCGTTGGGGGATTATATCATATAATGTTCTCTTGGACATATTCTGGTTGGTTATTTCAAGTGTACGCGTCCACTTTTCCGCACGCTGCCGATTTTTAGACCTTTGCAGGCCCCGAACCGATGTATTTTATCCTTATTTTGCCGCTTGACGAGGCCTCCGTCAGCAGTATCAGGTCCGACCGGCTTATTTTTCCATAACGCAGCTCCGTGTCCACTACAGGCGAGAAAAACCGGCCCTCGTCCAGAGTAAGCGTCCACTTCTCCAACCCGTTGATTTTCAATGGGCGATTCGGTGAAGTTTTGTGGTTTTCTCTGTTTTACGAACCGCTGTTGGAAAACAGCGACTTGACCGATTCGCGACTAGTCGTGTCCATATTTCAGTATTATCTGTTATGAGAGCGACAGATTCAAGTGGGCAAGATGCTTCGCTCCGCCACTACATCACAAGGTCACCAACTCAGCTGCGACCATCCCGTTCAGCATCGGCAGGAGGTTTTCTATCTTGCGGCACTTCACACGATTGTGGAGGAAGTCGATATCATCGAGCAGTTCGTCGGCTTGCGCCCCTGGCATATCACCGCCGTAAGCTGCCGCCACTATGCAGATAGCTCCGAATTTGCGTGCATCCTTGTCGGTGCGGAAGTCGTAGGCACCACGCAGTATTGTGGGGAGGATGTTGTAGATGACATTGCAGTAATGCAGCAGGTCTTGGAAATCCGGTGACTCCGTGAGCCACGCGGCGAGCATCTCTTCTTGGTATTGGCGCAGGAGCAGCAGGTATTTTTCCTTGCGTATCTTGCCTTTGAGGGAGTCAGTCATCACCCGGAAGATGGCGTGGGAGAGGACTATTCTGTCCTCCGAAGGGTGGCAGTAGAAGATATCATCCTCGGGAGCCCGGCCCTTGGCCAATCGCTGCTCCATCCGGGATATCATTTCCCTGCGGAATGCCTTTAGCTCATCTTTATTCATAATACATGGGCAGTTTCTTGTCTCAGACGTTCAGTTTTTCCGAAGAAAGGGCGCAAAGATTGGCTATTTCAGCCTGAGCGGCGCAGTGCCGCCCACCAGACGTGTGGTGGAGAGCAGCGGTTCGGACTGCTGTCTCTTCAGAAGCCTAAACGTGCTTTCCGTAACTGTGCCTGTCTGTAGCATTTGGTGTCCTCCTCTTTAAGGTTGAGCGCCCTGCACATAAAGTCGAGGTTTCGCGGGGAGAGGTCTACCACTTCGTCTCGGGCTATCTTGCGGAAGCCGCGTATGCCGCCGTAGAGGTCGAATGCCGCATACCAGTCGGACAGATGTCCCATCGATATGACCCGTTCGGCCACGACGCGGCGGTACTTCTGCCAGTCGAACCCATCCAGCGAATAGTCCCACAGCAGTCCGGGATTGACGGTGTTCATACCCCGCTCCTGCTTGTATGTCGCAAATACCTTCATTTCAGAACTCTTGTTTCATTCGCTAAGGTACGACTAATTTTCCATTCAGCCGTACAATTTTGACGTGAAAGGTAAGATTGCCGGTCGGGGCCGGCAATGACAACAAAGGTCTCGTTACGTCATGCCCGACCTACGCTGCGTCATGCCCGACCTGCTCGGGCATCTCGAAAAGTTTCCATTTTGCCTTTCGTTTTTGACGGCTAATGTAAAACGGGATTCTTTACGAGTCCAAAATTTGACCACTAACGTTAAATTCGTGTTATCCGTGTTCGACTAAAAAACAACCCCGTGTTCGAACCTAAAGCAGGTTAGTAAAGCAAGCCGAATGCCCATAGGGGCAACACATTGGCATAGCCCGACTCTATGTCGTCTTTCACGATGTATCCGTTGTCTACTTCTGATATCTGCTTTTGGCCCTTCTTGCGGCCACCTATCTCGAAGGTCATGCCGTCCACGAGAAAGTCGGAGACGGGAGAGTAGGTCACGTCGCCCAACACACGCAGCTGGTTCATGAAGAATGTCTCGCGCACATTGCCTATGTCCGCCCGTTTGGGAGAGAGGGCGTATATCAGGTTGGTGTTGTCCAGATAGAGCTTTTCGGTTTTTCCCAGTCCGCGCAAGCCGCCCACGGCATCACGCAGCTGCGCTATCATGCCCGCCCGCTCCATATACATCAGATAGTCCTGGATGTAGTTGCGGCTTATCCCGGTCACATCAGCCAACTTCTGCATCACGGGCTTGAAAGGCACACTTTCCGCCACCACCATCAGCAGCTGCTTCAGTTTCCTGCCCACGGAGACATTGGCGTTCATATACAGGGGAATGTCGCTCTCCATGGTCTGCGCCACCACCTGCATCAGTTCCATATCGTAGGCTTCGTCATTGCCGAAAGGATAGTAGCCCCGTCGCAGATAGTCGTGAAAGATGGGCAGCGGATGCTCCACGCCCGGTATTTCATATTCATGCCTCAATAGTTGGCTGATGCTGACAGCCTCCATTTTGATACCCTCAAACAGGTGGAGGTATTCCCTGAACGAGAGTCCTTGCATCTCGTATATCGGCACACGGCGACTGAGGTCAGCCATACCCTTCGTGATGTCCAGTATGGACGATCCCGAGATGACGACTTGCAGGTCAGAATAACTGTCGCAGATCTGCTTCACCTCCACCGACCATCCTTCGTACTTGTGAATCTCGTCAATGAAGAGGTGCTTGCCGCCCATCTTGTAGAAGTGGTCTGCCAAGTCCACCAGGGTATGTGATGCAAAATACAGACTGTCTGCCGAAACGTATAGCGTGTCCTTCAGGTCCAACTGCATCTTGATATGCTGCAAGAGCATCGTCGACTTGCCTACGCCTCGTGGTCCCACCAAGCCGAAGGCGTGTCCTTGCCAGGCGATTTGACGGTACTTGTAGCGTACCAGGTCAGTGGGAGTGTCGCGAAGTTTACGTTTGAAATTCTCGAATAATTGTTCCATATGCCATTTGTTCTTGGTGCAAAATTACAACTTTTGCATCAAGAACGTGCAATGATTAGCATAAATTGCATATTTTTCGTGCAAATATCCTTCTTCCCAATTTGTCTTCACCAAGTCGGCCGGCATCAAGAACGCCGCAGCCACCTGATCGCAGTAGCGTTCCGTGGCATCGTTAATCTTCTCCACATCTCCGCCGAACCCCGCACTCGTACCCAAGAGGATATGTGTCGCCTCGTGAATCAAGGTGAACAATTGGGCAGGCTTGCTGTCCTTGTTGTTGACAAAGATAAACGGAGCCACCTCATTGACCAGAGCAAACCCGCGACACTCTTCCACAGGAATCTCGCGACGGTTGTTGTTCTCCACGCCACTATTGAAACTGACAGAGATTCCCAACTCCTCAATGTGCTCAGCCAAGCAATTGACAGCATCCGCGGAATCGCGCTTTGCAAAAGCCCGGTTCTCGTCCAACTGAAGCAAATGGCGCAACCTCTCGACGGTCTCGACTCCCGGAGTCTGAAGCGTAATGATGCCCACACAATTACAGGTATCGTACTCGTTCTCGGTCAAATAGTCTGTCAACCATTCCTGCCGTCTCTGTAAAGAACAATTCGCCAACAAGTAGGACATCAGGAACTATCGAAAAAGGTGACCGCCTTATATATGATAAACTTTCTCTTCCAGCGGGCAGATATTGAAGCAGTCAAGAATCACCTTGCCCTTGAGTTTCTCCCAGTTCTGCTTTATGTGGTCATGCTTGACCATAATGACTACCATATCCAGATCCTTAAGGAATTCGTCGAAGTCAGAGTACTGATTCTCAGCGATCTTATGATTCTCGAGGAACGGATCGTAACACTTGAGCGGACGGGCGAGGTGACGCTCCTGAGCTTCGAGAAGCTGGAGAGTCGGGGACTCGCGGAAGTCATCAACGTTCTCCTTGTATGTGAGACCATAGAGACCGACTCTTCTGTTATCCGTGATGCCGTTCTCCTTCATTATCTCATGGATGCGGTTGAGAACGAAGGTCGGCTGGCTGTCGTTGGTCTTCATCGACTCGTCTATGACCTTGGCGAGTTGCGGATAGTCACCCACAAGAAACCACGGATCGACACTGATGCAGTGGCCGCCAACGCCGGGGCCTGGCTGAAGGATATTCACTCGAGGGTGCATATTGCAGATGCGGATGATCTCATAGACATCCATATTGTCGTGACGGCATATTCTTGAAAGTTCGTTTGCGAAAGCGATGTTCACAGCGCGGAACGTGTTCTCCACAACCTTGGTCATCTCTGCGGAGCGGATGTCAGTAACCACGATTTCGCCTTGACAGAAACTTGCATAGTACTTCTTAACCTTTTCTCCGATTTCCTTGCTGTCTGCACCGATTGTACGGTTATTATGAAGAAGTTCATAGACCATATTACCCGGAATGATGCGTTCAGGGGCGTGAACGAGATTAATATCCTCTCCAATGGTAAAGCCGTTTGCCTCGATAACTGGGCGAACATATTTGTCGATTGTTCCCGGGCTTACTGTGGACTCGATAACGACTGTCGCACCCTTAGGGCAGACTTTCATCACATCCTTAACGGCGCCAACCACATAGCAAGCATCTACTTTCTTAGAGAATTTGTCGTATGGAGTAGGAACAGACACTATATACATATCCGTCTTCTGATACTCGGTTGTGAATTTGATTCCAGCTTTTACTGCAGCCTGAAAGAGTTCATCAAGGCCTTTCTCCTTGAAGGTCGTATGTCCTGCTTTGAGAGTGCTAACAAGTTCCTTGTTGTAGTCCGTTCCGATGACCTCTACTCCGTGGGAAGCCATCATAAGGGCCGTCGGAAGTCCGATGTAGCCCAAGCCAATTACATTAATCATCGTATTGTTAAGTTTTTAATTTTCAACCTTTTTGAGACCAAGATGCTAGCATACGGCATATCTATCCACAATTTCGCCATTCAAGATTCGAACTATCCTGTCGCACGCCTTACCATCGCCGTAAGGGTTCACTGCTTTGGACATCTTGGCGTAAGCCTGTTCGTCCTCAAGGAGAGTGCTGACCTCGTTCATTATCTTATCATAGTCTGTACCCACAAGATGTACTGTGCCGCTCGAAAGAGCTTCCGGACGTTCAGTCGTATCACGCATAACAAGTACTGGTTTACCGAGACCGGGAGCTTCCTCCTGAATGCCGCCGGAGTCTGTGAGAACAATCGTGGATTTCTCCATCAGATAGACAAATTCTAGATATTGTAGAGGTTCGATGAAGAACATATTGTCCAGACCGCTGAGGTCCTCGCCGAATACTTCGTGTATAGGCTTCCGGACATTTGGATTGAGGTGCATCGGATAGACGAAATCCACCTCCGGGTACTTGTTCTTGAGGTCGCGGATTGCAGTCACCATTCGGATGAAACCATCTCCGAAGTTCTCACGGCGATGGCCTGTGATAAGCACGAGTTTGCGACCGTTCGCAAGACGAGTTACATCATAACCGGCAGCTGCAAGGACTGCATCCTGCTCCTTTGCCAGTTCTATGTCATTTTTAAGTTTGTTGACTACCAAGTGAAGGGCATCAATAACCGTATTCCCAGTTACATAGATATTGCCGTGGACTTTCTCTTCTTTTAGGTTCTTCTCTGAAAGAGGAGTCGGAGAGAAGTTGTATGTGGCGATTCGCCCGGTTATCTGACGGTTCATTTCCTCCGGCCACGGTGAATAGATGTTATGGGTCCTAAGACCTGCCTCCACGTGACCTACAGGCATCTGCTGATAGAAGGCAGCGAGGGCTGCTGCCGTGGAAGTGGTGGTGTCGCCGTGTACAAGAACTACATCCGGTCTGCACTGAGAGAAAACATCACGCATTCCAGTCAATACTCTTGCTGTGACATCAGTCAGATCTTGTCCCTGTTTCATTATGTTCAGGTCGAAATCCGGTTTGACTTCAAATATCTTCAACACCTGATCAAGCATCTCCCTATGCTGTCCAGTCACACAAACGATGGTCTCAAACTCATCGGGATGCTTCTGGAACTCCTTGACCAATGGACACATCTTTATCGCTTCCGGGCGTGTGCCGAAGACCAGCATTACTTTCTTCATAACTAATTACTTGTAAATTCTTTATATTCTTGATTATTATGCTCCATCTGAACCAAGCCTACAAAGCCCCGTCGCAACTGCTCAAGAGCCTCCACCATAGGCCGTTAGTGGTCAATGTTTGGACTCATCTAAAAATCAAGCGCATAGCCGCTGGTTGACCCGTCGCCGGGCCAACCATTGTCCGTTTTTGGTATTACTTGTTGATTATTTTTTCAATGTAAGCGTCCACTTCTCCAACCCGTTGATTTTCAATGGGCGATTCGGTGAAGTTTTGTGGTTTTCTCTGATTAATGGTATTTACAGGGTGCAGTAGCACGGCAGGAGGCCGGTAAGGTCGTCGCCATCTCTGTGCGATTTCAGACTGTTCAGCAGATGCCTCAGGTATTTGCCCGGGTCGATGTCGTTCAGACGGCAGCTCTCGATCACCGAGTACATGAAGGCGTTGTCAGCGGCCGAGCTCTCGCTCCCGATGTTGCCCGCGTTGCGCAGGTTCATCTTGAGCTTGCGCACCGTCTGTTCGGAGATGTTGTTCGATATCTCCACAGCGCTGCCGCGTAATCTACCGAGTCTGCCTTCGGTGCAACTGTCGTTTGATTTGTCGTTTCCATTTCGCCTTTCGTTTTTCGGCAAAGATGGAGGCTAACCTTCAATAGCCAAGGCGGAGAAGTGGACGCTTACCATATACAACGAGATTCCCGGTCAAGCCGGGAATGACAAGAGAAGGGGCCGAGAATGACAGGAAGTTAGCAGTCAATGTCTGGAAAAAGGGTCAACTAAATTTTATCCTTTAAGAACTCCCGTGCCGGGCAGGCCACGATGCCCGAATCGTGAATCAGTCCCACGTTGGGATCCATCGTCACCACATACTTGGGATAGTTGTCCTTTATCTGTTTCAGGTTGCCGAACTCGCGTTCATACGTCTCCTCGCCCGTCACTGTCAAGGCCACCTGCACATACATCAGCTCATCGCCCCGTCGGGCCACAAAGTCTATCTCCTTGCCATTGAGCTGTCCCACATACACATCATAGCCGCTCCGCTTCAGCCTGAGATAGACAGCACCCTCCAGCACCTTCTCCATGTCTATGCTCCGTTTGTCACGGCACAGATAGTTCCTCAGCCCCAAGTCCTCGAAATAGTACTTGTCCTGCTGCTCAAACACACTCTTTCCCTTGATGTCGTAACGCTTCACACGGTCTATCATATACGTGTCGCACAGCGCGTCCATATACTCCGACACCGTATTGGCAGAGACCTGCAGCGCGCTCCCCTTCAAGTATTTCGCAATACTGTTTGCAGAGAAGACCTTTCCGGTGCCGTCAGCTACGAATCTGGCAAGGTTGTCAAGCAGCGACACGTTGCGCACATTCTTTCGGCGCACAATATCCTTTACAAAGATGGTATCATAGATGCTGCCCATATACTCCGTCCTGGTTCGCTCGTCCTCCAGAGGAATGCGGTACAGGAACGGCAGACCTCCCCAGCGCAGATACTGCGAAAAAGCATTATCGGAGTCCTCCAGTCCGTAGAACAGCAGGAACTCGCTGTAGTCCAGACTGCTCACATGCACACGGTGGTAGCGTCCTGCAAACGATGAAGCGATGTCGCTTGACAGCATGGCAGCATTGCTCCCCGTCACCACCACATCTACTCCCTCCTGCTTCACCCAGAAGCGCAGCGCACGTTCAAACTCAGCCACCTCCTGCACCTCGTCAATCAGCACATAGTTTTTCCCATGGGGCTTGACGCTGCTCTTTATCCTCTCCGACAGCTCACGGAAGGTCACAATGTCGGCATTTGCCGGGTCTTCCATATCGATGTATATCACGTTGCCCGCGTCCGACAGTTCGTCTGAGAGCAGCTCCAATATACAACTCTTCCCGGCCCGGCGATGCCCTGTCAGCACCACGGCCTCTCCCTTGCCCAGCAGGCTGCGCACCTGCAGTATGTAATCCTCCCGTTTTATTCTCTCCATATTCAGAACTTTTTGCAAAAGTACGAAAACTTCTCAATATGTAGATAATTCGTTATTGTTAGTGGTCAATTTTGGACTCGGCTAGAATTGACCACTAACGAGAGAGAGTGTTCCATCCGGCTGATAAAGAACAATCTGAGAATAGTCCTCAGGACGCCGGAGGGGAGACGGGGTCGCCGCCAGGGCGTCACTCGGCCCTGGCGATGACGGCGCGGCTGAGGGCCGGGTCGTCGTAGAACATGTTGCCGACGCCGCCCTTGTAGTCCACCGTCAGGAGGGACTCCGGCACGCCGAACTCCTTCACAAGGCAGTCCCGGACGGCCTGGGCGCGCTCGCGGCTGAGCCTCTCGTTGATCCTCCTGTTGCCGGTCGCGGCGTCGGCGTAGCCGCTGATTGTGACCTTAGTCCCTGAGGACTTCAGCACGCCGGCGAGAAGCCCGAGGTTGACCCTGGCCTCCTTCGTGAGCCTGCTCTTGTTCAGCTCGAACCGCACATAGAAAGGCGACGTGAGGATGTTCACGGTCTCGACCTTGGCCGGAGCGGCCTTCAGCGCGGCAAGTTCCTTCTCCAGGCACGCCCTCTCGGCCTCGAGCTCAGCGAGGGCCCTCTCGTAGCCGCTCACGTCAGACGTCTCGACGACCCTCACAGTCTTGGTACGGCCCCACCCGCGCGGCTTGAACCTGTAGGTCAGGCCGACAGTGGCGGCGAAGTTGCCCTCGCCCCAGCGGTGGCCGACCTCACCGTCGATCCCCTCGTTCACGAGGAACGCTCCGAAGTTCACGTTGAGGTCCAGACCTCTGCCGAGCCTGAAGGCGTTGCTTATGCCGCCGTTGGCCGTGATGTCCTTGCCCTTGGGCTCCTCGGAGTATATGTGCGCGAAGCCCACTCCGATGAACGCCGACGGGGTCCAGAAATGACCCTCCTCCCTGTACCCGCAGAGGGCATGGGCGAGGTTGAACATCGCGTCGGCGTGGATGTTCCAGAAACGGAACTTCTGCTCCATGCGGTTGAGGCCGGGGATGATCTTGCCGGTGGAGTGCACCGGGTTGTTGACCGTGGTGGCGCCCCTCATGCCTATGCCGCCGTAGGACAGCCTCGCACCGACAGTCGGGGTGAACCACTTGCCGACGTGGACGTTGAGCGACGGAGCGAGCCTGTCGCCCATCCTGCACTCCCAGTCATACTCGCCGAACCAGACCTGCGCGCCGCCGTCGACGCCGACGAACCAGTTCCACTTGAGCGGTGCGGTCTCCACGAGGTTCTTAGCGCCGCTGTACTCCACCGTCACCGTCGTGTCAGTCTTCGCCGCAGGTTGGGAAAACGACGGGACCGCCGTCAGGGCGGCCAGTCCCGCAAGGATCAATTGTCTCATGTGTCTCATGATTCTAATATCTGTTAAAGGTTATACTTTCATATGTCCTGCATGTCCTGACCGCCGTCTATATCTCCCGACGGTCCAGAGCCTCGTACTTCGAGTGACGGCTCCTGTACTCGGGGACGATCTCCCTCACGGTCCTTTTCCGGACCGGCGAGACGAGGAGCCGGCGGAGGAGGTCGGGGGAGTGGGTGTCGGTGCCGGTGA
>CAVERO010000018.1:0-24301 GCA_963617915.1 Candidatus Methanomethylophilaceae archaeon | reverse complement strand
AGACAATCTACAAGGATCGGCCGTTTGATTTCGTGATGACGTTCGGAGCCAGGTTTTCGTTCAGATAGCTCAACGCTGTCTTGAGAGTTGGCAGTCAGGGGACAGGCACCTCAGCCATGCGATGAGGGCGGCGGCCATCCTTTCATGTCCTTCGTCTGTAGGGTGCAATCTGTCCTTGTCGCGAGGGAAAAATTCCTTCTGCGAGCGGTTGAGCGGGAATATTCCTGAAATAGCGTTGAGGTCGATCACCGGAACGGCCCAGACGTTCCCGGCCTCTTTCACGGCGTTGACATAGGCGTCGATGTATTCCCCGCATCTGTTGGTGTAGTTCTCATCCGGCTGGATGTTGTTCTCTCCGAATTTCGCATAGCCCCTGTGAAGCGGAGTCAGCAGGATGATCTGCTGATGGGGGTACATGTTCTTAAGCGAGTCGAGGGCAATGTTGATTCTGCCCTTGAATGTGTCAGGGTCGAAATTTATGGTTCTGTGCCTCCTTGTCTGCATCGACTTCGGCTCACCGTTGGCGGCCTCCACTTGGACATATTCTTCAGTGAACCATTCTCCGATCGGCACTCCGGCATTGAAGTCATTGGTGCCCATAAGGATAAGAATCGCATCTATGTTGTCGCCATAGTCGCTTTTCAATCTGTTCGCCTGTGGAAGGACTTCGTTCCATTGCTGGCCGTTCCGCGCCACGACGCAAGGGACGATCCCGATCTCCCGCGCCATGTACCAATAGTATTTTTCGGGTCCGTTCGCGACTTTCGGATCCGAGATCGAATCCCCGATGATTCCGACCCTTGCCCCGTACCACGGGTGGGTGCTGTCCGCCGCTGCGTTGGCTGCGGCAGCCGCATTATCTTTTTCCTGTGCCAAGGCTACGTTCGCCACTAGCGCCCCTGCAGTCAGCAGGGCGATGAATCTCTTGATGAGTGATGTGTTGCTTTTGTTCATTGGTGTTCTTAATTGAGCCTAAGGCCACCCGGAATGGATTCTCCCTGTGGTAAGCCGGCGTGATGCAAATATACGGTTTGTATGGAGATGTTCAAATATCCCTCCGCCTTGTCGAGCGGACGGATAATTCTTTATGTCTGATAAATGATTGAATATTAGGCTATTGTACAAAAACGAACCATTTATGAATAAAATAATCCCTTAAAAATTTCCGGATGTTATAATTTTGCCGCCGGAATTTAAAACCACATGGACTTTTATGTTAAGAACGTTTTTACTGACACTCCCGCTTCTTCTTATGTCTGCCGCTGAATTGCCACTCAAGGCGACTGTCCTGTCGGGTGCTCCGGAGTATCAGACGGTCAATATCGCTCCTGACACCGTCTCCATAATAAAGAACCCTCTGAACGGGTGGGTGATGTATATGGGAAGGAATTGGGATTCGGATTTCGGCAAGGTCCAGCGTTATGATGAGTTTCCGGCGGCGGTTCCCGGAGGAAAGGTGAGGGTGACAGACTGGTGCGGCACGGCATACATCCGTACCAGCTGGGCCTCTATGGAACCCGAGGAGGGGAAATATTTCTGGAACGATTCTGACTCGCGTCTTAACAGGCTTCTCAAGGAGGTTAGGAGCAGAGGCCTCCGTCTTGCTTTCCGCATCGTTGTGGATGGCCGTGACCAAGGACAGAACACTCCACAGTACGTGCTTGATGCCGGTGCTAAGGCGTTCGCATCCAAACTCGGCGACAAGGAAGTGTACACCCCGTACCCTGACGACCCGGTCTTTCAGGAGAAATATTCAAAGTTCATCAAGGCTTTCGCCTCAAGGTTCGATTCATTTGACGAGGTTGACTTCATCGATGGCTACGGTCTCGGGAAATGGGGCGAGGCCCATTCCATGAAGTACCTTGACAAGGATGACAAGATTCCCGTCTATGAGTGGATTACCGATTTGTATTCCCGGAACTTCAAGGAAGTCCCTCTTGTTATGAACTACCACAGGGTGCTTGCCGTGGAGAATGTCAGCGGTTGGGAGGATGAACCTGACCCTGATTCTGAAGGGATGGTTGAGAGCGCTATCGCAAAAGGCTACAGCCTTCGTCACGATGCTTTCGGGATGACAGGATATTACAAGGAATGGGAAAAAGCGATGGCGGCCAAGTGGAATTTCAAGGTTCCGGTCATATTGGAGGGAGGCTGGATTACCGGCGCCCATCACCGCTATTGGATTGACCCGTCAGGAAGGTACCATGAGGGGCATCCCGAAGAGGTCAGGCAAGGAGAGATGGAAGCGGCAGAGGAGGCGCATGTGAATATGATGGACTTCCGCGTGGGAAACGAAACCGAGTCCTGGTTTCAGAACGTGGATTTGGTGGAAAGGTTCATCCGTCACGGGGGATATCGGCTTTATCCCGCTCAGGTTGTGGTGCCCGATGAGGTCGCAACCGGAGAGACGTTGACTTTGACCCACACTTGGGTGAATCTGGGTTGGGGCTACTGTCCGAACAACATCAGGCAGTGGAATTACAGATTCAAGCCTTCCATCGCCCTCATTGCGGAGGACGGCCGCGTCGCAAGGATATTCGTTGACACCAAGGCGGAGCCTTCAGAGTGGATGCGGAACAAGCCTGCCTGTTATAGTATGACCGTCACCCTTGACGGTGTCGCACCGGGGAGGTATGTCTGGGCTGTCGCCATTTCGGACACTCGTAAAGGGAACGCTCCCGGGCTGAACATGGCGGTTGACGCCGCGTCCCTCACAAAGGACGGCTGGTTTAAGGTCGGCGAGGTGGTCATCAGGTGATGAATATATTTACAAACATATTAATAACAAAAACTATTTTCGATTATGATGAAAGTTATCAGAACAGCCTTCATGGCGGCTCTCGGCTTTTTGACGGCGATGTCCTTTGGCGCATCCGCCCAGAACAAAAATCTGAGAATCAGCGGAAGTGTAGTCGATGAGAGCGGCGCTCCCTTGTCCGGAGTCGTTGTTTATGTGAAAAGCGGCAGCACTAAGGATGCGACTGTCACGGATGACAAAGGCGCCTACAGCATCGGAGCCACGTCCGCTTCGGCGCTGGTTTACTCTTGCCTTGGCTACAAGGAGCAGGAAGTGGTTGTCGGCAACTCTTCTGTCATCAATGTCAAGCTTGTGCTTGACTCCTTCAATCTGGAGGACGCCGTGGTCATCGGCTACGGCTCCCAAAAGATGAAGGACCTCACTGGAGGTCTTTCCGTCGTGAATCAGGAGACTTTGGGCATGGTTTCCACCGGCAACCTTATGGATCGCATCTCGGGTCAGGTCGCCGGCCTCACGATCACGACCTCGAACGAGGCTCCGGGATCCAACCAGTCTCTCCTTATCCGTGGCCAGAATTCATTGTCGGCCACGAACAGCCCTTTGATTGTCCTTGACGGCATCCCTTACGAAGGCGGCCTCGCTGACATCGATCCGGATATTGTCGAAAGCATAACCGTCCTCAAGGATGCTTCTTCCGTGGCGATTTACGGATCCCGCGGCTCCAACGGTGTCATCCTTATCCAGACCAAGAAAGGTAAGGAGGGAACTATGACTGTTACCTACAAGACCCGCCTCAGTGTCTCCCAGCCTATGCAAAGAATCCAGGTGATGGGTCCTAACGAGTTCATCCGTTTCAAGCAGGACTTGGGCCGACTCGGAACCAAGCAGCTGACCGGTGAAGACCTTGACCCGCTTGCGGGGCAGGTCATCAGCGCGTCCGAGAAACAGAACTATGCTCTCGGAATCACCAATGACTGGCAGGATTATGTGTTCCGCACAGTTTTCAACATGGATCATCAGCTGTCATTCTCCGGCGGCACCGAGAAGACTCAGTATATGGCCTCTGTCTCCTACCTGCACAATCCAGGAGTGGTGTACAACTCTAACTATGACCGTGTGAGCGCATACGCAAGCATCAACCAGATTCTTAACAACTGGCTTACCGTCGGCATCACCACCCAGTTCGTGAACCGCGAGTCCGGTGGTGTCACCCCTAATCTTGAGCATGCGGTCAAGCAGTCTCCTTATGGCATTTACAAGGACGAGACCGGCGCTTACTACGAGGAGCCGATGGACTACAGTAACCTTCCAAACCCGATGAAGGATGTCAATGCGGACCAGAAGAGCACCGGACGCAATGTCCTCCTCAATGGTTTTGTGGAAATCAAACTGCCTGTGAACGGCCTCACGTTCAAGTCCCAGTTCGGCTACAACTACCGCAACAGCTTCACCGGCACCTATTACGGGCGGAATACCGTCACGGGAAAGAAAGTTGACGGAAAGGCTTCAATCAGCAACAACCACACAACGGACTACACTTGGGAAAACATCCTCAAGTATGACAGGACTTTCGGCAAACATCATGTTGACGCCACAGGGCTCTTCTCTGTCCAGGAGAAGTCCAACATCTCCGCCTCTCAGAACGGCGAATGCTTCGTCAACGATGACTCCAGCTTCTATAAGATGGACGGAGCCGAGAAGAACGTCACCATCGGCTCCGGATATTGGAAGGAGAGTATGATGTCCTACATGCTTCGTCTCAACTACAGCTATGCCGGCAAATACCTCGTCACATTGACGGGTCGCGCCGACGGGGCCTCGGTGTTCGGAGCCAACAACAAGTTCGGCTTCTTCCCTTCAGCGGCCGTGGCTTGGAATATTTCAGAGGAAAGCTTCATCAGGGACAACACCGACAAAGTCGATATGCTCAAGGTCCGTCTCTCATATGGAGCAAACGGGAACAATGCCATCTCCAGATACCAGACTCTTGACCGTCTCTATGCGACCAACGGTGTGAAATATATCTACGGCGACGGTTCATCCGCTGTGAATTCCGCCTACCTTCCTTCGGACGGCATCGGGAACCCGAACCTCAAATGGGAGACCACCTATACGGCCAACCTTGGTGTCGATTTCCTGTTCTTCCGCGGAAGGCTCGGTGGTTCCATTGATGCCTACATCTCCAACACCAAGGATCTTCTCATGACCCGTACAGTGCCTATCATGAACGGATACAACAAGATCTGGGACAATGTCGGCGAGACACAGAACAAGGGTATAGAACTATCTTTGAACACCGTGAACATCAGAAAGCAGAACTTCACCTGGAACACGGATCTCAGCTTCTTCCTCAACAGGGACAAGATTGTCGAGCTTCGCGGCGACGGCTTGGATGATGTGAACAACAAATGGTTCATTGGCAAGCCGCTTTCGGTTTACTATGACTACAAGATTGTGGGTCTTTGGCAGGAAGGCGACGAGTTCACGTTCACTGACGAGGACGGCAACACCAAGGTTCATCAGACAGGTGCTCAGCCGGGTGACGCCAAACTATATGACGCCAACGGCGACGGAGTCATCTCCACGGACGACCGTGTCATCATCGGAAGCACAAGGCCAAGCTTCACGATGTCCATGGGCAACAGACTCCAGTACAAGGATTTCTATTTCTCATTCCTTCTCAACGGGAAGTTCGGTACCTGGATGACCGACAATGTGGCCAACATCGGTTCATGGGCGTTCGGTTCCGGCAACTATATCCACGGAGCGAAATACTGGACTCCGGAGACTCCGGACGCCGAGTACACATCTCCCGGCTATGTGAACAGATTCAGCCACGGGTTCTACAAGAAGATGAGCTACGTCTCACTCAAGAATGTGACCCTCGGTTACAGGATTCCAAAGAAGGCCACGAAGGTGGTACGCCTCAGCGCAGTCGATGTGAATGTCAGCGTCAACAATGTGGGCGTTGTCTCCAATATGCGTCAGATGCTCAACTATGACAACACATGGTTCGCATCCTACCCTACGGCGCGTTCGTATATGTTTGGACTCACAGTTACATTCTAATATGGATATTATCAGAAATATGAAAACGAATATATTAATGTCCTGCCTCGCCGCCATTGCAGTGGCAGCCTTGGCTTCATGCAGCGGATTTCTTGACGAGGATCTCAAAAGTTCCCTCGCTCCGGACAATACATACACAAGTTCAATGGGATTCGAGACCGGATGCAACGGCCTGTATTCCATAGCCCGTTCAGAGTACAACACCTGGGGTGAGAACGGAGCTTATATGCACGGTGCGGCCTGCGCCTACGAGGCTCTTCAGATCGCCACTGACATCGTGGACCAGAATGGCGCCAAGGATGGTTCCCTTACTCCGTTCGCTGACCTTACTCTCACATCGGCGACCCGTTTCGTGAGGTCTTACTGGAACTGGTCCTACAACCTCATCGCTTCCGCCAACGAGATTCTGATCTATGCCCAGAAGAACACCAACTGGGACTATCCTGAGGACAAGCAGATCGCTCTTGCCACCGCAAGGTTCTTCCGCGCTTATGCCTACAGGTCACTTGTTTACCTTTATGGTGACGTTCCTTGGGTGGAGACCATCGAGAATCCTTTCAAACTCTCTTTCACAATGGACCCGAAGGAGGAAGTCCTCAAGCACATCATCGAGGACTTCACCTATGCCGCCCAGAACCTTCCCGCAGATCCTGACAAGGTCAAGACCGGAAAGCTCACCTGCTGGGCCGCCTATCACCTCCTCAGCGAGATGTACAACTTCCAGGGTCATCTGACAAATGACAATGCCTGCTTCGAGGAGGCTGCCAAGTGCGCCAACAAGGTCATCGACAGCAAGTACTTCGCTCTCAACACCGCCCGTTTCGGCGCAAGCAAGAACGAAAAGGGAGACGCTTTCAGCGATATGTTCATAGAGAACAATCAGAACCGTACCAGCGGCAACATGGAGAGCATCTGGGTTATGCAGTTCGAGTACAAGACGGTCGGAGGCGGCACCAATTCCGATGACTGGACACGCCGCGCATGGAATCCTCAGTACTTCGCGATCAACGGTTTCGCGCTTGCGGACTCGCTTGGCGGACGCGGGCTTGCGCAGATCTCACCTATGAAATGGTGGATAGGTACGAAGAACACCAGCGCCACACTTGATGACTGCGCTGTGTCCGGAGCGTCCGAGAACGGAATCTTCGAGGATGGTGACATGCGCAATTCCAAGTACAGCATAAAGAGAGACTGGTACTACAACAACCCTCTCATTTCAGCCTCACTCGGCAAGAAATGTGAGATCACTGACAAGACTTGGTCAACAGGCCAGCTGTTCCCGGCGCTCACCAAGTTCTTCTTCGGAAAGGAGGATAACCTTCAGCTTACCGGTTCGTACAAGGACCGTATGAAGTGCCGTCTCGGTGAGACTTACCTTCACCTTGCGGAGGCCTATCTTGGAATGGGCGACACGCAGAAGGCCGCCGATGCTCTCAACGTCATCAGAAAGAGAGCCAAGGTGAGAAACCTTGAGGCTTCGGAAGTCACTGTGGACGAGCTTCTCAACGAGCGCATCCGCGAGATGGTGGGCGAGGAAAGCCGTCGGTTCACTCTTGAAAGAATGGGAGCCGATGTGTTTGTCGCACGTGTGAAGAAGTACAATCCGACCATCGCCGGCCAGTTTGACGAGCACTTCACCCTTTGGCCTGTCCCTCAGGAGATTCTCGATGCCAACAGAGGTAGCGAATTCCCTCAGAACCCTGGATATTAATGGATTGTATTAAATAAACCGATAATAGTTATGAAATATATGAATAAGGCATTGTCAATGCTTGCCGTCGCGGCGGTCGCCATGTCCTGCCAATGGGATCCGATGGATCACGACATCGATCCTGTGGAAGAGAACCTCACACTGACCGCATCCTCTGAAGATGTCGTCCTTCTGGAGGAGAACCTGAAGAAAGACGCTGTCACCTTCAGCTGGACAGAGGCCAGGGATATGGGTGATGACTATATGGTCTCATACGAAACCAAACTCGATGTCCTCGGAAACAATTTCGGCTCAAAGACCGTGATCCGTACCGATATGGATCCGGGCGAGTTCAGCCAGAGCTTTACCGTTGAGCAGCTGAATACCTGGGCTACCGAAAGATGGGGGCTTCCTGTGAACAAGCAGTTTACACTGGAATTCCGTGTCACCGCACAGTGGGAGGGTGGCTCCACATTCGAGACGCCGGAAGTACGCACTGTCCAGATTCTTGTCACACCTATCAAGGTGACAGTGTTCGATGCCGACAAGATGTTCGTGGGCGGCACCGCGGTTGATGAGGAAGAAATCTCCAGAACTCTGGAGAACGAGTTCCAGTTCGCCTGGCTCGGCGACCTTACCATCGGTGACTTGCAACTTCCGGTAGAGTACGAAGGCGCAAGATACTATATCGCTCCCAAGGATGGTTCCAACGCCCTGAAGGATGGCCAGGCGGTTGACATCACGATGACCGAGAACCCTTTCGCCTGGAACATCACTTCAGCCGGACAATACCGTGTGGTGGTTGACATGAAGACGGCGAAAGCCACCATTTATTCTCCTGCCACGGATCTCAAGCCGTTCACGGTGTCCTGGTATCCTAACCAGAAGACTCCTTCTGATGGTGACAACGGACACGCCTACATCACCACAACTGTTGATAAGCTGTATGGCCGCGGAGAATCCGTGGGCTGGTCTGCCGCCGGTAAGGACCTCAAGTGCACGGTCTCCCTCGCCGATCCTCAGATTCTGGTCTATACAGGTAATGTCCTCGGTTCCGGCCGTACTGACTTCGCGATCATTTCCAGCCTCAAGGTCGATGGCTTCAATGGTGGCAACGCCTACAACACAAACAACTCTTACGTGTTCGCTCCTGTCTGGACCGGCACTAACTACGATCAGAGCGTGACGTTGGGCAAGTGGATGGATATGGAAGGAGGCTCTTACCTCCGCGGGAACTACTTCAAGGTTCCGAGCGGTACGAACTTCATCATATTCGATCTCAGGAATATGAGAATATGGATGGAAAAACGAGGCGAGTAGTATTCCGGATATGAATCTGAAAAACATATTTTCAGGTACTCTGGCAATGGGCACGGCGCTTTTGGCGCTGTGCTCTTTGTGCGGTTGCTCCAAGGAGCCGTCAGGAGGTTCCGACGGCGAAGACACCTCTACGGACTTGGCTGTGGTCAAATACAATGTTGACAAGAAGACCGTTCTGCATAATCCCCTCAACGGTTGGGTGATGTATGGGAGCGGATCGGGTGACCCGTCATACTGGGACAGGGAAATCTACGTGTCCGAGCTGGGAAAGAATGTCCGTGTCAGGGACTATGCATCTGCCTGCTACATCAGGACAAGCTGGAGGACGTTCAATCCTTCCGAAGGCGTGTACGCCTGGAGAGACCCCTCCACCAAACTGTACAAGATGATTCACGGAGCCCTTGACAGAGGACTGCCGGTCGCTTTCCGTGTCGTGGTGGACGGACGGGACCAAGGGGAGAACACTCCATCCTTCGTGTTTGATAATGGAGCCTCATATTGGCTGGAGAATGCCAACTATCCATTGAGGAAAACCCCTTACCCACAGGATCCGGTCTTCCAACGTTACTACGAGAACTTCATCGTGGAACTTGCAAAGGACTTCAATGATCCCGAAACCACGGCTTTCATCGATGGCTATGGCCTTGGAAAATGGGGCGAGGGGCACAACGTAGTCTATGAGAACGGGAATGCCGTCACGGAGAACACGGAACGTCTTAAATATGAGGTCATGGACTGGATCACCGATGTGTACTCGAAGAATTTTACCGAGGTGCCTCTTGCAATCAATTATCACAGGGTGATAGGTCATCCCGCGAGCGACGGCTCCGCCAACCCTAACAGTGAGAAACTTCTGAACCTTGCCGTCAGCAAAGGCTACAGCCTTAGGCAGGACGCTTTCGGAATGTCAGATTACTATCGTGACTGGGAGCGAGCCTATGCCGCCACTTGGACATACAAGCGTCCGATAATAATGGAGGGTGGCTGGATTGTGAACCAGCACAGTTACTGGAACGACTCCAGAGGCTACCGTAAAGGCCATCCTGAGGATGTCCGTCAGGGAGAATACGACGACTGCAAGGTCGCCAAGGTCAATATGATGGATTTTCGTGTCGGAGACGAGACCACGTCGTGGTTCGAGGATGCGTTCTCCCTCGTCCAGCAGTTCATCTCCGAAGGAGGCTACAGGCTCTATCCTGAACAGATAAGCGTTCCGAAGTCGGTTTCATCAGGCGCGAAAGTGTCTCTTGCACACCGTTGGAAGAACATTGGATGGGGTTATTTCCCGAACAATATCCCTCAATGGAACTATCGTTACAAGGTGGCCTTCGCACTGCTTGACAAGAGCGGCAAAGCCGTTCGGATTCAGGTGGATGAGGAGTGCGAGCCTTCAGTGTGGACCGGCTCGAAATCTTTCGACTACAAGACTGATTTCGCAGTCAATGTCCCTTCCGGTGAATATGTCTGGGCCGTCGCCATCGTCAACACGGACAATGACAACAAACCTTCTATAGAGCTTGCCACAAGAGGCGAATTCTCTGCGGACGGATGGCTGAAAGTGGCTGAAGTTATTGTCAAATAATATTTTATGAATATGAGATTGAGCATACGTACTATTCTGTCCGGTGCCGCGGCGGTGGTGCTTCTCGCATTCTGCTCCGGAGAAAAAGGTGAGGATGAGCCGTCGGGCAATCCGGACAACTATGTGACCATAAACATAACTCCGGACAAGACCTCGGTTCTGCGCAATCCTCTTTGCGGCTGGGTTCTCTATGCCGGGCTTGGGAACGATCTTTCCGATTTCTGGACGAGATATGACTGCATGGAGTCATCGGCGGGTCCGGTCAATGTCACTGACTATGCGACTACGCTGCTGATACGCACCACCTGGGCTCAGCTGAATCCTGAGGAAGGGGTGTACGTGTGGCAGGACGGGTGCAACACAGTCTATGCGCAGCGTTACAAGAGTCTCATCGCTGAGGCCCGCAAACGTAATATGAGAGTCGGTTTCGGCTATGCCATCGACAGCCGCGACAAGCATGAGTTCTGCTCTCCTCTCTATGTCCGTGACAAGGGAGCCAAAGGATATGAGACCCAGACCGGGTCGATGAAGGTCTGGACTCCGTACCCGGATGATCCGGTGTTCCAGCAATGCTATGAGAAGTTCGTCCACGATTTCGCACAGGAAATCAACGACCCTGACCATTATGAATTCGTGCACGGAGTCGGAATCGGGAAATGGGGAGAATATCACAGCTGCATCTACTCCACAGGCGACGAGACTCCCAAAAAGCCTGTGTTCGAGTGGGTCACGTCTTTGTTCGCCAAAGAGTTCAAGATTCCGATATTCATAAATTACCATCGCTCTCTCGGTTCCACCACTGACGGTGTCAATGCAGATTCGGAGGATATGGTCCAGTCCGCAGTCAACAAGGGCTTCGGTATTGGCAGCGGGGCGTTCGGAATGAAGACATATTACGGCAGCTGGGAAAAGAACATCGCCGCGAAATACCGCTACATCGTTCCGATCATTGCGGAGGGAGGATGGGTCAAGGCATCCCATGGAGATGCTCCCATGCGTTGGGAGTCAGAGAAATATAAGGATTGGGCGGATGTCCGGAAAGGTGAGTTTGATATGGCGCGCGAGGCCAGGGCCAACATGATGGATTTCCGTTATAACGATGATGTCACCGTGAGCGAGACATGGTCCTGGTTCAATGAGGCCTATGACCTTATGGAGCAGTTCATAAAGGACGGCAACTACAGGCTTTATCCCGCCAAGGTCATCCTGCCGATAGAACTGTCTTCCGGACAGCCGTCAGAAATCACGCACAAATGGGCCAATGTCGGCTACGCTTATTGCCCTACCAATTTCAAACCGTTTGTGGACAAGTACAAGGTCGCTTTCGCCCTTCTTGACCCTTCCGGCGAGAATGTTGTCAAGATGTTCTATGACGAGGGCGCGCAGCCTCACGAATGGACGAAAGGCTCTCCGAAGCAGTATTCGTTCACGGTGAAGCCGGACGGTGTCCCTGCCGGGAAGTATGTATGGGCCGTAGGTATCGTGGACGAAGCGTCCGCGGACAAGAAGATCGGCATATTCACATCCGCGAAAGGTGATTATACGGCCGATGGCTGGCTGAAACTGTCGGAGGTCAGAATAAAATGAATCTTAGGAACACAGTTTTGGCGCTGGCTTTCGGGCTTGTGTCAATGGCTTCAGGCGACCTTAACGCGCAGGAAGAAATCAATCTCAGCGGAGAATGGGGATTCCAGACGGATGTCATGGACTTCCGCAGAGGGTCTCTGTCTCCAAGGTACAACCACAGGCTGCAGTCCACAATAATGCTTCCAGGCATTACTGATGACTACAGGATAGGCTACGAGAATCCATATTCCTATGTTGACCGGCTCACCCGCCTGTACGAATATATGGCGCCGGCATGGTACCAGAGGGACATCGAGTTCCCGGCATCCTGGGAGGGCAAGCGGATTGTGCTGTACATCGAACGCACGCATTGGCTAAGTTCGGTGTGGGTGGACACGAAAGAAGTCAGCCGGTGCGACTACATAAGCGTGCCGCACAGACATGACTTGACAGGGTTTGTGAAGCCCGGATCCACCCACAGAATCACGGTCTGCATTGACAACAGATTCCAGTATGAGACACATAAGTGGGATCATGCTCATACGGAGTTCACTCAGATCAACTGGAACGGGATGCTCGGCGAGATAAAGCTGATTGCTGTCGATCCGGTGAATATAGATGACCTCCAACTCTATCCGCAGCCCGAATCCGGAGTTGTCAAAGCCAGATTGGCGGTGGCGAACCGGACGGGGCAACCATACGAGGGGACTGCGAAGTTCAAAGTGACGGCCCCGGACGGGAAAGAGTTCACGAATGACCTGCACATTTCGTCTTCAGATTCTCTCCTTGTCGTCGAAAAGGAAATTCCTTTGACTTCCGGAGGCGGAAAGATATTCATTTGGGATGAGTTCCATCCGGATCTTTATAAGGTCAGCTGTGAACTCTGCACCATGACGAACTCGGCGGTTGTCCCCGCCACCGACAACCTTGTGTCCGACATTTCCGGTCCGACATCATTCAAAGACGTTGCCGATGTCTCTTTCGGAATGCGGACGGTCGGTCATGATTCCCACCACATAACTCTCAACGGTCATCCTCTGCATTTAAGGGGGACTGTTGAAAATGCGGTGTTCCCGAAGACGGGGCACGCTCCTGTTGAGCAGGAGCCTTGGGACAGGATAATGTCGATAGTGAAGTCGTATGGACTGAATCACATGCGTTTCCACTCCTGGTGTCCTCCTGACGCGGCGTTTCGCGCGGCTGACAAGGCCGGGGTCTATTTTGAGATAGAAATGCCGATGTGGGGGAAGGATGCCTTGCGGGACGAGAGGAGGTTCGGATTCTTTCGGAGAGAGCTTATGGCGATTCTAAAGGAATACGGCAACCATCCGTCATTCCTGCTTTACTGCAACGGCAATGAGATCCAAGGTGACTTCGGCTTCATCGAAGAGCTTACTTCCACAGCTGCGAGGACTGATCCAAGGCACCTTTACAGCGGTTCCACGGCCAGAACCAGGGTTCCCTCCGACCAGTACTACATCTCGCAGAGCACTCCGGAAGGCCCGACCAAGGTGTATGAAGGCCGCCCGGGCACTGACTGGGACATAAATGCAGCCTCTGATGTGGATGTCCCTGTTATTTCGCACGAATCAGGTCAGCGATGCATGTATCCGGACTTTTCCGAGATTTCCAAGTATGACGGACCTGTAAGAGCCCGCAATCTTGAGTTGTGGAGAAACATGCTCGAAGAAAACGGCATGTCGGATCAGGCTGATGACTTCTTCCGGGCTTCCGGCGCCTTGACGGTACTGGAGTATAAGGCTGTCATCGAGGCATTGCTCAGATCCTCATCATCGGCGGGATTCCAGCTTCTTTCCCTGAATGACTTTACGGGACAGGGCTATGCCCCGGTGGGTGTTCTTGACCCGTTCTGGGACAGCAAGGGACTTGTGACTCCGGAAAAATGGCGGGAGTTCTGCGCTCCGTCGGTGCTTCTTCTCCGCTACCCCAAGAGCGCTTTCTTCAGCGATGAGACATTCAAGGCCAAGGCTGAAGTCTATAACTACAGCGACAGGACGTTCAGAAAAGCGAAGACCGGATGGACGCTTTCTGATGATGGAGGAAAGGTTCTTGCGTCAGGAAGTGCCGGTCTCCATGATTTCCCGATGTATGAGGTGTCCGAAGCGGGGAATATAGAGATTCCGCTGTCCCGGCTTAAGATTGCCGGAGCGTGCCGGCTTACACTGACTGTCAACGCAGGTGAGAGCCTTTCCAATTCCTGGAGCATCTGGGTATATCCTCG
The DNA here is from genome assembly GCA_963617915.1 of Candidatus Methanomethylophilaceae archaeon. GTDB lineage: Bacteria > Bacteroidota > Bacteroidia > Bacteroidales > UBA932 > Cryptobacteroides. Next base: position 10,074 of record CAVERO010000018.1, on the reverse strand, counting down.
CATCTCCATGCCGGAATCGGATGCCGTCGTGTTCTATACCAAAGAACTTGGAAGAGAGGCCATGGACAGGCTGTCAAATGGCGGCACCGTGGTATGGACTCCTGAACCGTCCAGGGTCAAAGGCCGCAAGTCGGTGTTCCATAATCATTTCTGGAACCCCATAATGTTCGCATGGCCTCCCATGACACTTGGTTGCCTTATGCATAAGGACAATGGGATTTTCTCTGACTTTCCTACGGAGAACCATACCGACTGGCAGTGGTGGGATATTCTGGAAAATGCAAAGGTCATGGAAATGCAGGGGCTGCCTGCCGGCATTACGCCATTTATCCAGGTCATCGACAGCTTCGACAGCAACAGAAAGCTGGGCATAGGTTTCGAAGCCAGAGTCGGAGAAGGGAGACTTGTCGTTCTGGCTCTGGACACGGAGAAGGACATTGAGAACAGACCTGCGACAAGGCAACTGCTGCACAGCATTGATGAATATGTCCGCGGCGATGGCTTCAATCCACGGACGGAGGTTTCCGTACGGGACTTGGAAGCATTGTCTGAATAGATTTCTATCTTTGTGAAAGAAATCCCTCATAAGAAATGAAATTTTTTCCTGTCATACTGTCTTTTCTGGTGTCGGTGTCATCGTATGCCATCGACATCAAGAATTATCGTTTCCATCAAATGCCGGAAACCTCCTATTATGGGGGCATAAACAGCGTCGTCAAGGACACTGTCGGCAGAGTCTGGTTCAGCGGTACGGATGCCCTGTTCATGTTCAACGGTCACTCGTTTGAGAACATGTCGGTGTCGGCTCCCGGCCATGCTCCGGTGGACTACCGCAGACTTGTCAGGGACGTAAAAGGCCGGCTTTATGCCGCCACAAGCGCAGGATTGTACACGTTTGACTATCTGCGGCAGGAATTCGCGCTGTCTTTGACCGGAGATGTCGGTGCGATGGATTCTGACATGGAAGGGAACCTGTGGCTGATTCTTGACGACAATGTCGTGCGTTATGCGGACGGTGTCAGGAAAGAGGCGTATCCCGTTCCGGACTCGGTGCGTGTCTCTCCGATGTCCCTTCATCTTTCCTGTTCCGCCGGTAATGTCTATGTAGGGACCTACAATAAGCTGTTCCGTGTCGAGGACGGGAACTATGTGGATTTCGCCACTGTGGGCGATGACGAGAACGCCGTGGTCGCCGATGTGGTCGAGGACAGTCTGTACGTCTATGTCCAGACAAGGCGGAACGGGCTTTTCGTGTATGACAAGGACGGAGCGTTGGCCGGGACATTCAATCTGCCGGAGAGTTATGGCAAGTCCAGCGACGCCAAGGAACTTTACATAGATTCCGACGGCATAGTATGGGTGGCCACACAGTCAGGACTGCTGCTTATCGACATCGCTTCAGGAGAGACTAAACTTCTGGTTTCCAGCCTTCTTGACAAATGTTCCCTTCCGAACAATTCCGTGTGGTCCATATATCCTGACCCGGACGGTGGTGTCTGGATAGGAACTTATGGAGGGAAATTGGCGTACCAGACATTCCACGACAATAATGTCTGGTATATGGAGCCGTCTCCGGGAGGATTGAATTACCCTATTGTCAGTGCGTTTGCCGAGGATAATGACGGAAACATCTGGATAGGCACAGAGGGTGGTGGACTGTCAAGATGGAACAGGACGGACAACTCGTTTACAAGGTGGCGGCTGGGTGCCGGGGACGGCAAAGTGTTGCCATCCAATATGATCAAGCGGCTGCGTCCTGTAGGGAATCTTATGTATGCGGCCGCATTCAACGGCGGTGTCAGCGTGATTGACATGAGCACGGACAAAGTGACGCCGATGCCGGTGTCCAGACCCGGAACCGGGCAACCGCTCGCTGTCTATGATTTCGAGCCGGAGGGGGACAGCGGTTTCTGGCTTACGGATCCGGATGTCGAGCTTATATTTTGGAACCGCCGTACCGGGAAGGTCGAGAACGTCATATTCAAGGATGAGAACGGCGGTAAGATAAGACTTCGGGTCGAGACCCTTTTTCATGACGGGTACGGAAGCCTTTGGCTTATGACTCACGATGGTGTATTTGTGATGGACCCGAAGTCCCGGCAGTTTACCGGAAGGTATTATCTTGAAGGTTATCCGCATGCCGCCAACAATATCTGCTGCTTCTGCAGGGCGGATTCCTCGGGTGTGTGGTTCGGAACGAGAGGAGGTGGTGTGAACCTGCTTGCTCCGGACGGCACATATCGCAACTTTAATACAAACGAGGACGGAGACTTCATCAACCGTACTGTCTTTGGAATTCTGGAGGATCCTGCCTCCGGAGACGTGTGGATGAGTACGGACGCGGGATTGTTCCGCTATTCCAAAGAGGAAGGAACCATAAGGAGAGCAGGGATTGACATCCCTAACAGGTGCGGCGCATATTATGTCCGTTCGTGTTACCGCACGTCTGAGGGAGAAATGCTGTTCGGGGGCACGAACGGTTTCATAATGTTCAATCCTGGGCGCTTCCGCACGAACCCTCAGAAGCCAAGAGTGTATTTCACATCGTTGAGCGTGAATGACCATCTGGTGCACCCAGGGGAGAACGGATGGCCTCTGAGACAGGCAGTCGCCACGCTTGACGGTCAGAGGAGGCGTTCAAGTGTCATCAGACTGTCCAGTCAGCAATCAAATTTCGATATCGGTTTCTCCTGCGACAGCTATCTTGAGCAGGACAGGAACACCTATTCGTACCGTATGCTCGGAATCTCTGACAAATGGACCGAACTGCCCAAGAATCAGCAATATGTCCGTTTCGTGAACGTGCGCCCGGGCAAATACACATTCCAGATGAAAGCCGCGAACAATGACGGGATATGGGGAGACCGCGTCAGCTCTTTGACTTTCAAGGTCAGGCCTTATCCGTTGCTTTCACCTGTCGCATATCTGGTCTATGTTATGCTTCTGCTGCTGTCAGCCTATCATGTCTGGTCATACATGACGAGGCGAAAGATGCTTGAGCAGCAGCTGGAGTTGGAGAAGGAGAAGGAAAAAAGCCTTCAGGAACTGACGAAGGCGAGGCTGAATTTCTTCACCAGCATCTCCCACGACCTGAAGACACCGCTGACGTTGGTGATCGACCCTCTCAAGCAGCTGGAGAACCTTATCCCGGAGGATGCGCCTTACCGCAATTACGTGGAGCTTATCGGTAAGAATGTGGTGCGTATCCAGCATATGATAAGCCAGTTGCTCAAGTTCCGGCAGATAGAGACCCTGAAACTGCCGATGGACCTGAAGCCGGGAGACATTGTCCGCTTTGTGGACAACATCTTTTCCCTGTTCGAGTTCTATGCCGGCAAGCATCAGATAGAGACGGAGTTCATTTCGCAGGTGGACGGTTTCCACACGAGGTTCGACTATGATGTCATCGAGAAGGTGTTCACGAATCTTTTCTCGAATGCGGTCAAGTACACTACCGAGAATGGCTATGTGAGCGTCCGTGTCAGCCGGGCAGCTTCGGAGAACATCCCGCGGACGGATTTGCCTGTGGATTCTGTATGGCTGTCGTTTGTGGTGACGAACAGCGGCAAGGACATCCCAGAAGAAAGGTACAGAAGCATATTCGAGCCGTTCAACGGTGACGGCGCCGTCAAGACCGGGTTTGATTCACATACCGGGCTCGGCCTTGCCATTGTCAAGGAACTTGTCAATGACTTGAACGGATGCATATCCGTGCATTCCGCCGACTCCACGGTGACATTCACGGTCTTATTGCCGTTCGTCCCTTGTGCGGAGGACACCGAGGATATGTCAGCCGGTGAGGGACAGGCCTATGATTATGCTGCTTCGGAGATTGACAGCATGCTTTCGGACATGGACGGTCAGGGAGGGTCTTCAGAAAAGAAAGGACGCAAGCCTTATGACATACTTGTGATAGAGGATGACTCTCAGTTGAGAAACTATCTGGAACAGAGGCTGTCTCCTTACTATAACGTCTATACGGCAATCAATGGCCTTGATGGTCTGGCGAAGGTGGAGAAGATAATGCCACAGATAGTCATAACCGACCTTGTGATGCCCGAGGCGGATGGATTTGAGGTCTGCCGCAGGATCCGTTCGAACATAAAGACATCGCATATTCCTATAATAGCCCTTTCTGCGATGGGAGAGAATCAGAACACCGGGATCGAGGCTTTGGAGTGTGAGGCCAATGTCTTTATAGGGAAGCCGGTGAACATCGAGTTCCTTCATAAGCAGGTTTCCAATCTGATAAAGAATCAAAACAGGCTTAAGGAACTGTACAGCAAGAAATTCATAGCGGAGCCTTCCCGTATCGCCATATCTTCCGTCGATGAGGAGCTGCTGAAGAAGGCAGTCGATTATATTGAGAAGAATCTTGAGAATGAAGACTACAGTGTGGATGATTTCGTGTCCGACATGGCCATCGGGCGCACCCGTCTGTACCAGAAACTGAATGACCTCACGGGAATGTCCATAAAAGAGTTCATTCTGGACATACGGTTGAAGCGTGCCAGCCAGTTGCTGACGGAATCCGATTACACGGTTGCGGAAATATCGACGATGACAGGATTTGCGAATCCTAAATATTTCAGTGTCTGCTTCAAGCGTCATTTCGGCCAGTCTCCCACAGAATTTAAAATGAATCCGGATGCGGAATAAAATTATATTGTCCTTGTTCCTTGCAGCATTGTCTTGGGGCGCTGCTTCCTTGTCCGTGTGCGAAGGAGCGGATTGTGAGACCAAAGTCATCGAGGCCGGAAGCCTCGCCGAAAGGACGGACGCGGTAAACAACGATGACAATCTGTCCCGGGGATGCTACGCATGCCTTTCCGGAGATACCTTGTTTGTGGGGAACGGATTGATCGAGCGTGCGTTCCTGTGGAATGGGGGAAATGTCGTGAACGCTTATGTGAAGGACAAGCGTACCGGCCGGGTGTTTGTGAACGGCACCGCGGAGCCAGCCCTTGCTGTCGGGCAACCTTTCGGTAAGGCTCCGGATGGCCGTCTGGAAGTGCGTGAGGTGAAGTCTGACGGCATACATCCCGAGCATTTGGAAGCCGAGGTTACGTTCTCTATGGGAGGAGTACGTGTGCGCAGGGTGATCAGGGTGTATGAGAACTGCCCGGCCATCGCGTGTGACAATTATGCCGGTGGTCTGGCTTCTGTGAAGGATGAAGGACTTGCCAATTCCGCTGACAACAAGAACATAGAGTCCACCGATGTAATAAAGCGGCAAAAAGAAAGCAAGTCACGCCATCTTGAAACGTTTAGCCCGGGCGGCATGCACTGGCAGGTCAAGACGGTCGAGTTCTTCGATGTCACAGACTGGAACAACAACCTTGTGGAGGAGCGTACATTCATTCCATACCGTAGAGCAGGTTATAAAGGCAATCTGCTCTTCGCCCGGGATGCCGTGGACGGGAACGGTTTCTTTTTTCTGAAAGAGGCTCCTTGTTCAGCGGTGCAGCTTGGAAGTCCGGAGGCTGACTTCATCTGTGAATCGGGGAAATTCACAGTGGCCGGCATCGGAGCGTCAGAAGGTGGTGCCGATGAAGACGGTATGGTCAGATTGTATTCCTGTGTGACAGGAGTTTTCGGGGAAGGCGGATTGTCGCCGCTTCTGGCTCTCCGTAATTATCAGAAACATATTCGTGAGCATCACGCCGACAGGGATGAGATGGTTATGATGAACACCTGGGGCGACAGAAGTCAGGATTCAAAGGTCAATGAGAGCTTCTGCATTGCGGAACTTGAGAAGGCAGCCAGACTTGGAATCACTCATTTCCAGATAGATGACGGATGGCAAGAAGGGAAAAGCCCTAATTCTGCGCTGGCTGAAGGGTCTTTCAAGAACATCCATGACAACCCTTTCTACTGGACTCCTGCACGGGATAAATACCCACACGGCCTCAAGCCTGTCGTTGACAAGGCAGGGGAACTGGGCATCGAACTCGGACTGTGGTTCAACCCGAGCGTTCAGAACGACTTCGAGGACTGGCGCAAGGACGCGGACGCCGTTGTGAAGCTGTACAAGGAGTACGGAATAAAGGTGTTCAAAATCGACGGAGTCTCCATCCCTACCAAAAGGGCGGAGATGAATCTCCGAAGGTTCTTCGACACGGTGCTTGCCGAGACGGGAAATGAAGCTGTGTTCAACCTTGATGTGACGGCGGGACGCAGAGGTGGGTATCATTTTTTCAATGAATATGGCAACATATTCCTGGAGAACCGTTACACTGACTGGCGGAACTACTACCCTTACTGGACACTCCGGAACCTGTGGCAGCTGAGCCGCTATGTCCCGGCGGAGAAACTTCAGGTCGAGTTCCTCAACAAATGGAGGAATGCGGGTGAATATGCAGACGACCCGTTCGCACCATCTTCATATTCGTTCGGGTATATATTCGCGACCGCTATGGCCGGACAGCCTCTCGCTTGGATGGAAGCCTCGAATCTTCCTGAGGAGGCCTTTAGATTGTCATCTGTCATCAAGTCCTATAAGGCGGTGATGAACGACTTCCATAACGGAACCATCCTGCCGATAGGCGAGGAGCCTTCCGGCAAATCCTGGACAGGTTTCCAGTCCATCTCATCCGGAGAAAAGACAGGCTTTATGCTCGTGTTCCGCGAGAAGAATGAATATGACAGCGCCAGACTCGACACGTGGCTTCCGGAAGGAATAAGTGTCCATTTCACCCCGGTTACAGGTAGCGGCTCTGCCTTCGACACCGTTACAGGAGGGAATGGGGCTGTGGAATTCGCTCTCTCTTCGGAGAATTCATTCGCACTTTATGAGTATAAAATAAGATAAGAATATGAAAATCAACGTATTGTCCAAATTGCTATCTCTTGCCCTTGCTTTTTCGGCGACGTTGCCGCTCAGCGCCGGGGACAAGGAGGACTATGGCTCTCCCGATTTGATGGTCAATGTCTATGGACGCGACTACACGCTCCTTAACGGAAAATGGGACGCAATCATCGACCTTTATGATCAGGGGCGCGGAAAGAGGGTCTGGGAGAACCGCAAGCCTGAAAAGCCGGAGGAGTTTTTTGAATATTCATTCGAAAACGGACTGCGCCTTGATGTCCCCGGGGATTTCAACAGCCAGCTGCCGCAGCTTCAGTACTATGAAGGCACCGTATGGTATGCAAGGCATTTTGAGATAGGCAAGGCTCCGTCCGGGCATAGGCTCTATCTCTATTTCGGAGCGGTGAGTTACCGGTGCACAATCTATCTCAACGGAAAGAGGATAGCCTCTCACGAAGGAGGTTTCACTCCGTTTCAGGTAGAGGTGACCGGAGATGTCGTCGCGGGTGATAATTTCCTGACAGTGGAGGTGAACAACCGAAGGAGTGTCGATGCCATACCGGCGATGTCCTTTGACTGGTGGAACTATGGCGGGATAACCCGCGACGTGATGCTTGTCTCTGTACCGGACACCTACATCAAGGATTATATGGTACAGTTGGACAGGAACGCCTCCGATGTGGTCAACGCCAGTGTGCGGATGTCGTCACAGGTTCCCGCAGGCTCGTCTGTTATGGTCTATATTCCTGAACTGAATGTTTCCAAAAGAATATCATTGGACAAGGAGGGCTATGGTGAAACTTCTTTCCGGGTTAAGAAACTTCAACGTTGGAGTCCGGATTCGCCCAAACTGTATGATGTCAGGCTGGCGTACACCCAAGCGGGTTCTTCCTTGGAAAGCGACTCTGTTTCAGAGCGGATAGGATTCAGGAACATAGCCGTTGACGGAACCCGCATCCTTGTGAACGGGAAGCCGACGTTCATGTGCTGCGTCTCATTCCACGAGGAGATTCCTCAGCGAATGGGACGGGCATATTCAGAGGCGGATGCAAGCATGCTTCTCTCGGAAGCGAAGGCTTTGGGTGTCAATATGGTGCGTCTGGCGCACTATCCGCAGAATGAATATATTGTCAGAATGGCTGAAAGGATGGGGATCATCCTCTGGCAGGAGATTCCTGTCTGGCAGGGCATCGATTTCGGGAACGCCGCCACGATGGACAAGGCTCTCCGCATGTTCTCCGAAATGCTGTATCGGGACAAGAACCGCTGTGCGGTCGGTTTCTGGGGTGTCGCCAACGAGACCCGCCCTTCTCCGGAGAGGAACGCTTTTCTGCGCAGGGAACTGTCATTTGGAAGGAGTGTGGACTCGACAAGGCTCTATACGGCGGCGTTCGACAATGTGTATTTCAAAAAAGAGTTCGGCGAGTTCAGAATCGAGGATGATTTTGTGGATGACCTCGATGTGGTCTCGTTCAACAAATATATGGGCTGGTACGCTCCGTGGCCGGCGGATCCGTCTGAATGTCGTTGGAACGTGGCCCAGGGCAAGCCGGTGATCATTTCGGAGTTCGGGTGTGAGGCTCAGTTCGGGCAGCACGGCGATGCCGGTCAGGCCGGTTCGTGGAGTGAGGAGTTTCAGGCGGACCAATACCGGAAGAACCTGGAGATGTTCGGCCTTATCCCCAACCTTGCCGGTGTGTCTCCGTGGATTCTCTTTGACTTCCGTTCACCTTATCGTTTTCATCCTACCAATCAGGATGGCTGGAACAGAAAGGGTCTGGTCTCCGATAAAGGACAGAGAAAACAGGTCTGGTACATTATGCGAGACTACTACAATGAGAAAAAACATATTTATGATGAAAAATAGGGCTCTATCATTGATTTTGGTCGCCGCTTGGATGATGTCGGTGGCTATGCCGGCCGGTGCCCGTGTTAAGAAGGATGCCTTGCCGCTGTACAAGGACGCTTCGGCTCCGGTTGAGAAGAGAGTGGAGGACCTTCTTTCCCGTATGACTTTGGAAGAGAAGATAATGCAGCTCAATCAGTACACGCTCGGACGGAACACTGTGGACAACAACCTCAGGGAGATGGTCGGAGCTGTGCCCGCCGAAGCCGGATCCGTGATTTATTTCTCGGATGACGCTACCCTGCGGAATATGATGCAGAAGAGATGTGTGGAGGAGACGAGGCTTGGCATTCCTATGCTTTTCGGCCACGATGTGATTCACGGGTACCGTACTATGTCCCCTGTCCCTCTTGCGCAGGCCGCAAGCTGGAATCCGTCTCTGGTTGAGGCTGTCAGCCACGATGCCGCCAAAGAGGCCTTTTATTGCGGAGTGGATTGGACATTCTCTCCGATGGTTGACATCGCCCGTGATCCAAGGTGGGGACGTGTGATGGAAGGCTATGGCGAGGATCCGTACCTGACCTCGATGTTCTGCCAGGCTGCCGTCAGAGGCTATCAAGGTGAGGACTTGTCGGCGGAGGGACGCATAGCCGCATGCTTGAAGCACTTTGTCGGCTATGGCGCGTCGGAGGCCGGACGGGACTATGTGTACACCGAGATTTCGGACCAGTCTCTATGGGACACTTACCTGCCGCCGTTCCATGCCGGAGTCGAAGCCGGAGCCGCATCGGTGATGAGCGCGTTCAACAACATCAGCGGTGTGCCCGCTTCCGCCAACAGGTACACTATGACAGATGTCCTGAAAAAGAGGTGGAATTGGGACGGTATGATTGTGTCCGACTGGGACGCCATCATACAGCTTACCAACCAAGGTGCCGCCAAGGATGGTTATGAGGCGGCCGAGAAGGCCATAAACGCTGGGATCGATATGGACATGATGGACAATCTGTACAGGACTCATCTGGCGAAACTGATTGAGGACGGGCGTGTAAGCTTTGAAACAGTTGACGAGTGTGTCCGGAGGGTGCTTAGGATGAAGTTCAGACTCGGCCTTTTCGAGCATCCTTACACAGAGGTAAGACCTGAAAACGAGATCTACCTTCAGCCGGATGCCCTTGCCGACGCCGAGTGTCTCGCTCAGGAGTCGATGGTTCTTCTGAAGAATGACAATTCGGTTCTTCCTCTAAAGAATGTCTCCCGAATCGCCCTCATAGGGCCTTTGGCTGACACACAAAGCGAACTTATCGGCAACTGGGTGGCGCGTGGGCGCGCTTCCGAGGTAATCTCCATCCTTTCGGGAATGAAGGATGAATTCGGCTCGGCCGAGATAATAAGCGTTCCCGGTTGTCGGATTGAGGAG
>CAVERO010000017.1:0-25271 GCA_963617915.1 Candidatus Methanomethylophilaceae archaeon | reverse complement strand
AGCGGTCGAACCTGAAGTTTTTCACACTCAAATCTTCAAACAAACAAATCAAAATAGCTTCTAAGTGGATAAGCCACCGCTCATTAACGGGCAATTTATGATTAAAGCAATTTTTTTTGACATAGACGGCACACTGGTGAGCTTCAACACCCACCGGATGTCCGAGAATCTCAAGGAAACCCTTCGTAAGCTTCAGGCCGCCGGCGTGAAGCTTTTCATTTCGAGCGGAAGGGCGCGGCTCGTGATGAACAATCTGGACGATTATCCGTTCGACGGCTATGTGGAGATGAACGGGGCCAAAACCACACTCGGGGACGAAGTTATTGACAGTCATCCTCTTCCCGAGGAGGTGTCCCTTCAGGTGGCGGAAATCGCCGAGCGGGAGAATGTCTCCTGCTGGGTGTTCGCCGACACTGTGGCCGGAATCAACTTCAGCAGCTCCAAGGCAATCGAGGTCGCCGATCAGCTCAACCTGCATCCGTCTTGTTTTCTGGATCTTTCGCAAGTCGCCAAGGAGCACACGGTTTATGAATATACCATATTCTTCGATGATGAGCAGGCCGCCCGTCTGCTTTTCCCGGTCTTGAAAAATGTCGCCTATACCCGGTGGCATCCGTATTTTCTGGACATCGTGCCCGAAGGCCTGTCCAAAGCCTACGGGGCGGCGAGGATTCTTGAGCGCATCGGCGTTTCCCGGGAGGAGTGCATGGCGTTCGGCGACGGCGGCAACGACATCCCGATCATTGAATATGCCGGAACAGGTGTCGCGATGGGCAACGCCACGGACGACGTGAAAGCCGCCGCGGACTATGTCACGGACACAGTCGATGAGGACGGAATCGTCACAGCTCTCCAGCATTTTGGCGTACTCTAGGAAACTTGGGAATTTTTTCAGTTTTCTGGTGCATCGTTTTATCTAATTGATAATAAATTTAAAGGATGTTTCGCTGCGTGGAACGTGGCGGAATATTCATTAATTACTGCTTAAAAATCTGACACATTTGCATAATGTTTGCATAACAGTTTACCGCTTTGTAAGCGTTAAAGAATAAGATGGTAAAGATTTGGCAGTCTTTTCGAGGATAGGGTTCTTTTGGAAGAAGGAGTGTGCCGGTGGCACATGACTGATGAGAAAAGAGCCATAGACCGAAAAGACAATCAAAGATTACCAAGTTTTTTTAATGATTACATTACTTGGTTTTTATGGCAGAGTTGACAAAAGACAAGATTCTGAAGACGGCGAACGGGCTCTTTCTGAAAGACGGGGTCCGCGAGGTGTCCATCGATGACATATGCCGCAATCTGCGTATCTCGAAGAAGACCTTCTACGAGTTTTATGTCCGGAAAGAGGATCTGGTCGCCGATGTCGTGACCTACAACATGGAGAGGAAGAAGGCCGAGTTTGAGAGGCTCGTCGCTGGCAAGGATGTTGTCCAGATACTCAAGGCGATGTTTTCCATGGTGAGCAGGAAGAAGACCATGGACAAGGACAAGAGGATGGCCAAGGACATCATGAAGTACTATCCGGAGACTTTCTTGAAGCGCACCGACGAACGCTACAAGGCAATGTACTTTTTCTTGGTGGAATGCCTGAATGAGGGGATGAAGTCCGGACTTGTCCGTACGGACATGGATTTCGGAGGGGTGCAGCTTCTCATCTGCATAATGCACGATGGAATGGCCGACTACCTTGAGGGACGCTACCACATCGAGGGCTTCAATGTGTCCTTCAAGTCGCTTGCGGCCGCGTTCGAGGACATCGTCACAAGGACTCTCCTTACCCCGAAGGGGCTGGAGAAATATTCATCATTGGGTAATGATAAAAACAGTTAGTATAAGTATGAAAAACAGATTCAAGCATTTGATGCTTACGGCAGCGGCCTTGCCTCTGGCTCTCTCCGCCCAGGCACAGTACCGGAACGACACCATTCCGAAAGAGTCTCCGAAGGACACCGCCAAGGTAGTTCTGACTTTGGATGACGCCCTGAGGGTGGCCCTCAGCGAGAATGTTGCCGTCAAGGTGGCGGACAAGGAGATCCAGCGCACCGAGTATGCCAAGAAGGGCACCTACGCCTCTCTCTTCCCGCAGATCAACGCTTCGGGAGCCTACCAGAGAACCATCAAGAAACAGGTGATGTACATGGATTCCGACAGCGGCTCTGATGATGAGGGCGGTGGCTTCGGGATGCTCAGCTCGATCGCTCCGTATTTCTTGAGAATCAACGAACTGTCCGAGAAGGCAGGGATGGATCCCGTCAAATTGGATTCTGGCGAGAGCAGCTCCAGCAGCAGCGGATTCGCCGTAGGCCGTTGGAACACCTACAATTACGGTTTCTCCGCTTCGATGCCTATTGTCAACGCCCAGCTGTGGGAGAGCATCAAGATCTCCGGCCAGGGGGTTGACCTTGCCGTGGAGAAGGCCCGGTCCTCAAGGCTGGACATGGTGACTCAGGTGAAGCAGGCCTACTACGCCGTGCTCCTTGCCAAGGAGGCCTTCAATGTCTATAAGGATGTCTATGAGAACGCTGTTGACAACTTCGGACAGACCGAGAAGCGCTACAACGCCCAGAAGGCTTCCGAACTTGAATATACAAGGGCGAAGTCAACCGTGGCCGCCGCGATACCTAACGTTTACAACGCGGAGAGTTCCGTCATCCTGGCGCTCTGGCAGCTCAAGGCCGTGATGGGCATCGATCTGGACAGGAACATAGATGTGTCAGGCTCTCTGGAGGATTTCTCCAAGGAGATGTTCCGTGACATCAACGAGAACGGTGACCCGTCGCTGGAGTACAACACTACCATGCGGCAGCTCGCCATTCAGGCCGAACAGCTGGCCTCCACGGTGCGTCTGCAGAAGGCCGCCTATCTGCCTACGCTTTCCGCAAGCTTCTCGTACAGCATGATCGCGATGACCAACGACTTCAAGTTCAGCGAGTACCAGTGGTCTCCATATTCCTATGTGGGAGTAAGTCTTTCGATTCCTATCTTCACCGGCGGGAAGCGTCACTATGATGTCAGCCAGGCGAAGGTGCAGGCCACCCAGCTTGACCTTCAGAGAGTCGAGACCGAGAGACAGCTCAAGATCTCCATCCGTCAGTACCTCAACACGATGGAGACGAACATGAACAGTTTCAACTCCGCCACCGAGGCCGTGGCCCTGGCGCAGAAGGCCTACGACATCGCCGCCAAGTCCTACAAGGTCGGCAAGAGTACGATCACCGAACTGAACGACGCCCAGCTTACCTTGACCCAGGCCAGTTTGGCACAGTCTCAGGCCGTCTATAACTTTGTCGTGGCCAAATCCAACCTCGAAAAGACCCTTGGCTACGATTTCATAGATGAGAAGGGAGAACCCGACTTGGATAACATGTAAAAAATAAAACATCAAGAATATGAACAAGATTACAAGAACGATGGTTTTCGCGTCGGCCGCCGTGATGCTTGCCGCCTGCGGAAACGGAAAGAAAGCCGACAGCGCCTCCGCCTCACAGAACGCCGAGGAAAGGGCCACATTGATCGCGACAGCCACCGCCGTAAGGCAGGACGTGCCGCAGACGGAAGTATATTCATCATCAGTCCAGGCTTTCGCAGTCAACAACATAGCCCCGCAGACCGGAGGCAGGATCAAGTCCATCAAGGTCGATGTCGGCAACTTTGTTCAGAAGAATCAGCTGCTCGCCGAGATGGATGCCTCGCAGCTTGACCAGACGAGGCTCAAGCTTGTGAACGACTCCACCGAACTGGCCCGCCTGAAGAGCCTTTACGATGAGGGAGGCGTGTCAAAGTCTGACTACGACGCTGCCGAGATGGCTTGGAAGGTCAGCCGCAGGTCCTACAACAACCTGCTCGAGAACACATGGCTCAGGTCTCCTATCAGCGGAGTCATCACTGCCAGGAACTACGACCAGGGAGACCTCTATTCCGGCCAGCCGATCTTTGTCGTCCAGCAGATCACTCCTGTCAAGATTCTGGTCGGAATCTCCGAGTCCGACTACACGAAGGTCAAGAAGGGCGACCAGGTGGAGATCACCGCTGACGCCATTCCCGGAAGGACTTTCACGGGGAAGGTCAACAAGATCTACCCGACCATCGACCCTACGAGCCACACATTCACCACTGAGATTCTGGTGGGCAACACGGACAGGACTCTGCGTCCCGGGATGTTCGCGAGAGTGAAGGTCGAGTTCGGGGTTAACAGCAGCATCATCGTTCCCGACGAGGCTGTCGTGAAGATGCAGGGCTCCGGGCAGAGAAGCGTCTATGTGGTCAGCCCGGACAACACCGTCAACAGCGTGATCGTGAAGATAGGCCGTCATTTCGACAGGTACTACGAGATTCTCGAAGGCTTGAACGAGGGTGACATCGTTGCCACGAAGGGAAGCTCCAGCCTCAAGGACGGAGCCAAGGTAGAGATCACCAAGAACAACTAAAGAATTTAAACTATGAGCATATACAGATCTGCGGTGAAGAATCCCGTCACGACCGCGTTGGTGTTCGTCGCCTTCATGGTCTTCGGAGTATTCTCACTGATGAACACCTCTCTGGCGAACTATCCTGACTTCGACGCCAATGTCGTGCTGGTGATGTCGTCCTATCAGGGAGCGAGCGCTTCTGACATCGAGAACAACCTGACAAAGGTTCTCGAGAACACTTTGAACAGTGTGGAGGACCTGAAGGACATCACCTCCAGGTCGAAGGAAAACGTGTCCATTGTGGTTCTGGAGTTCGAGTACGGCACCGACATCGACGAGGCCTGCAACAACATCCGTGACAAACTGGATCTCGTGAACTCGTCCCTGCCGGACGGGGCTTCCGTCCCGGTGCTCTTCAAGTTCGGCATGGATGACATGCCTGTGCTGATTCTTTCGGCCAAGGCGGACAAGAACCTGATGGGTCTGGACAAGATTCTGGATGACAAGCTCGTCACCCCTCTGGGACGTGTCAAGGGAGTGGGTACTGTCAGCGTCTCGGGCGCCCCGGAAAGGGAGATCCACGTCTATTGCGACCCCAACAAGCTTGAGGCCTACGGCTTGAGCGTTTCGGGAATATCCCAGACCATCGCGGCGGAGAACCGCAACGTCCCTTCCGGAAGCATCGACATAGGCGCCGAGTCTTTTACCCTTCGTGTTGAGAAGGAGTTCAAGGATCCTTCCGAGCTGCTGGACATCGTCGTCAGCACCAAGGACGGCCACACGGTCTATCTCCGGGATGTGGCCAACATCATCGACGGACTCGAGGAAAAGTCTCAGGAGTCCTACACGGATGGCGAGAGGTCGGCGATGATAGCCATCCAGAAACAGTCCGGAGCCAACACCGTCAACGTCATCAAGAGCGTTAGGGAAAAGCTCAAGACAATCGAGCCGACCCTTCCTTCCGACGTGAAGATAACGACAGTCGTGGACAGCTCCACAAACATTCTGAACACCCTCGACTCCTTGAAGGAGACGATTCTCATCACCCTGCTGGTGGTCATGCTCGTCGTCTATGTCTTCCTTGGCAGATGGAGGGCCACGTTCATCATCGTGCTTTCAATCCCTATCTCGCTGCTGGGTTCTCTGATTTACCTTTACGCCACAGGCAACACGTTGAACATCATTTCGATGTCCGCCTTGTCAATAGCGATCGGCATGGTGGTGGACGATGCCATAGTGGTGCTGGAGAACGTCTCGACCCACTTGGATCGAGGCGAGAAACCGAGCGAGGCCGCCGTCCACGGCACCTCCGAGGTGGGTATCTCCGTGATCGCGTCCACCCTGACGATGCTCTGTGTGTTCCTGCCTCTCACCATGGTTTCCGGAATGGCCGGAATCATGTTCAAGCAGCTCGGCTGGATTGTCAGCATCATCATGATCATCTCCACCGCCGCGGCCTTGACCCTTGTGCCGATGCTTTGCTCGAAGATGCTCAGCAACAAACCGAAGAACGGAAAGCTCCACAGGGCTATCTTCGACAATGTCGAGAAGTTCCTGAATGCCATCTCCGAAGGCTACGCCAAGATTATCGGCTGGGCTATGGGACACCGGAAAACCGTCATATTCAGTGCCCTTGCGATATTCGTCGTTGTCCTCGTCCTGCTCGGGCCGGGAGTCAAGAGCGAGTATTTCCCTCATTCGGACGAAGGCCGTCTGACCGTCTCGATCGAGCTTCCGGTAGGAACGGAGCAGACCGTGACAGGAGAGTTCGCCAAGAACTTCGCTGCCAGGCTCCAGTCTGAAATCCCTGAGATTCAGGTGCTTCAGTACCGCTACGGACAGGCCAGCTCGGACAACGTCTGGGGAAGCATGCAGTCCAACGGCTCCTACATCATCTCGATGAACGTCAACCTCGGCTCGATGGAAGACCGCGAGAGGTCATCGACGCAAATCGCCGACATCATCAGAAAGGATCTTCGCGAGTACCCTGAGGTCAAGAAGGGAACAGTCTCGGAAGGAATGGGCGGAGTCGGCGGAGCGGCTTCAATCACGCTGGAAATATTCGGCTACGATTTCGACGAGACAGACCGTGTCGCAAAGGAGATTCAGGGCAAGATGCTGGGAGACGAGAACTTCTCGCAGGTCGTGCTGAGCCGTGACGACTACACTCCTGAGTACCAGGTGGATTTCGACAGGACCAAGCTGGCTCTGAACGGACTGAACTCCACGACAGCCGCCGCTGCTTTCAGCGCCGCGATGAACGGCTCGGTCGGTTCCTATTACCGTGAGGAAGGTGAAGAGTACAACATCCGTGTCATCTACGACAAGAAATTCCGCTCCAGCGTCCAGGACATCGAGAACATCGTCGTCTATACCCCTGCCGGCAAGGCTGTCCGCATCAAGGATCTGGGCACTGTCGTCGAGTCCAAGGTGCCGCCTACAATCGAGAGAAAGAACCGTGAGAGGTACATCACCGTGACCGGCATCGTCTCCGAAGGCCATGCGTTGAGCGAGGCTGTGGCCGCCACCAACTCGATTGTCAAGGCCACCGACATCCCGAACAGCATCTCGACCGAGATTTCGGGAGACTACGAAGACCAGCAGTCCATGTTCAAGAACCTCGTCGTGCTGATGATTCTGATCATCATACTCGTTTACATGGTGATGGCGTCCCAGTTCGAATCGTTCATGAGTCCGTTCGTCATAATGTTCTCCGTGCCGTTCGCGTTCACCGGAGTGATACTCGGCCTCTGGGCCACGGACACGGCTCTCGGGGTGATGGCGATGATCGGCATCATCATCCTGCTCGGTATCGTGGTGAAGAACGGTATCGTGCTGATTGACTACACGATACTGATGAGGGAGAGGGGAATGAGCGTTGTCGACGCCTCCATCACGGCGGCCAGAAGCCGTCTGCGTCCTATCCTCATGACCACCCTTACGACCGTGCTCGGTATGGTTCCTCTGGCCGTGGGTCAGGGCGAAGGTTCGGAACTGTGGCGCTCGCTCGGTATGACGGTCTGCTGGGGTCTGACGATCTCAACGCTTGTCACACTCGTGCTGATTCCGACGATCTACTGCTCCCTCGCCACCGCGCAGGAGAGGCGTAAGGAGAAGAAGCTGGCGCGGGCTGAAAAGTAGTCCTTCAGCGTTCGCGGCGAAGGCAAGCCCATCCTCATGGCTGCCTTCGGACGTGAATGAAATATTCAAGAGGCAATATGTTAGCGAAAGATAAGTTTTGAATATGAAAGCGATTTTTATCTCATACAATCAGGCCTACGGCAACGAGCTTGTCGAACTGCTTGAGAAGTTCGGGCAGAGAGGTTTCACCCAGTGGCTTGACATTCAGGGAAGAGGCAGCGTGGACGGCATTCCGCACTACGGCAACCACGCCTGGCCGGAGCAGAACTATGCGATTCTGACGGTTGTGCCCGACGAGAAGGTTGCTCCGATTCTGGACGCTCTCCGTCAGGAAGACAAGACCTACAAGGAACTCGGTCTCCGCGCCTTTGTCTGGAACATCGAGCAGGCGGTGTAGCGGTCGCTGAGCTTGCCGAGGCACCCGCCAAAGCGAAGCCGAACCATCCTGCCGACCCATGAATTTTTGCTGAAGTCAGCGAATTTGTTATCTTTGTGTCTGGAACGGTAATTGCGGTTGCCGTTCCGGACATTTTGGTAAGCGGCAAAAGATTACTTAGAAGCTGTTTTGAAATGGTTCCCGATTTTTATCATGCGGAATTTTCGAGACAGTTTCGGCTTCGGAAGAGGGAGCGTAGCAGTGGCTACGTGACTGATGACGAAGATGAAAATGGCCGGAAAGGCCGTGTAATAAAAGAGAGGAATTATTTCAAAACAGTTTCTTAAATATTCATTCATTATGGAAAAGATAGCCACAAACGAGAATTTCGCGGAGATAATTTCCGACAGCAAACCTGTTTTGGTGGACTTCTGGGCGACCTGGTGCGGCCCTTGCCGCATGCTGGCTCCCACTGTCGAGACGGTAGCTTCCGAATATGACGGCAAAGCCACCGTCGTGAAGTGCAACGTTGACGACTGCGAGGACATCGCGGTGAAGTATGGCATCAGGAACATCCCGACGCTTCTGTTCTTCAAGGGCGGGGAGGTCGTTGACAAACTTGTGGGCAATGTGCCCAAGGCCGATATCACGTCCAAACTGGACGCACTGATTTAAACCTTTTGTAAGATGAAAAAAACATTTATTGTGGCCGCTTTGACGGCGGCGTTGGCATTCTGCGCTGATGCGTCCGCACAGTCATACCTCTCACCGAGGGTCGGAATAATCGGAGGATTCACCTCCTCGTCGACTTCCATCAAGGAGGTGGACAACAAGTCAGTCTCTCTTTACCATGTCGGTCTCACGGCCGAGATTCCTCTTTTCGGCGGATTGGCCATCCAGCCGTCGGTCCTTTATCAGGTGAAGGGTCTTTCCGCTGACAAGTGGGGCAGTTCTTCGGTTTCCGAGACGGTAGGCTCTTTTGAGACGAAGGTCGGTTATCTTGAGGTTCCTGTGCAGATTCAGTGGGGGCCGGATCTTCTGGCTTTCCGTCCCTATGTGTTCGCCGAGCCTTTCATCGGCTACCGTCTGGGGCAGAACACGGAGGGCGTGTTCGCCGACGGTCTTAAGGACAGCCTGAAGAAATTCGAGTACGGTCTTGGCGTCGGAGGCGGTGTCGAGGTCTGGAAACTCCAGCTTTCCATCAAGTATTTCTGGAATTTCGGGGACATCTACGACAAAGGGGGCAATCTGATTGACTCCTCCAAGGATGCTGTGAGGGATGCCGTCAACAACGGCAACAACTTCAACGGAATCATGGCGTCCGTCGCCTTCTTCTTTTAACGTGACTTGACGGATGGGTGTAGAACGAAGGATAGTCATTTACTGTTCCGCCAGTTACGACATCGACCGGAAATTCAACCAAGCTGCACGGGAAGTGACCCGTGCGGCTTGTTCGCTTGGTTACACGATTGTCTCCGGAGGCGCCATCAAGGGTACGATGGGAGCGATAGGCGACGAGGTCGCCCGTTGCGGCGGCCGTCACATCGGTGTGCTGCCCCGCTTTATGGAGCAGTACAAGTTTCCGGGGCTTGACCGGCTGATCTGGACGGACACGATGGCCGAGCGCAAGGAGAGGATGCGCGAGGGCACCTGCGCCGCGATTGCGCTTCCGGGAGGGATCGGCACTCTCGACGAGCTGGTCGGGACGTTGACCCTTGCGAAACTCGGCAAGTACGACGGGAGGATCTATGCGCTGAACCTTGACGGGTTCTACAATCCTCTTAAGGATCTGCTTGACCATTATGTGAGTACCGGGATGCTTGACACGCGTTCAAGGGAGCTTATCGAGTTCCCGGACACGGTGGCCGAGCTTGTCGGGCATTTGGACTGAACACACAAGGCATGACTCTGGAAGAAGTTAGAATATTCCTTGGAAAGGATTGGGAGGCAACCGACGCTCTGATAAGGTCGTCCCTGCGAAGTGACATCGAATTGCTGAATGTCACCAATGCTGCGATCCTGTCCCATAGCGGAAAGCAGCTTCGTCCGCTGATCTCCCTGCTTGTCGCCAGGGCCTGTTCCGGAGGAGCCGCGAATGCGGACAGCATCCGCTATGCGGCAGCGGCGGAACTGCTCCATAATGCCACACTGCTTCATGACGATGTGGCGGACGGCAGTTCTCAGCGGCGCGGGTGTCCTACCGTGATGGCTCTGCTCGGCGGGCCGGCTTCCGTGCTGGTCGGGGACTATTGGCTCGTCAGGGCCATGGAGAACGTCCTTGCGTCATCTTCCAGCGGAAGTGAAGTGATCAGGATATTCTCAAGAACCTTGAGCTATCTGGCTGAGGGAGAGATGCTTCAGCTCCAGAAAGCCGAGAAAGGCGACACTGACGAGAAGGACTACCTGAGGATAATCTACAGCAAGACAGCCTCCCTGTTCGAAACCTCGGCGGTTTCGGCGGCGATTTCGGTCAATGCCGCGCCGGAGATGGTCGAGGCGGTGAGAAGCTATGCGGTGAGCCTCGGAATCGCCTTCCAGATCAAGGATGACATATTCGATTACTCTGACGGTCAGGACATCGGCAAACCGGTGGGCATTGACCTCGATGAGCAGAAGATCACGCTGCCTTTGCTCGGGGCTCTCAAATCGGCGGGCGAGTGCGACGAGGCGGCCATAAGGAAAAAGGTGGCGGACATTCATCTGCATCCTGAGTACAAGGAGGAGATACGCCGCTTCGTGCGCGACAGAAAGGGAATTGAATATGCCGTCTCGGTTCTTGAGGAATATGTCCGCAAGGCGAAGGATGCGCTTTCGGTTCTCCCTGACTCCAAGGAGAAGGATTATCTTACGGGAATCGCGGGGTTCACGGCCTACAGGGACAAATGAATCTGGATGGAATCATAGGGAACCGCGATGCCGTCAGGGCGTTGAAAGGGATGGCCGAAAGCGGTCGCATCCCCCATGCCATGATGCTCTACGAGAATGACGGCTGCGGCGCGATGGCTCTTGTCTTGGCGTTTCTGAGTCAGGTTTTGGGCGATGCGCACAAGGTCGGCGGGCTGATTCACCCGGACGTGCACTATGTCTATCCGGTCGCAAACGGCTCCAAGGTCACGGAGAAAGTCGAGAACTTGAGGGCCGGACTGTTCCTTGAATATTGGCGTTCCTTGATGACGGCCAATCCTTACGCCCTTGAAAGCGAGGTCAGCGCAGCCTTCGGGATAGAAGGAAAGCAGGCCGGAATTAATAATGCCGAGGCCAAGGAAATTCTTGAGACAGTGTGGCTTACCTCCGTTGAGGGCGGTTGGAAGGCCGTCGTGGTCTATCTTCCGGAAAAGATGAACGCCGCTTCCGCCAACAGGCTTCTCAAGGCCGTGGAGGAGCCGCCTGAGAAGACTCTCTTCGTCATGATCACCCATGCTCCGGAGAAAGTGATGCAGACAATCTCGTCAAGATGTCAGGCGATAAGGGTGCTGCCATATTCAAAGAACGAGATTGTCGAGATTCTGACTTCCCGCTTCGGGAAGACCGCCGACGAGGCTTCTCAGGCCGCCTTGGTTGCCGGTGGCAGCGTGGGTGCGGCGCTGCGCTACCTCTCCGGGAAGGAGGATTACCTGCGCCAGATGGAGATATTCAAAGGCCTGACCGACGCGCTTGCGGCAAGGGATCTTTCCGCCGCTTTGGGGTGGGGGGATGCGATGGCCGCGCTGCCGTCGCGTGAAAACCAGAAAGCTTTTTGTAAATTTGCGGGTGAAAGCCTTCGCAAAGTCTTTCTGATTCAGCAGAATCTGCCTCAGATCGCCGGGGTTTCGCAGGAGGAGAAGGAGTTTTTCGTCTCTCTCGCTTCCCTTTGCAGGAAGAGTTTCCCGAGGATGGCTGTTTCCTGTCTTGACAGGGCGCAGATGCTGATAGACAGGAATGTGAACCAGAAGATTCTTTTCACCGACCTTGTGGGGCGGTTGTATTTGAGTTTCTGACAATTATGGATTACGCTTATGGAGAATATAGATAATGAGGCAATAAAGTTTGACTGCAGCCGCGGATGCACGGTCTCCCGGAATCAGGAGAGCGGTGAATATGACTGCAATTACCGTCAGGGATGCTGTAAATTAAAGGATTACGACTGGCTTCACGGCATACGTCAGGAACAGTTCAAAGACCTCTTCGAAGTACGTTTCAAGAACACCAGAAAGGGGATTTATGTCAACGCTTCAGGGCAGGGAATCAAGACCGGTGACCTGGTGATCGTCGAGGCCACGAACGGCCACGACCTTGGGATTGTCACTTTGGAGGGTCCTATTGTCGGGCGTCAGATGAAGTGCAAAGGCATTGACCCGGAGGCAAGTCCTTTGAAGAAGATCTACCGCAAGGCGAAGCCTTTCGACATCGCGAAGTGGCAGGAGGCAATAGCCCGCGAGCAGGACACTATGATTCAGGCCCGCCGGTTCGCCGCCGAGCTGGGACTTGACATGAAGATCGGCGACGTGGAGTTTCAGGGAGACGGCACCAAGGCGATTTTCTACTACATCGCCGACGGCCGCGTGGATTTCCGCCAGCTGATCAAGGTCTATGCGGAGGAGTTCCGCATCAGGGTTGAGATGAAGCAGATCGGGGCCCGTCAGGAGGCCGGTCTGATCGGCGGTCTCGGAGTCTGCGGCAGGGAACTCTGCTGTGCCAATTTCATCACGAATTTCCAGTCAATCTCTACCTCCGCCGCGCGTACCCAGGATCTCTCCCTGAATCCGCAGAAACTGGCCGGCCAGTGCGGCAAGCTTAAATGCTGCCTGAACTACGAGGTCGCGAACTATCTGGACGCCCAGTCGCGTATTCCTAAGGTGACAGAACCTCTTGAGTTCCAGGACGGGCCGGCTTATCTGGTTAAGACCGACATCCTTCAGGAGGTCATGTATTTCTCCTATGAGAAGGGCTCTCTTGCGAACCTGTACCCGGTGGCCGCTTCGGAGGTCGCCCAGATCATCATGATGAACCGTAACGGCCAGAAGCCTGAATCCCTGAAGAGCGAGCCGGAGCCGACAGGCCCTCAGTTCGTCTCGGCGGTCGGCGATGACAGCATCTCAAGGTTTGACAGGCCGAAGAAAAACAAGAACAGGAACCGCGGCAAGAACAAGGCAAGACCTGCTGCGGAGCAGTCCGCCGCATCCGCCGGCAATCCTGATGCGTCCGCCGGCCAGGGACAGAATGGCTCCAATGCCAGATACCGGAACAACGGTCAGCGCAGGAACGGCAACGGACGTCCTCAGCGGCAGCGGAGAGAGGCTCCGAACGGTGACAACCACCGCGGAGACGGACCCCGCGGTGACAGAAAACCCGACCAGAATCCTAAATCAGATGCGTGATTGTCTCCTGACCCTGGCTTTATTGCTGGCCGTGGCCTCCTGCTCGCGGCCTACGTCTTATGAGCCTTTCGTGGTCAGGGAAAAAGCTGAATATGGCGACACATACATATTCAGTCTGGATCTTTCGGATTCCACGGCCTTGTACGGCCTGGAGTTCTTCACAAGGCTGGCCCGTCCGGCGTTCGGGGAGTTCCCGTCTGACAGCATCTCTCTGGATTTGAGGTGGATATCCCCGTCGGACTCGGTCATAATCTCGGACACTACATTCATACGTGTGTCTCATCCGGTGGATTCCTCTTATTATTCAAGGGATTTCGTGGCGGGGTACAAGGATGTCTTGAGGCTTCCGGTACACGGGACATGGCGTCTCAAGGCCAGGGTTCTGAATGATTCCGAGGCGATAAGAGGTTTGGGAGTCATCTTCACAAGAAAGGAAAATGGGGCACGATAAACTCAGGAAATTCGCGGAGAACGAGACGTTCTCCTGTCTTCTTCAGCCGGAAGCTTCTTCGGTTCTGGACAAGTCCGGATCCTCTGATGGGCTGAAACTCAAGGACCATCCGGTCAAGGGTCACTGGAATGAGAGGATGTTCAAGGCTGCGCAGCCGATTGTGCTGGAGCTTGGCTGCGGGAAAGGGGAATATACGATCGACCTTTCGCGCAGGGAGCCGTCTCTGAACTACATCGGAGTTGACATCAAGGGTGCCCGCCTCTGGAAAGGAGCGAAGTTCGCGACGGAACACAAGCTTCCCAACGTCGCTTTCCTTCGCACCAGAATCGAGTTCATTGAGGCTTTCTTCGCTCCGGGGGAGGTCTCGGAGATATGGCTTACCTTCTCCGACCCGCAGATGAAGAGCGAGAACTGCCGCCTGACTGGCCCTCTTTTTTTGGAGCGCTACCGTAAGTTCCTGAAAAAAGGCGGAATAGTCCATCTAAAGACTGACAGCCGCTTTCTTTATGAATATTCCCGGGCGGTGGCGGAGCAGAATAATCTGAAGATTCTGGCCTGCACCGACGACCTTTACGGGACAGGCCGCACCGACCTCTCTGATTGCGCGTTGCGGTCAGTCGCGGGAGAGTCCGCCATCGACGCGCTGTTCGAAGTCCAGACTTTCTACGAGAGGATGTTCACAGCCCAAGGCTACAGGATCACCTATTTGAGTTTCGTCATCGATCACGACGGCCCGTACATTCATCCTGACTTCGATTCCGACTACTGGCGCTCCGTCGAAGGTCCCCGCCACTTCTCCCACCAGCCGGAGAAACAACGGTAGCCGATCACTTCGGCAAGTTCAGTGACCGAAATGTATTGGTTGCCGAGCCTACGGTCACTGAGCCTGTCGAAGTGACCGGTCTAAAGAACCCGGGGAGAAGTATTTTAGACCTTCCTCCAGATGTAAACCTTGTCGCCACGGCGGAGCTTCCTGCCGCCGGGGGTGCGGATGTCATCCGGGAACGCTACCGGAATCGAGCAGAGTGTCCCTTTCACGGCCTCTTCCGCCGGCTTGAGGTCAACCCGGATCTCGCTCACGTTCTGTTCGATGACCCCCGTGGTCTCCCCGATGATCAGGATGTCGTCACCATTGCGCAAAGCCTCCGACTCCACCAGCACCTCCGCCACGGAGATCCTGCCAAACCAGTTCGTGACTTTTCCGCAGTAAATCTTCCTGCGTGTGGCATGGCTGCCATAGACATCGCTCCACTCCCCGAGCCTCGCACCCTGATAGTACCCGTCCCAGAACCCTCTGTTGAAGACCTCGGACAGTTCCTCCTTCAATGAGGCCGCCAATTCCGGAGTGTAACGTCCCTCGCAGACGGCGTCCGCGGCCCGGCGGTAGCATTCGGCGGTCTTTTTTACATATTCGGCGCTCCTCGCGCGCCCCTCGATCTTGAAGACCTTCACGCCGGCGTCGATGATCTTGTCCATGAACTCTATGGTGCACAGGTCTTTGGGCGACATTATGTACTTGTTGTCGATGTTCAGTTTCGTGCCGGTCTCCAGGTCCGTGACCTCGTACCCCCTGCGGCAAAGCTGGTAGCAGACTCCCCGGTTCGCCGACGCGCCGTAGGTCTGAAGGCTGAGGTAGCATTTTCCGGAGACCGCCATGCAGAGCGCCCCGTGGGCGAACATCTCGATCCGCACCGGATTACCTGACGGCCCTTTGATCCCCTCGCGCACGATGGCTTCATGAATATCCTTGACCTGGTGCAGGTTGAGTTCCCTCGCCAGCACGATCACGTCGGCGAACTGCGAGTAGAACCGCAGGGCCTCGACATTCGACACGTTGAGCTGCGTGGAGATGTGCACCTCAAGCCCGATCTTCCTGCAATAGGTTATGGCAGCCATGTCCGAGGCGATGACTGCGCTCACCCCCGCCGCCATGGCCGCGTCCAGAGCCTCCCGCATCGGCGCGAGATCCTCCCCGTAAAGGACAATGTTCAGGGTCAGGTAAGACTTTACGCCATATTCCCGGCAGATTTCCACAATCTTCGGCAGGTCGTCCGGAGTGAAGTTGTTCGCCGAGTGCGAGCGCATGTTGAGGCTGCCAACTCCGAAATAGACCGAGTCCGCTCCACCCTGAATCGCCGCGCGCAGACATTCGAAATTGCCCGCCGGAGCCATTATCTCAAGTTCCTTCCTGTCCATAGTCTCTGAATATTATTCCTCAAAATTAGCCCATAAAATCGCCAATCCCAAATTTCGAAGCTGTTTTGATTTGTTTGAAATGTTCTTTGAGGTGAAAAAACTTCATTTTCTTCCCGCTTCTTCAGTCAGATAGCACCGCTATCCTCCTTGGAAGAAGCGGTCGAACCTGAAGTTTTTCACACTCAAATCTTCAAACAAACAAATCAAAACAGCTTCTTCATCCTACCTTCTTGGTGAGAGTAATTGTTTTCTTGCCGGAAATCACCCTCGGAACGGCTTCCGAATTCCGGATAAAATCGTTAATATTGCATTTTGTGAGCGGACAAATTCCGCCCCGAAGACACTATGCGACTTAAAATTACCCTTGAATATTTCACCGCGCCCGGAGAGGAACTGTTCCTTAACATCTCCGACGGGCAATCGATAGCCATGGAATATGTTGTCGGAGGCCTCTGGGAGGCTTCTTTTGAAGTCCCGGCCACGGCACAGACACTTGAATATTCCTTTGAACTCCGCCGTGACGGGCAGTGTGTCCGCCGCGAGTGGGGGCATCATCCGGTCCCTGAACGTGCCGAAGGGACTGTCGCTTCGACAGGCTCAGCGACCGGTGTGTTATGCTCAGCGACCGGTGTGTTATGCTCAGCGACCGGTGAGTTAGGCTCAGCGACCGGTGTGTTATGCTCAGCGACCGATGAGTTAGGTTCGGCGGCCGATGTGTTAGGTTCGGGGAACGACACCGTTGAGATCCGTGACCGCTGGCAAGACCGTCCCGAAGACTCTCCATTCTGGACAAAAGCCTTCACGGATGTGGTGTTCAAGAGAAAACCGTCTTCGCCCGGACGCTCCTCGGGCAACGTGACATTCACGGTTCCGTGCGCTACGGTCCGCGGGGACGAGGTCCTGGCCATCACCGGCAGCGGCAAGTTGTTCGATGACTGGAAGAGGTTCGTCCGGATGAGACCATCCGAGGCTCCGCTTTGGAGCGTGACCCTGAACGTCAAGGAACCTTTTGAGTACAAGTTCGTCATCCTTGACGCCGGGACCGGGGCTCCGAAGGTCTGGGAATCCGGCCCGAACCACTTTTCCGCCGAGATTCCGGCCAAGGGCAACTCGTTGGAGGTCAGGAATGTCGTCCCGGTGTTTGAGACCAAACCTTGGCGCGGGGCCGGCACGGCGATTCCTGTGTTCTCCCTCCGCAGCGAGACAAGCTTCGGCGTGGGCGAGTTCAAGGACCTCAAGAAACTGGTTGACTGGGCTGCAAAGACCGGCCAGAGCATCGTCCAGCTCCTGCCGATCAACGACACCACGATGACCGGAACCTGGACGGATTCCTACCCTTACAACGCTAATTCCACATTCGCCCTGCATCCGCAGTTCATTCACCTGCCGGACGCCGGAGTCAAGGCCGATAAAGAATACAAAGCTCTCCGGAAAGAGCTAAACGCACTTCCGGCCGTTGACTATGAAAGGGTCAACAATGAGAAGAACCGTCTCCTGAAAGTGGCTTTCGAGTCCGTCGGACAAGAGGTTATGTCTGGAGCGGCTTACAAGAAATTCTATTCCGCCAACAAGGATTGGCTCGTGCCTTACGCCGCTTTCCGCGTGCTCCGGGACATCAACGGAACCCCGGAGTTCGGGAAATGGAAATCTTTGTCTGAATATTCAGAAACAAAGGTTAAGTCATTCTGCCGCAGGCACAGGAGCGAGACGGACTTTTACTGCTACGTCCAGTTCTGCCTCGACGCGCAGTTGAAAGAGGCCGTTGAATATGCCCATTCGAAGGGAGTGGCGATCAAGGGAGACCTTCCGATCGGGATAAGCCGCACAAGTGTGGACGCATGGCAGTTCCCGCATCTGTTCAATCTTGACTCGCAGGCCGGAGCTCCGCCTGACGCTTTCTCCGCAGACGGTCAGAACTGGGGCTTCCCGACCTACAATTGGGAGGAGATGGCCAAGGACGGCTACGCATGGTGGAAGGCGAGGCTCGGAAAGATGAGTGAATATTTCGACGCGTTCCGCATCGACCATATTCTTGGATTCTTCCGCATCTGGGAGATTCCGCTCGGGGTGAAGTCGGGGCTGCTGGGGCATTTCAACCCTGCGCTTCCGTATTCCGCCGATGAGCTGCGAGGCCGTGGCTTCAACCCTGATTCTCAGCTGTTTGTCCCTGATCTGCATCGTGTGGGATGGTATCACCCACGCATAGCCGCGCAGAACACAGAGGATTTCAACGCGTTGAACTACGGTTTGAAGAACGCCTACAACGATCTCTACAACGACTTTTTCTATCGCCGCCACAACGCTTTCTGGAAAGAGCGGGCGATGAGGAAGCTGCCGGCCCTTCTGGATTCGACCGGAATGCTGGCCTGCGGAGAGGATCTCGGTATGATTCCGGCCTGTGTTCCGGAAGTGATGCGGGAATTGAACATCCTTTCGCTTGAGATTCAGAGGATGCCGAAGTCTCCCGAAAAGACTTTCGACGAGCCGTGGACCTACCCTTATCTGTCGGTCTGCGCGACCGGGACCCACGACACTTCCACACTGCGGGGATGGTGGGAGGAGGACCGCACCCAGTCCGAGCGTTTCTTCCACGAGATTCTCCACTGCGAGGGTCAGGCTCCGTATTTCTGCGAGCCGTGGATCTGCGAACGGATTGTGAACCAGCACTTGAACTCACCTTCGATGCTCTGTGTCCTTCCGCTTCAGGACTGGATGTCCATCGATGGGGAAGTCCGCTATCAGGGCAAGCCTGAGGACGAACGCATCAACATCCCGGCCAATCCTCGTCACTACTGGCGCTGGAGGATGCACATCACCCTTGAAGACCTCCTGACCCGTTCCGACCTCAACCGAAACCTCCACGACCTCATCTCCGACTCCGGCCGCGGATAATTCAGCGCGAATCGTGATTTTTGCCCGGTTCCCGAAAAATAGTCCCCGGCTATTTTTCGGGAGGCCTTGATTATTCGATCCGGTCCTTGACGTTGTAGCGGTTGCGCTCGGGGGAGGTGCGGGAGACCATCTCGCAGATGAAGCCGGCAAGGAAGAGCATCACGCCGATTATGACGGTGAGGATGGCGAGGTAGAACAGAGGCTGGTCGGTGACGGCTCTGAAATGGACACCTTGAGCCTGATGAACGAGTTTGGCCACAATCACCCAGACCGTCATGATGAAACCTACCAGGAACATCAGCAGCCCGGAGAAACCGAAAAAGTGCATCGGTTTCTTTCCGAAGGTGCTGAGGAACCAAAGCGAAAGCAGGTCAAGGAATCCGTTCACGAACCTCTCAAGACCGAACTTGCTCTTGCCGTACTTCCTTTTCTGGTGGTGGACGGGCTTCTCGGTGATCTTGTCGAAACCGGCGTTCTTCGCAAGATAGGGAATGTACCTGTGCATCTCTCCGTACACCTCTATGTTCTTGACAACCTCGTTCTTGTAGGCCTTCAGACCGCAGTTCATGTCGTGCAGCCTGATTCCGGTGATCCAGCGCGCGGTGGCGTTGTACAGCTTTGAAGGCAGGTTCTTGGTCAGCCTGTTGTCCTGGCGGTGCTGCTTCCAGCCCGAGACCACATCGTAGCCCTCCTCGGTGACCATCCGGTACATTTCAGGAATCTCTTCCGGAGAGTCCTGAAGGTCTGCGTCCATGGTGACTACCACCCGCCCCTCGGCCTTGGCGAAGCCTTCGTAGAGGGCGGCGGACTTGCCGTAGTTGCGGCGGAAGGATATTCCTTTGATCCGTTCATCGCCTTCTGAAAGCTCCCGTATTTTCGCCCACGAGCCGTCGGTGCTGCCGTCGTCGATGAAGAGGACTTCATAGTCATACCCGTTGGCGTTCATCACGCTTCTGATCCAGGCCAGAAGTTCGGGAAGTGACTCTTCCTCGTTCAGGAGAGGCACAATTATCGAAAGGTCTTTTGAATATTCCATAATCATTGATTGTCTGTGTTTTGCTCATCCTCCCCGCGCTCCCCGAACGGGTTGGCCGGAAAGAGTTTTCTGGCGAACGCGGTCGAAAGGATCCAGCCCCAAAGGTAGCAGTAAACCACAGACGAGAAGAATGTTATCACCGGAAGTTTGGAGATCATCCTCTCCATCGCGGCTGCCGTGTTGGAATCCATGATGTGCTGGTAGGTGTTCTGCACGGCCTGGACTGTCTGGCTCAACATGTCCGGATTGATGACCAGAATCTGCAGGACAGAGAATCCGGCCACAAGAATCGAAGAGAACAGCGCTACCTTGAGACCGTAGCGCTGAAGTCTTGCGTAGTCGGTCTGGACAGTGCGGAAGAACCTCAGCATCAGTGCTTTGAACAGATAGATGCAGGCAATGATCTTTACAATCTTGAGCGCGCCGCCAAGCAAGTTGCCTGCGATTTCACCACATCCTGCCAACGCCGGCAGCATCGGCAGGTAATCAAGCGCTATTGTGGCCGCTCCCATTGCAAGCCCCGCCAAAGCGGCGCTGTTCCAGGAAACACTGGACGAAAACTCTTTCTTCATCGTTCTGTCTTCTTAATATTTATGCAAAAATAGCAAAATAATTCGTATCTTTGCACTTTGGCTAATAATATGGCTGGCCAAGTTCAAGTACTTGGTCTGTAAATACTGGTCAGACCAATTTATTTTAGTTTTTGTATGATTAACATTACATTTCCTGACGGTAGTGTCAGGGCCTTCGAGAAAGGCGTTACAGGTTATGAGATAGCGGCGGGCATCAGCCCGCGGCTTGCGGAGGAAGTTCTGGCGGTGGCGGTGAAGCCGGCGACAGACACGACGGTCGGCAAGGGTGTCACCTGCGACCTCAACCGCCCTATCGAGGAAGACAGTTCGGTCGTCCTTTTGAAGTGGGACGACGACGAAGGCAAGAGAGTTTTCTGGCACTCCTCATCACACCTGATGGCGGAGGCCCTTGAGGACATATTCCCCGGCGTGAAGTTCGGCATCGGACCGGCCATCGAGAACGGATTCTACTACGACGTGGATCTGGGCGGCCGTCAGATCACCGACGCCGATTTCGCCAAGATCGAGAAGAGGATGCTTGAGCTGGCGCGCGAGAAGCAGGACTTCGTCCGTCAGGACGTGTCCAAGGCCGACGCCCTTAAGCACTTCGAACAGACCGGCGACAAGTACAAGTGCGAGCTCATCAGCGAGCTTGCCGACGGCACCATCACCTACTACACCAACGGCCATTTCACCGACCTCTGCCGCGGTCCGCACCTTCGCAACACCTCGGTCATCAAGGCCGTCAAGCTGACCGCCATCGCCGGAGCCTACTGGCGCGGTGACGAGAAGCGGGAGCAGCTTACCAGAATCTACGGAATCACCTTCCCGAAGAAGTCGTTGCTGGATGAATATCTTGTCCTCCTTGAAGAGGCGAAGAAGCGCGACCACCGCAAGCTCGGCAAGGAGATGGAACTCTTCACATTCTCTTCCCGTGTGGGTCTCGGGCTGCCTCTGTGGCTGCCGAGAGGCTCCGTGATGAGATTCGAGCTTGAGAAATTCCTTCGCAAGAAGCAGAATGAATATGGCTACCTGCCGGTAGTCACCCCTCACATCGGAAGCAAGGACCTGTACGTGACCTCGGGCCACTACGCAAAGTACGGGAAGGATTCCTTCCAGCCTATCCACACCCCGCAGGAGGGTGAGGAATATATGCTCAAACCGATGAACTGCCCTCATCACTGTGAGATATTCCGTTCGTCCCCAAGGTCTTACAAGGATCTTCCATTGAGACTTGCCGAGTTCGGGACTGTCTATCGCTACGAGCAGAGCGGTGAGCTTCACGGACTCACCAGGGTGCGTTCCTTCACACAGGATGACGCCCACATGTTCGTGACCCCAGACCAGCTCAAAGGCGAGTTCGAGAAGGTCATCGACCTGATTCTCTATGTGTTCAGGATCTTCAAGTTCGACAAGTACACGGCTCAGGTCTCCCTGCGCGACCCGAACAACAAGGCCAAGTACATCGGAAGCGACGAGAACTGGGAGAAGGCCGAGAGCGCCATCATCGAAGCCGCAGCGGAGAAGGGGCTCAAGACTGTGGTCGAATACGGCGAGGCAGCCTTCTACGGCCCTAAACTCGACTTCATGGTCAAGGACGCCATCGGAAGGAAGTGGCAGCTCGGCACCATCCAGGTGGACTACAACCTGCCTGAAAGATTCCAGCTTGAATATACCGACGCTGACGGCGGCAAGAAGCGTCCGGTCATGATCCACCGGGCCCCGTTCGGATCCATAGAAAGATTCACAGCCGTGCTTCTTGAGCACACCGGCGGACACCTTCCTCTCTGGCTAAGCCCTGATCAGGTCAAGGTGCTTCCAGTCAGCGAGAAATACGCCGAATATGCAAAAAAAGTTTGCGGTTTGCTGAATAATTCCGATATTCGCACTTCTGTCGATGACAGGAACGAGACTCTCGGTAAGAGAATCCGCGAGATTTCCCTGCTCAGGGTGCCTGTACTGGTCATCGTCGGGGAAAAGGAAGTGGCGGAAGGCACAGTCTCCGTGAGGAGAGAGGGAGCCGATGCCGGCACAATGAAGGTCGAAGACTTCATCACCTGGTTCAAGGCCGAAGTGGCCAAGGAACTGGCTTAGCGGAAGTCTGCGGCAAATGAAGTGTAACATTATTATTATATAAGGAGAGTTTTAAACAGAGCAGAATGCCTTACAAGCCGAAACCACACTACGGAGGCCCTAAACCGGCCACCGCATTCAGACCAAGCACAGGACCGAGACCCGTGGGG
This sequence comes from Candidatus Methanomethylophilaceae archaeon, assembly GCA_963617915.1. Lineage (GTDB taxonomy): Bacteria > Bacteroidota > Bacteroidia > Bacteroidales > UBA932 > Cryptobacteroides. The sequence continues at coordinate 2,595 of CAVERO010000017.1, read as the reverse complement.
GGACGAGGCCCGCGTCCGTTCGTCCGTCAGAAGGCGGATGATGAGCTGAACATCAACGAGGAGATCACCGCCTCACAGGTCCGTCTGGTCGGTGACAACATCGCGGAACCGGGGATTTACCCGATTTCAAAAGCCTTGAAGATGGCGGATGAGCTTGAGCTCGACCTTGTTGAGATCAGCGCGAAGGCCGACCCGCCTGTCTGCAAGATCCTTGACTACCAGAAGTACCTCTACCAGCAGAGGAAGAAGGCCAAGGAGATGAAGCAGAACGCCTCCAAGATTGTCATCAAAGAGATCCGCTTCGGGCCGAACACCGATGAGCACGACTTCCAGTTCAAGCTCAAGCACGCGCGTGAGTTCCTTGAGGAAGGCTCGAAGGTCAAGGCGACGATATTCTTCCGCGGACGTTCCATCATGTTCGCCGAGCAGGGAGAGAAGCAGCTCCTGAGGTTCGCCGTCGAGCTTGAGGAATATGGCCGGGCGGAGAATATGCCTACCCTTGAGGGGAAGAGGATGACGATGATGATCGCCCCTGTAAAGAAAAAGTAATCCGCCGGGTGCGGAGAACATATTAACGTTTAATTTATCAAAACAATGGCAAAGCTTAAGACCAACTCCGGTGCCAAAAAGCGCTTCACGCTTACCGGATCGGGAAAAATCAAGAGGAAGCACGCTTACCACAGCCACATCCTCACCAAGAAGACCAAGAAGCGCAAGAGAAATCTTGACCACTTCACTATCCTCCACAAGGATGACGTGAAGAGAGTAAAAGAGCTTCTGGTCCTGTAAGTTTTATGTTTAACTTGGAACGCAGTCGAAAAGCATCGCCGCAGGGCGGTCACTGCCTCCGGAAAAAGATCAATTTATGCCAAGATCAGTAAATTCAGTAGCCTCAAGGGCTCGCCGCAAGAAGATTCTCAAGAGAACCCGCGGTAATTTCCTCTCCAGAAAGAATGTCTGGACAGTAGCGAAGAACACTTACGAGAAAGGTCTCACCTACGCCTACCGTGACCGCAAGGCCAAGAAGCGTACTTTCCGTGCCCTCTGGATCCAGAGAATCAACGCCGCCGCGCGTCAGTACGGAATCTCATACTCTCAGTTCATGGGCAAGCTCGCGAAGCAGAACATCGGTCTCAACCGCAAGGTTCTCGCGGATCTCGCCATGAACAACCCTCAGGCGTTCGAAGCGATTGTCAATTCTGTAAAATAGTGCCTGAAAAGTGAGCTTGAGGGAAACATACCACAACAGATGGGTAAGGATGGGCTTCTGGTCCGTTCTCTATGTGCTGTGGGTGATCTGGCTCGGGAATTATTGGTGGCTCTTCGGCCTTGCCGTCATCTTTGACCATCACATCACCCGCAAGGTGAAATGGATGTTCTGGAAGAAGGACTACAAGGAAGGGGAGAAGCATAACATCTGGCTCGACTGGCTCGACGCCATAGTGTTCGCTGTCGTCGTCGTGACGTTCATCAACATATTCTTCTTCCAGGCCTTCAAGATTCCTTCATCGTCGATGGAGAGTTCCCTTTTCACCGGGGATCACCTCTTCGTCAGCAAGGTGGCTTTCGGCCCCAAGGTCCCGCAGACCCCGCTTTCGATTCCGTTCACGCACAATGTCATATTCGGCAAGGAGTCATACTCGACTCTCATCCAGAATGACTACCGCCGCCTGAAAGGCTTCCGCAGTGTCAGGAGAGGGGACTATGTGGTGTTCAATTTCCCTGACGGCGACACGGTAATGTCCCGTTTCCCGTCCGAGGACTACCACACTTGGGTCAGAAACGCCGGTAAGGCTTACACCATCGCCAACGGCGGCCCGATAAAGGTCCGTCCGGTGGATAAGAGAGACCACTATGTCAAGAGATGTGTGGCTCTTCCGGGGGATACCCTCTCGGTGGTCGATGGTCTGGTCTATACCAACGGGGAGAAACAGGAAGTCTATCCGGGAATCCAACTGTCCTACACGGTTGTGACGTCGGGTGGAAAGATCAATTCAAGGACTCTTGAGAAACTGGGCCTCAATCTTGAGGAACTTTATTTTGACGGGAGTCTGCCGGGTTATCCGGCCATGCCTCTCACCGGGGCCATGCTTGATGAGGTCAGGAACATCTCTTCCGTTGTGAGCGTCGAGCCGAATCTGGACGTTTATCCGCCTGATTACCCTGACTCCTACCTCAGTCTGTTTCCGTTTACGGAGAATTCCGGCTGGACACGCGACTATTACGGCCCGCTCTGGATTCCCGAGAAAGGGGCGACTGTCAGCCTCACGACAGAGAATCTTCCTCTTTACGAGAGGATCATCTCGGCCTACGAGGGGCACGGGTTGAGGGTGGACGCTGACGGAAGGATATTCATTGACGGGAAGGAGGCTTCAAGCTACACTTTCGAAATGGACTACTATTTCATGATGGGGGACAACAGGCACAATTCCCTGGACTCAAGGTACTGGGGTTTCGTTCCTGAGGACCACATAGTCGGAAGGCCGGCGATGGTCTGGCTTTCGACGGATGCCGGCCGCAAGTTCCCGAATAACATACGATGGCGCAGATTCTTCAAATTTGTCTGAATTATTTGCGATTCTGAAAATTTAGAGC
>CAVERO010000016.1:0-25900 GCA_963617915.1 Candidatus Methanomethylophilaceae archaeon | reverse complement strand
TCACCAACCGTGGTTCGACAGGCTCACCAACCGTGGTTCGACAGGCTCACCAACCATGGTTCGACCCTTCGACAAGCTCAGGGACCGCAGCACCGGTTGATGAGCCTGTCGGTCCCTGAGCTTGTCGAAGGGCCGAAGGGCCGAAGGGCCGGGTTCTTTACTACTTGAAGATGAGCGTGAAGACGGTCGCTTCGGAGTCCGAGCGGGTGAGGCGGAGGGTGCCTCCGTGCATCCTCATGATCTGGCGCGACAGGCTCAGGCCGATGCCGCTGCCTTCGGGCTTGGTGGTGAAGAACGGGATGAAAATCTCCTCCTGACTTGCCGGGCTGATAGGAGGTCCGTCATTGCTGACATTGATGATGACGTTGTCCCTCTTGTCAATCTCGGCGGAGATTTCGATGTGCTTCGCTCCGGCCTGGGCGGCGTTCTTGACAAGGTTGATCAGAATCTGCGAGATCTGGCTCTCGTCGGCGTACAGCAGCACATCATCGGTCTTTTCCACGAACTTCGCCACGGCCCCGGCCGCGGTCAACACAGGCTGGCTGAGGTCGATCACCCTGGCGGCGAGGTCCCGCGCGAAGAATGCCTTGCGCACAGGCACGGCCACGTGGGTCAGGTCTCTGTACGAATTGACGAACTTTATCAGTCCGCGGGACGAACTGGCTATGGTCTCCAGTCCGGCCTTCAGATCCGGGCCGTCGGAAGGCGGAGAGACCGTTCCGGCATATTCGGAGAGGGCTTCGGAAAGGGATGCGATCGGGGTGACCGTGTTCATGATCTCGTGGGTCAGAACTCTGATGAGCCTCGTCCAGGACTCCGACTCGTTCTCCTCGATGGCCTCCGAGATGTCGTTCAGCGCGATGATCTTCACGTCCTTGCGTCCGATGTGGGCGGAGGTGGCGGAAAGGGAGATGTTGGTCTGCGAGCTTTCCGAACAGATCGCCGCCTTTTGGTCGAGCCCTTCCTCTACCTTCTCAAAAGCTCCTCTTAACGAAGGACTTACAATGTTCAGCTGGCGCAGTGTGCTCAATGAGGACACCCCCAGCACCAGCCGTGCCTGCTTGTTGGTGTAGAGGACAGAGTCGGTCCCGGCCTCCAGCACGACAATCCCGGTCTTGGCCTTGTCCAGCATCTGCCCGTAATATTCCTCCTGCTCCCGGATTTCAGCCGTCTCTTTCTGGAAGATGGTTCTGATTCTGTTCAGAGTGCGGTTTATCTTCCTGCTGCCCAGGCCACCCTCGCCGAACCGGAAATTGGTCTCCTTGTCCTCAAGGGCGTCGAGCATGTAGGTAACCTTCCTGAGGATGCGCCGTTTAGTCATAAGAGCCACAACCAAGGCAACCAGCGCAAGAACGCCGGCCGGAATCGCTATCTGAGGCCACGGAAGCATATTCCTAAATCCCGTATTTCTTGAGTTTGCTGTAGAGGGTCGGGCGACTGACATTCAACGCCTTGGCAACCAGCGACATATTCCCGGAATACTTCTCCACCGCCGCCCGGATGGCCTTTTCCTCGACTTCCTCCAAAGTCGCCACAGACGGTTCGCTCCCCTCGACGAGCGCCTCGGATGGCAGTTGCAGTTCCTTTTCCGTCAACTCTTTCCCCTCGGCGAGAATCACCGCTTTTTCGATGCAGTTCTGGAGCTCCCGGATGTTCCCGCTCCAGTGGCATTCCTTCAGGGCCGCCTTCGCCTCCGGCGCTATTCCTTCCACTTCGCGGCGGTACTTCCCGTCAAATCTTTTTATGAATATCTCAGCGAGCGGCACGATGTCTTCAGCCCGCTCCCTCAGGGCCGGCAGCCGGATGCTCATCGTGTTGATCCTGTAGAAAAGATCCTCGCGGAATGTGCCTTCCTGCACTTTCTGGCGCAGATCCATGTTCGTGGCGCAGACAAGGCGGATGTTCACGTTGCGTGGCTTTGTGTCCCCGACACGGGTGATTGTCCTGTTTTGGAGAACCCTCAGAAGCTTCGCCTGAAGGTGTAAAGGAATATTCCCGATCTCGTCCAGGAAAAGTGTCCCGCCCTCCGCCATCTCAATCTTTCCGGCCTTGTCGGCGTAGGCATCGGTGAAGGCTCCCTTGACGTGGCCGAAGAGTTCGCTCTCGAAAAGGGTCTCGGGAATCGCTCCGGCGTCCACGCTCACCATCGGGCCGTCCCTGCGCTCGGAATGATTGTGTATCTCTCTGGCCAGAAGATCCTTGCCGGTTCCGTTCTCGCCGGTTATGAGCACCGTGGCGTCCGTCGGGCCGATTTTTTCGATGGTCTTTTTTATCTCGGCCATAGCCTGTGATGTGCCCCAGTACATCCCGGTCGGCCCGGCGGAATATTCATTGCACTGCTGGTCGTTCTTCCTGTTCTCCGCCACCGCCCTTTCCAGAGTGGCGAGAAGCTTTTCGTTCTCCCAAGGCTTCACGATGAAGTCGAACGCGCCTCTTTTCATCCCTTCGACAGCCAGCGAGATGTCCGCGTAGGCGGTGAACAGCACCACCTTCTGGTTCGGGTTGTTGTTCCGCAACTCGCTGAGCCAGAACAGTCCTTCGTTTCCCGTGTTGATGTCCGTGTTGAAATTCATGTCCAGCAGGATCACATCAGGGCGGAACGAATCCACCGTGCTGACCAGCTGGGCGGGCGACGGCAGGATCTCAACGGCTTCGAACCGCAGGGGCAGCAGAATCTTCAACGCGGACCTGATTCCCGCATTGTCGTCCACGACGAGCACTTTACCGACTTTCTTCATCTTGATCATTTTTTTCTTTTGGTGACGATGCGCTTTCCTGCACTTGGTCACCTCAGCAGCTCAGGCAAACCATGTTTCGGGTGACAGGCCTGACCTCCCGGATACCGGGCTTCACAAAGATAAGCCTAACAAAGCAGAAATCCAAAAGGTCGGTCGTGAAACGCAATTCATTAATTAAGAATATGATAGCCTTTTGTCTTCCGTTGACATCCACCAAAGGCGAAACGTTAACAATCTGAACAACAGGGCATTCCACGCCACCCGTTGAGGTTGAACTTGTGGCGGACAACGGATTCTTAATCAACAAGATGAGCGTTTGTCTTTGGGGGAATATTGCTGAAAGGGAAAGATCTTTTGATTGTCCGGCATGGAGTTATCAATCATATCTGTTGTCGAATTGGAGTTTTTTAATGAAAAGAGGTAGAATAATATTGCGATATGACCGACAACCTTTATATTTGCAAGATTTTTATGTTTAGGTAGTGTTCAAGAAGGCGTTCATCTGCATTTTCGGTCTCCTGCTTCTTTCCTGTACGAAAGAGGGGGACACTGTTTATGTGGTGGACGAGATTGAGAAGGACAGCCGTCCTATTGTCTGGTTTGTCTCCAAACAGGGATCTTTGGGGGACAACGGGTATGTGGATGCGATTTACCGAGGTGTGGTGAAGGGAGCGAACGAATGCGGGATGATGCTGTCATTGGCCGAACTGCCGACCGACGAGACCAAAATCGAATTCGCGCTCAACTATATGCTTGAGTACATGCAGAATGAGGGACAAGCGCGCAAGGCTTTGGTGGTGATTGCGAATGACAATCTGGAACCTCTTCTGCACAAGTTCAGCGATGAGCTGCTCAATGCGGACAAGGTGGATTTCCTGCTGACGGAGACAAGCGATCTCACCTTGCCGATATATTCCATAAGGATGCCGCAGTATGGCGTTTACTATCAGGCCGGGATGCTGGTCAGCCAAGGTCTCCCGGAGGTGGACAGCGTGTTGGTCGTGAATGCCAATCCGGACGAATCCAACATCAGGGACATGAGCCGGGGTTTCGCCCTGGGGCTGCGCGACGGCAACTCGGACATATTCGTCGAGGACACTTATCTTTCGCAGACTTCCGGAGGATATGACATGGCGGATTATGCTTACCGGATGTCGTACGGGATAGCGGGGAAGTACGGTCTCGTACTGCCGCTCTGCGGAGGAACCTGTCAGGGATTCTACAGGTACAACCGCGAGAATCCGGATCAGTTCTACACTCTTGGGGTCGATTCCGACATGCAGCGATACTCTTCAAGAGTGCCGTTCTCCATCGTGAAGCATATGGATGACGCTGTCGAGCGGTGGATTGTGGAATGGTCAAAAGGCACAGAACTGCCGAAGCATCAGACGCTTGGTTTGTCCACGGGTTTCACCGAGATAGTCGTGGCTGATTCTTATAAGGACAGGCTTGGCGGCATCGTCAGCGAATTGTATCAGGAAGCGGTTGAAAAGGAGAAGGAATATGAAATCCAATAGTTCATCTTTCAGACTGCTTGTCCTTCTTGCGGTTCTTGTCCTTATGGTGGCCTCCTGCGTAAAGGGCAGCGATGTGGTCATACATGTTCCCGGCTTAAAGACCGTGCAGTACAAGATTGCCGTTGTTCTACCGATGAGTCAGGGCGGCGAGTACCAGAAACGTCTGGAGAACACTGTCAACTTCGCGCTTGAGAACATGCGCAACGCGCAGAAATACGTCGCCGAGGTCGGAGACAGCGTCGCGGTGGACCTTGACATAGAGTGGTACGACGAAGACACGGAGCCGCTGGAGGAACTGGCGCCGGAGTTGGCCGGCCGTGAGGACTTGCTGCTTATCATAGGCCCTATGAGGAACGGGAATGTGGACATAATGGCAAGCGCGTGCAAACTCACGCAAAAACCTCTGATAGTGCCGAGCGCCAGCAGCGAAAACATCATCCGCCGCTATTCGGTGACGAAGTCCGGAGACAAGGCTGAGCAGCCTTTTCTGTGGTCGCTCTGCGAAACCGATGTCAGCCAAAGTGAAGCCCTGCTTGCAAAGGCTTGGGAATCAGGAGCGAAAAGCATTGCGCTACTGACTCCTGACGATGAATACGGCCAGACTTTCTACGAGTGGATTCCATTCCTTGCGACCGAAATGGGACTCGAACTGTCCGCAGAGAACATTTTCCAGTATTCCGATGACCTGTCGGCCAATGCTGAGAAGGCCTTGTCGTCCGATGCGGATTGCATCATCTGCGCCGTGAATTCGGCCAAGGACGCCGAAGTCGTGCTTCAGGCCAAGGACAGACTTGGCGACAAGACTCCGAGAATCCTGTTCTCCGACGGGGCCCTCTCCGCCTATCTTCTGAAACTCGGAGAACTTGCGGAAGGAGCCGAAGGCATAGCTCCTTATGCCGACCCTTCCACGGGTTTTCAGATAGCCTACGAGGAACGCTTCGGGTTCGCGCCGACCGGCGGCGAGGCGCAGGTGTATGACGCTGTCCTGCTGTCCGGCATCACGGCGTTCGTCATGGAATACACAGAACATTCGATGGACGCCAACGAGGTAATCCGTCAGGTGACATCGGTCGGAGACGAGCCGTATCCTATGTGGAACGAACTGGGACTGAGGTCGTTGATGATTCTGCTGAAACGCGGTGGAGTGTATGTCAAGCTCGTCGGGGCGAGCGGAGTCCTGCGTTTCGACAGCGAGGCCTACACGAGCCTTGTCCAGAGCACCTACGTGCATTGGACCGTCTATGACAACAAGTTCCTGACTCTGGATTATATGAGCGATGACGGCAGCAGCCGCACCGTGTCCACCCTCGCTTCCTGGAACTGGAAGGCCAAGATGATGGAAGACATCGCGGACCAGGACAGTCCGGTCCGGTACAAGAGCCTTGAGGACCGTTATGCGCTTCTGGTTCAGGGTTCAAGCGGCTGGACGAACTACCGGCATCAGGCCGATGTGCTGAACGTGTATCAGATGCTGCGGAGCAAAGGTTGGGATGATGACCACATCATTCTCATCCTTTCGGATGAAATCGCATATAACGACAAGAACATATTCAAAGGTAAAGTCAGCAGTTCAACTTACGGTAAGAACCTGTACCAGGATGCCGTCATTGACTACAGCACCGACAGCCTGAGCGTCAGCGACATTTCGGACATCATGCTGGGCAGAAGCAGTTCGCATCTCCCGACCGTGCTGAACTCCTCGGACCGGACGAATGTGCTCGTGTTCTGGAGCGGGCACGGATGTCTTGCAAAGCACAAGAAGTCCAACGGCTTCGTGTGGCGCGACAACGGAGACATCCTTTCGGACGCGGAATTCCGCAGAACTCTTGAGCAGATGTCCTCGGAGCGGCGCTACCGCAAGATGCTGCTGCTTCTGGAACCGTGCTTTTCAAGAAACATGGCCCGTCAGACCAAGGATATCCCCGGAATACTCGGCATAGCAAGCGCCGGAGCCGCCGAGTCGTCATTTGCGGATTTCCATTCGGCGGAACTCCACATCTGGATGAGCGACCGTTTTTCGAACAATCTCGTCAACACGCTCTCCGAAAAGCCTGACCAGACCTACAAGGAACTCTACGAGTACCTTTACACCCACACGCTCGGCTCCCACGTTTATGTGGAAAACTCCTACTGGTTCGGAAACCTCTGCACGACGGGTCTGGGAGAATTTATCCTTGCAGACAATTGATTCATTATTATACACATTTAATCCAATTATTTACAAAAAAATGAAAAGACACAATTATCTGATGCTTGTCCTGTCCGCCGTTGCGGGTATGATGACCCTTTTCTCCTGCGAGAAAAACAACAGTGATGATCCTGTCGATGGTGAGGAAGTCTCTTTCGAGATTGATCCGACCGGCACAATCATCTGCACTGCCGAGGAACTCGCCGATATGGCTTTCGGAAAAGAAGGAGCGAATTCCAGCGAGGAGATGAAAGAACTCCGCGAGCAGTTCCTCAAGAATGCAAAGGCAAAGGAGGCGGAACTGAATGAGAAATATGGTGCCAACAGCTGTGTGCCCGGGTACACCAGCTACAGGTTTTACTATCAGTCCACAGACCTGAAGGGAGAACGTGTAACACTTTCCGGGAGAGTGGCCTGGGGTACATACTGGCTTTTCGGCTGGCACAATGCGGATCCGGACAATATCTTCCTTCTTGAGCACTACACCATCACCGACAATGCAGAGTGCCCTTCAGAAGACGGTACCACCGAGATGGCCGTCGCGACGGGAGACAACCTTCTCATCATGCCTGACTACATCGGTTACGGTCTGAACAAGAGCGCTCTCCATCCTTATCTGAACCACGAGATAGTAGTCCCTACCTCCATCGACGCGCTTAAGGCCGGCTACGAGGTGTGGAAGGAATACGGCAGCGGTGAGATGGAGGATGACTGGAAAATGTATGTCCTGGGCGCTTCACAGGGTGCAAGCAACGCTCTCGCCGTTCATAAATATTTCGACACCCACGCCGATGAGGCCACGAAGTGGCGTTTCGACTATTCTTACTGCTGCTCGGGTGCCTACGATCCCGCGCTTACGATGAGGACTTACTACGATTGGGGAAAGACGGCATATTCCGGAGCGATCCCGATGACCATCAAGTCTATGCTCGCGAGCTATCCTGACATCATGAAAGGCTATAAGGAGGAGGATTTCTACAGCGAGAAATACCTCGGGATAAAGAGCACCATCGATGAGATGCTGGCAAGCAAGGAAGCCAACACCACAGAACTCAACCACAAGATCAAGGAACTTCTCGAAACTGAAGATCCTACTCTTGAGGATATCCTCAGCAAGGAGGCTCTTGATCTGAAGTCCGGTCTTGCCCAAGCATTCTTCACCTGCCTTGAGAAGAACAACCTGACCACAGGATGGACACCGACGCATGACATCAAGATTTATGTTGCCGAGGATGATGAAATCGTGCCATATGCAAACACCGAGGCTCTGGTGTCCGCATTCGGCGACAAGGTGAAACTCTTCAAAAGCTACGGCGGTGTCGGACACGTCAAGACCTGCTACAAATGGTATGGCACTCTTGCCACAGGCAACTGGTGATTCCGGAAAACGAATAGAGCGTAAGAAATGAGAAACAATATATTCAATCACCTTCTGGCGGTCTTGGCCGCAGCCGGCGCTGTCTTGTTCTCATCCTGTGACAAGGAGGACAATTCCGGCGCAGAGGATGGGGAGGTGAAGTACGAAATCACAGGAGAGTTCTCCTGCACGGCGGAGGAAATGGCCGACAAGATGTTCGGCCCGGACGGAGCCAACGCCGATGAGGAACTCCGGGAGGCGTTCCTTGCAAAGGTTCACGAGAAGGAAGCGCAACTTGAGGAGGAACTTGGAGCGAACGGTCTTGCCATGGGATACAGAGGCTGTTCTTTCAACTATTTCTCAACAGACGAGTTCGGCAAGTCAATCGTGCTTTCCGGACTGGTGTCCTGGGGAACCTACTGGCTCTTCGGCACGCACGACATGGATCCTGATGACATCTATCTCTGGGAGCACCACACCATCACCGCAAACAACGAATGCCCTTCATTGGACGGTGCCACCGAGATGGGGGTCGCCGGTGACAACCTTCTTATCATGCCGGACTACATCGGCTATGGAACGAGCAAGAGCAGGCTTCACCCTTACCTGAACTACGATGTCGTGGCCATCAATTCCATAGATGCATTGAAGGCCGGCTATGAAGTCTGGAAGGAGAAAGGCAGCGGCGAGATGGAGGATGACTGGCATCTCTATGTCATCGGCACCTCACAGGGAGGGTCCAACGCGCTCGCTGTCCACAAATATCTTGACACGCATCCGCAGCTCGCCAGTGACTGGCGTTTCGACTATTCCTATTGCAGCTCCGGCCCTTACAGTCCGACGATCACGATGCAGGAATATTTTAATAACGGATATGCCGGTTTCGAGTGTGTGATTCCTATGACCATCAAATCGATGCTGTACTGTTACCCGGCGGTGATGGGCAAGTGGTCAGAGGAGGATTTCTACAGCGAGAAGTATCTGGAACACAAAGAGGCGATTGACAAGATCTACGTCGATAAGTGCGCCGGGACGGGCACCATCAACATACAGATCAAGCAATTCCTTGGAATCAGTGCTGACGAGGACGTACATGCGCAGCTTTCCGACATAATGAGCGAGAGTGCGCTGGACCAGAATTCCGAGATGATGAAGGCGTTTTTCTCCTGTCTTGACAAGAACGACCTCACCAAAGGTTGGACGCCTACGCACAAAATGAAGCTGTATGCCTCGCAAACTGATGACGTCGTGACTTACAAGAACACACAGGCGGTGAAGGATGCTTTCGGAGACAAGGTAGAAGTGTTCAACAGCTACGGTGCCGGACATGTCGCCACCTGCAAGAAGTGGTACACGACCATTCTTGACGACTGGTGGTAGCAGTCAGGCTCTGAATGCCGGATAATATGGCCGGAACGCCCATTTACTCTGCGTTCCGGCCTTTTTTATATTCCCGGATGTGGAGCGGCAGGTGATTCTCCGTCTGTCAAAACCTCTCGATTCGCTTGGCGACCACTCCGATGGCCTTGGAAGGGCAGACCAGTCGGCACAGGTGGCAGCCCACACATTTTTTTCCGTCAAGGCGCGGCTGCCGAGTCTCGATGTCGAAATCTATGGCCTGATGGCCTCCGTCGTAGCAGGAGATGTAGCATCTTCCGCAGCCGATGCATTTTTCCCTGTCGAAGCGCGGAAGCAGCACCGTGTCCCTTTCCAGTTTGTTGTGGGCCACAATTGAGTCCACAGCCGCGCCGATGAGGGATTTCACGTCCTTGAAGCCTTTGACTTTGAGATAGTACTTCAGACCGTCCACAAGGTCGTCTATTATGCGGTAGCCGTACTGCATCACGGCGGTGGTGATCTGAAGGCTTCCAGCGCCAAGAGTGATGAACTCCAGAGCGTCCACCCAGTTCTCGATTCCTCCCATTCCGCTCAGGTGCATCCCGCCGAGGTCCTTGCTTCTGGCCATGTCCGAGATGAAGCGCAGGGCGATAGGCTTGACCGCCTGGCCGGAATATCCGCCCACGATGGAACTCCCGTGAACGTCCGGTTCGGCGACGAGGGTGTTGATGTTGACCCCCGTGATGCTGTTGATGGTGTTGATCGCCGCTATTCCGTCGGCACCGCCCTTTTTCGCGGCCACTGCCATCGGAACCATGTCGGTCAGGTTCGGAGTCATCTTCGCCAGTACCGGCAGCCTTGTGCCCCGCCTGACGGCGCGCGTGAATTTCTCGATCAGAGCGGCGTCCTGCCCGATCGTGACCCCGAGCGAGTCGGACTCCATGTTGGGGCAGGAGAAATTGCATTCCACGGCGTCCGCCCCTGCCAGTTCGCATTCGCGGGCAAGGTCGGTCCACTCCTTCTCGTTCTGTCCCATTATCGAAGCCACAATCACCTTGGTGGGGAACTCCGCCTTGAGTCTGCGGAAGATTTCCATGTTCTCCTCGACGCTGTGGTCGGACAGCTGCTCGATGTTCTTGAATCCGCAGAAAGAGTTCGAGTGGTTGGTGACGGAGGAGAAACGCGGCGAGGCCTCGTGTTGAGGGAAGGTGCAGATGGTCTTGAACGCGGCTCCGGCCCATCCTGCCTCGAAAGCCTTGGCGCACATCTCATAATTGCTGGCCACCACGGAAGAGGAAAGCAGGAACGGGTTTTCCAGCTTCACTCCGCACAGGTCGGCGGTGATGTCCGGCTCCCGGGGAACAAAAAAAGCACCGCGGAGTTGTGTCTCGGTCACAATACCGGACTCCACAGTGGCCTTGGCTCCTTCATAGAGAGAGGTCACGATGCTCTTTATCCTGACCGGAGAACTCTTCCGGCCCAGCACGCAGGCTGCCTCGCAAGGAGCGTCGCAGTCAATGCACCGCTCTCCGCGGGCCTTTTCGAGCGCGCCCATTCCGTTACGGAAATAGATGGAGCGGAGAATATCCCCGACCGGGAGACCTTTCACGCAACTTTTAGTACACGGTGCGTCGCAGCAGAGCAGACACCGGTTCAACTCTGACATGTCAACGAGGGGATAGGATACCACTTTGTTATCTTTCATAATGATTGCGGATTTTCAGTGACGGTGATGTTTTCGACCCCTGTCGCCTTAAGGGAGGCGACTAGAGCGTCCACCTGTGACTTGTCGTTGAACGGGCCCACCGTGAACACGACCGAGCCTTCTTCCACACTCTTGATGAGGTCCTTGTCGGTACGCTCGTGGATGGCGGCGATGGCCTGCTCGGACAGGGACTGACCATCCTCCGGATAGATTTTGACCATCATCAGGGAGACGGCCTTGGACTCCATTTCCCGGGCATTGGCGACGCTGATGATCTGTCCGTTGAGGAACGCGTCGATTTGAGCGTCACGGAAGCCTCTCTTTTTCACCTTGTTAAGATTGGAGAGAACATCCTTGTAGGATTTGAAAAGTCCAACCGAATATGCGCGCTTGCCGGAGGCCGTGGTTCTCTCGAACACGGGGCTCAGGCCGTTCAGGTCGGAGACCGACGCTTTTCTTGAGAGGGTGAATATTCTTATCTGATAGATCAGCCCGTCCGGCAGGGTGTTGCTTTCGGCGAACCTGCCCTCGGGAAGAATCATGAATGAATAGTCGAAAGTGGGTTTCGGCTTCAGGATGTCAAGATGCAGTTCCGGCCCGTAGCTGTTCTTGGAGAATGTGTAGCCGGAAGCCGCTCCGACTATCTCCTTGTCCGCCTCGGCCTGAAGTTTCCGGGTGTCGAGCACGATGCCGTTCGCAAGAAAGTCCATCTCGATGTCCTGGAGTTCCTTCACCGCAGTGTTAAGGGCGCTGTTCAGCGTAGGAAGCATCAATTCCTTGTCGGTGATTTCGGCCGAGAGCCGGGCCTTTTCCTCGTCGGAAGCCGTGGACAACCCCGAACGCATCCTGTCCAGATTCTTTCCGAATCTTGTCACTGAATCCCGCAGTGCCCTTACCTCCCGCATCTTGTCCATATATTTCTTGGTGCCCTCGTCTGTCTGCCCGTTCCCGGCGACGGAGGAGTTGTCCATTCTGGACGGGTTCCCGACAGGCCGGAGATCCGCAAGCTCTCTCAACTCGTCCACCTCCGTGACCGCCTTCCGGACAGGCATTCCGTCATATTCAAGGACATAGATTGTGACACTGTCGCGGGCGCACCCGCGGTTTGAGGCGAAGATGGAATATTTCCCGTCGGCGGTGTTCACAAAGAGGAAGTCGTCGTAAGGCGACGAGTACGGGAATCCCATATTCACAGGCACATCCCAGTCGCCGGTCTCTTTGTTCCACTGTGAGACGTAGAGGTCGTAGCCGCCCATCCCATACAGGCCTTTGGATGCGAAGTACAGGGATTGTCCGTCCGGAGAGAGCATAGGGTAGATCTCATCCGAGGAACTGGTCATCCGTTCGTTGATAAGGGCGGGCACAGACCACAGAGAATCAGACAGATGCGTGCAGTAGATATTCCTGATGCCCTCCTCGTCCTTGGCGGAGTAGTAAATGTCCCCGGCCCCATCCGGAACATAAATCGCGCGTGCCAGGCCGTCGCCTCCGAGCGAGTCGAGCTGGTTCGGGTTTTTCCTCCAGCTGAAATCTTGAAGAGGGTAGAACAGCAGGAAGTCCTGAAGCGGGAAAGTTTGCCTTGCCACAACGACAGGCTGGCTACAGAACCCCATCATATTCAGACCATTGCGCGCAAGGAGCAGCTTCTCTTCCGCTTTTGCCGAGGCTGTCGAGTCCAGCGCCTCGACGGCGGCCTCGCAATAGATGACGGCCTCCGGGAAGTTGTATGCCATTCTGGATGAATCAGCTTTCATCAGAAGGCGGGTGGGGGAGACCTGCGCGTAAGAGCCGCTTCCGAAAGCGATCTGCGCGAGCAGGGTGAATATGCCGATGAATATTTTGTTCCTCATTCTGAAAAATCTTGGTGAATGCGTCTGCAAAAATAAGAAATACTTGGCAGATAATTTCTTTCTAAGAAAAAAATGCTAAATTTGTACCCCTATTTTTATGCGAAAAAATTGAAACAATAAAATAAGGTAAA
This sequence comes from Candidatus Methanomethylophilaceae archaeon, assembly GCA_963617915.1. Taxonomy (GTDB): domain Bacteria; phylum Bacteroidota; class Bacteroidia; order Bacteroidales; family UBA932; genus Cryptobacteroides. The sequence continues at coordinate 13,076 of CAVERO010000016.1, read as the reverse complement.
AATTATGCAAAGTAAAGGTTGGATAAGGCTTGTCGCCATTCTGCTTGCGATTGCTTCCATCTGGCAGCTTTCCTTCACAGCGGTGACTTCCATCCAGGAAAAGAAAGCGGAGAAATTCGCCGAGAAAGCGGCCCAGGCGGCGCGCAATTCGGCGTCTTTCGCTCAGGTTCCTGAAAATGACCAGGCCTACTATCTGGATTCTATCAGGAAAGAACAGAACAGGGTATTCATTGATTCCATCTCTTCGAAGAAGGTTTTCCTCTGGAACACCTACAAGGAGTGCAAGGCCAAGGAAATCAACCTCGGTCTGGACCTCAAGGGAGGTATGAACGTCATGCTGCAGGTGCAGCTTCAGGATCTTGTGAAGGCCATATCCGGCAACAACATGGATCCGGCGTTCCAGAAGGCTCTCGCCCTCGCCAAGGAGCGTAGTGTCAATTCAAGAGAGGATTACATCACCCTTTTCGCCGCCGCATGGAAGGAAGTGAGCAACGGACAGCCGCTCGCCCAGATTTTCGGAACCTACGAGATGAAGGACAAGATCACCCCGGCATCCTCCGACGCCGATGTCATCAGCGTCATCCGCAGCGAGGCCGAGAGCGCCGTGGCGAACTCGTTCAATGTGCTCAGAAGCCGTATCGACCGTTTCGGCGTCACGCAGCCGTCCATCCAGAAACTTGGCAACAGCGGGCGTATTCTCGTGGAGCTCCCGGGAGTGAAGGAGCCTGAACGTGTGAGAAAGCTTCTTCAGGGCACCGCCTCCCTTGAATTCTGGGAGACCTACACCGCTCAGGAACTTTCCGCGTATCTCAACGAAGCCAATACGAAACTGGCCGAGATTCTCGCCGACGAGTCTGACTCCGTCGCTGTGGCGGAGGCCGCCGAGGCGGATGCGGCCAAGGCGGATGCGGCCAAGGACGGGGTTGACTCTCTTCTCAATTCGGAAATCGCCAAGAATCAGGGGAATTCCGCCGAGCTTGACGCTTACAGGAAAGCCAATCCTCTCTTCGCCGTGCTCAGCCCGTCCGGCGCCAACAACGCCTGCATCGGGTTCGCCGCCGCGATTGACACCGCAAAGGTCAACAGGTATCTTTCGATGCCTCAGATTGCCGAAATCTTCCCTGCGGAATTCAAGCCGATGTGGTCTGTAAAGCCTTCCGAATATGTTCAGGGAGACAACATCTTCGAACTCGTCGCCATCAAGGCCACCTCAAGGGACGGCAGGGCGAAACTTGACGGAGGTGTGATAACCGACGCCCGTGTGGTTTACGACCACGGTTCAAACGGTGAGCCTTCAGTCTCGATGACGATGAACGCCGAAGGCGCCAATGTCTGGGCCCGCATGACCAGCGACAATGTCGGAAAGCAGATAGCCATCGTCCTTGACGACATGGTATATTCATACCCTAACGTTCAGAACGCCATCACGGGAGGAAGCTCCTCGATCACCGGCCACTTCACACCGGACGAGGCCACCGACCTTGTGAACGTCCTCAAGTCAGGTAAGCTTCCTGCCCCTGCCACCATCATCCAGGAGCAGGTTGTGGGACCTTCACTCGGAGCCAAGTCAATCAACGCCGGTATGATCTCGTTCGCCATCGCGTTCCTTCTGGTTCTCGTTTACATGATCTTCTTCTATCAGGGTGCCGGTGTGGCCGCCGACTTCGCGCTTCTCTGCAACGTGCTTCTCCTCTTCGGAGTTCTCGTTTCGTTCGGAGCCGTTCTGACACTCCCGGGTATCGCCGGTCTCGTCCTGACAATGGGTATGGCCGTTGACGCCAACGTGATCATCTACGAGCGCATCAAGGAAGAGCTGGCCGCGGGCAAGGGCTTGAGCAAGGCTGTGGCCGACGGCTACAGCAACGCCTACTCCGCCATCATCGACGGTCAGGTGACCACCCTCCTTACGGGTATCGTCCTCTTCTTCTTCGGTTCGGGTCCGGTGCAGGGCTTCGCGACCACTTTGATCATCGGTATCATCACTTCTGTCCTCACCTCCATCTTCATCACCAGGCTCATCTTTGACGACCGCATCGAGAAGGGCAAGAAGATCACCTTTGAGAACGACCTCACCAAGAACTTCCTCAAGAACACCCATGTTGACTTCATCAATCTCCGCAAGTGGTCTTACTCCATTTCCTGCGCGTTGATTGTCATCTCGGTTGTCTCGATTTTCACCAAGGGCTTCACCTACGGTGTTGACTTCACCGGCGGACGTACCTATGTGGTCCGTTTCGACCAGCCTGTCACAGCCGAGCAGATCCGTGAGGCCGCGTCTGTCGAGTTTGACGGAGCGGTCGAGGTCAAGCAGTTCGGTGGAGAGAGCCAGATGAAGATCACTACCCAGTACAAGAACGAGCAGGAGTCAACCGAGGTTGACGCGGAGGTCGAGGCCAAACTCTACCACGCCTTGAAGCCGTTCTTCGCCGAGAAGGACATCACAATCGACGAGTTCAAGTCAACCGTCGAGAATCCTAACGGTATCATCTCGTCCGACAAGGTCGGCCCGACGATCGCCAACGACATGAAGAGAGACGCCATTGTCGCCGTCATCCTCTCCCTGCTCGTCATCTTCGCCTACATCGCATTCCGGTTCAAAGGCTGGACGTGGGGTCTTGGCGGTGTGGTTTCACTTGCCCACACGGCCATCATCGTGATCGGCTTCTTCTCCCTGTTCTCGGGCATCCTTCCGTTCAACCTTGACGTTGACCAGACGTTCATCGCGGCCATCCTGACCATCATCGGTTACGCCATCAACGACAACGTGGTCATCTTCGACCGAATCCGCGAGTACAGGACGCTGCATCCGAACATGGATGTCAAGACTAACGCCAATCTGGCTGTCAACGCGACCTTGACCCGTACCATCAACACCTCCGCTTCGACCCTCGTCACCATGCTTGCCATCGCGATCTTCGGCGGAGAGTCCATCAGAGGTCTTTCGGTAGCCCTTATCCTTGGTATCTGCATCGGTACCTACGCTTCCATCTTCATCGGTACACCTGTGATGTACGATGCGACCATCTGGAACCAGAAGCGCCTTGCGGCCAAGAATGCTGACACCAAGACGTCAAAGACTTCTAAGAGATAATCTTTGATTTATGAATATGCGAACGCGCCGGCCCGGAAGGGACGGCGCGTTTTTTCAACCCTCGGTCTCTGCCGATGACGGTCCTTGAGGGGCACCGGGATAATAATTTGAAATTTCTTGCGGCATTTTTGCTTATAATCTTTTTTGGACTTACCTTTGTCGGACGGATAGTAAAACAATTTATAAACCGATAATATTAATTTGTTATGAGCGAAGATAAATTCCGGATTGAATCCGATCTTCTTGGGGAACTTAAGGTTCCGGCTGAGGCCTACTACGGTGTTCAGACACAAAGGGCTCTCAACAATTATAAGATTTCCAACACCAGAATGCGCGACTACCCAGAGTACGTCGTCGCTATGGCCTGCATCAAGCTTGCCGCAGCCCAGACGAACAAGGAACTCGGAGCTCTTGAGCCGCACATCGCCGACGCCATCGTGGCTGCTTGCCGCGAGATCATCGACGGAAAGCTCCACGACCAGTTCCCGGTCGATATGATGCAGGGAGGAGCCGGGACTTCAGTGAACATGAACGCCAACGAGGTCATCGCCAACAGAGCCCTCGAAATCATGGGACACAACAAGGGCGAGTACCAGTTCTGCTCCCCGAACGACCACGTGAACTGCGCCCAGTCCACCAATGACGCCTATCCTTCAGCGTTCCGTTACGCCTTCATCAGGATGAACAGGAAACTGGAAAAGAGCCTTCGGGAACTCATCGAGGCGTTCAAGGCAAAAGGCGAGGAGTTCAAGAACGTCATCAAGATGGGACGCACGCAGCTTCAGGACGCCGTCCCTATGACATCCGGCCAGGAGTTCCACGCCTATGCCACCAACCTTGAGGAAGAGATTTTGAACCTTGAGCGGAACGTGAACCTGCTCTACGAGATCAACATGGGCGGAACCGCCATCGGTACAGGTCTCAACGCAAAGCCCGGTTTCGCCGAACTTTGCGCCAAGAAGATGACCGAACTCACGGGCGAGCGCTTCATCGCCGCCCCTGACCTCGTGGAGGCTACCCCGGACACGGGTGCGTACGTCAGCTATTCCGGTGCCCTCAAGCGGTTGGCAGTCAAGCTTTCCAAGATCTGCAACGACCTCAGGCTCCTGACCTCCGGCCCGCGTTGCGGCCTGAAGGAGATCAACCTTCCTCCTATGGCTCCGGGCTCTTCAATCATGCCGGGCAAAGTCAACCCTGTCATCCCTGAGGTTACCAATCAGGTCTGCTTCAAGGTGATAGGCAACGACACGACCGTCTCGTTCGCCGCCGAGGCCGGACAGCTTCAGCTGAACGTCATGGAGCCGGTCATCGCCGAGTCCATCATGGAGAGCGTTACCTGGCTGACGAATGCGATGGACACCTTGCGCACAAAATGCGTGGAAGGCATCACCGTCAACAAAGACCGCTGCTATGAGATGGTAAAGAACAGCATCGGCATCGTGACCGCCCTCAACCCTATCATCGGCTACAAGGCCAGCACCAAGGTCGCCAAGGAAGCCCTTGAGACCAACCGTTCGGTCTATGACATCGTCCTTGAGAAGAACCTCCTCACCAAGGAGGAACTGGACAGGGCGCTTGATCCAAAGAACATGATCAGATAATGATTTGAGGAATACATCAAAAGGCCGGCGGAGCCATTTCTCCGCCGGCCTTTTTTGGTATAAGAAGCAGTTTTGGAATCATTCCAAAACTGCTTCTAAATCTCAGCCATCGGAGTGGTGTAGTGCCAAAGAATATTGCTACCTTTGCACCCGATTTTGATGCAGGCATACGATGAAAGCGTTAGGAACGGTTCTTCTGTTGGTTCTTTCCAACATATTCATGACATTCGCATGGTACGGCCATCTGAAGCTTCAGGAAATGAAGGTCTCCACCGGCTGGCCCCTAATTCTTGTGATTCTTTTCTCATGGGGCGTGGCCCTTTTTGAATATTGCGCCCAGGTTCCGGCCAACCGTCTCGGGTTCTCCGGCAACGGCGGACCTTTCAGCATTCTGCAGCTGAAAGTCATTCAGGAAGTCGTCTCCCTGATAGTGTTCACCCTCATCGTCACCTTTCTGTTCAAGGGCGAGACCCTCCACTGGAACCACATCGCCGCCTTCCTCTGCCTCGTCCTCGCCGTCTTCTTCGTGTTCCTGAAGTAAGTGATTCCTAAATAAAAACTATACCGCCTTACTTTTTCATCATCACTAAGAAGCTGTTTTCCGGCTGCATACGGCGTACAATTGCAGAGAATGCATAATTATTTAAAATATTACAGCGGAAATTTGGTCAACTGAAAAAAGTGTCATACCTTTGGCGGTGCAATGCCCGGCTCGGAAGCGAGGTTATAGATTTTTCGGAATATTCTGAATATCCTGAATAATTGAAGCCGCCAAGGGTTGGTTTTGTTTAAGATTGAAACGTAATTATTAACACTTCCCTGATATTCAGGGACAATAATGACTTTTTTATCGCAAATTTGCTATGGAAGTAAAGAATGCTGTGGCCGGAACGCTGGAATCGGGTGACATCATGATCCAGATCGCCCCGGCGGAGACTAAAGGTCTGCACATTGACCTCGACAGTACTGTGGCCGCACAGTTCGGCAGACAGATCCGTCGGGTCATCGAGGAGACACTCACCGAATTCGGTCTTGAGGACGCTGACATCAAAGCGGTTGACAAGGGAGCCCGCGACTGCACGATCCGCGCCAGGGTGACGGCAGCCGCCGTGCGCGCGACAGGTAAGGATGTCTGGGCTTAATCAGTTACGATTATGGAAAGATTAAGAAGAACAATGATGTTCGTTCCGGGCAACAATCCCGGAATGATGCAGGACGCCTTCATCTACGGACCGGACTCGATCATGCTTGATTTGGAGGACTCCGTGACGATGGCCGAGAAGGACGCAGCCCGTCTGCTTGTCTATAACGCTCTGAAATCCATTGACTACGGCGACACCGAAATGGTCGTCCGCATCAATCCGCTCAGCACTCCTTACGGCCACAAGGACGTGGAGGCTGTCGTGAAGGCCGGCGTGCAGGTCATCCGTATGCCGAAGACCGAGACCGCTGACGAGGTCCGCGAGCTTGAGGCCGAGATCGAGAAGGTCGAGAAGGAGATAGGATGTCTCGGCAGGACCAGGATGATGGCCGCGATAGAAAGCGCGGAGGGTATCTGCAACGCCTTCGCCATCGCCAAGGCCTCCAAGAGGATGATGGGCATAGCCCTCGGGGCCGAGGACTATTGCGCCAACCTCAAGACCCAGCGCACCCCGGGAGGAGCCGAGCTCCTTTACGCCCGCGAGACCATCGTCGTGGCCGCAAGAGCGGCCGGAATCGACGCGCTCGACACGGTATATTCAAACCTCGACGACATGGAGACTTTCCGCAAGGAGGTCGAGCTGATCAAGACCCTCGGATTCGACGGCAAGTCCATCATCAACCCTCGTCAGATCCAGATCGTTAACGAGGTGTTCGCACCGACCGAGAAGGCCATCGAAAAGGCCAAGAAGATACTCGCCGCCATCAAGGAGGCCGAGAAACGCGGATCGGGCGTCATCGCCGTGAACGGCAAGATGGTTGACCGTCCTGTAGTCATCAGGGCGCAGCGCACCATCGACCTTGCGATAGCTTCGGGTATATTAACAAAGGAGGAAGTTTATGAGTAACATAAAGGAAAGGGCGGCTCTTGTCAACGCTCAGGCGGCCGCTATGGGCAAGAAAGTGTACTCGGGAGAGACCCCGAAGAACACCACGTTCCGCAAAGATCTCCAGAAAGTCCAGTCCAAGGTGGTCACGCTGGAGGAAGCCATCAGGCTCAGCGGCCTCAAGGACGGAATGACAATCTCCTTCCACCACCATTTCAGGGGCGGTGACAAGGTTGTGAACATGGTCGTGGGCAAACTGGCCGAGATGGGATTCAAGAATCTCCACCTAGCCGCGTCCAGTCTCTCTGACGTGCACGCACCGCTTATCGACCACATCAAGAACGGAGTGATCACCAAGATCTCCACATCCGGTCTCCGCGGCGAGCTTGCCAAGGAAATCTCCCACGGCCTGATGAAGGAGCCTGTCGTGTTCCGCAGCCACGGTGGACGCGGAAGCGCCATCGCCAACGGTGACCTGCACATCGATGTCGCCTTCCTGGGAGCGTCTTCCAGCGACCCTGCGGGCAACGCCAGCGGCTACTCCCGCTCCGAGCACGCCAAGTCCATCTGCGGGTCCCTTGGTTACGCCAAGCCGGACGCCCAGTACGCCGACAAGGTAGTGATTGTCACCGATGACCTCGTGGATTACCCGAACACTCCGAACTCCATCTCCGAGCACGATGTGGACTACGTTGTCCTCGTGGACTCTGTCGGAGACTCTTCGAAGATTTCCTCCGGGGCCATCCGCGACACCAAGAACCCGCGCGACATACTGCTTGCCATGACCGCCGCCAAGGTGATAGTCAACAGCGGCTACTTCAAGGAAGGATTCTCGATCCAGACCGGGTCCGGCGGAGCATCTCTCGCCGCAGTCAAATATATTCGTGAAGAAATGATCAACAGGGGCATCCACTCCAGCTTCGCGCTTGGCGGAATCACCGCCCACATGGTCAAGATGCACGAGGAAGGCCTTATAGGGAGGCTCATCGATGTCCAGTCGTTTGACCGCGTCGCCGCCGAATCCATCAAGAACGACCCGTTCCACAAGGGAGTTTCCGCCAATGAATATGCCAGTGCGGACGAACCCGGATCAGCCGTGCACTACCTCGACATAGTCATCCTCTCGGCCCTTGAGGTGGATGTGAACTTCAATGTCAACGTGCTTGTGGGCAGCGACGGAGTCATCAGAGGAGCTGTCGGAGGACATCCTGACACTGCCGCCGATTCGGCTCTCTCGATCATCGTCTGCCCTCTGATGCGCGGACGCATCCCTTGCGTGGTGGACGAGGTGACAACCCTCATCACCCCAGGCTCGACAGTCGATGTGGTCGTCACTGAATATGGTGTCGCGGTCAATCCGCGCCGTCCTGAGATTGCTGAACGCCTGAGGGAGGCCGGACTGAAGATTGTGGACATCCACGACCTCAAGGAACTGGCCCTTAAGCACATCGGCGTTCCTGACCCGCTTCCGTTCGGAGACAAGGTTGTGGGCGTGGTGATGAACCGCGACGGTTCCGTGATGGATGTCATAATGAACATCAAGGACTAGCTTTCACGATAGATTCTTGTTTTATGGAGATTACGCTTGACCAACTGCTGGCAAGTCGTGAGGAACGTGCTTCTTTCCAGAAGGAACTGCTGAAAAGCCATCCTGGAAAGACTCTGGTCTGCCTTACTGTCATCATGCCCGGCAAGGTCAAGCGTAATCTGCAATCCCTTGTGGTGGCCCAGGCCGCTGTCACTGCCCTGGTCTCGGCTTTCGGAGGCTCGATGCTCAGGCTTGAGCTCCGTGACTTTCCGACCGGCTACGAGGGCTACCTTGTCACCCCGCTTTCCAACGGGGAGGCCAAACGGGAGGCGTGCCGCATTGAGGACACACACCCTCTGGGACGTCTTTTCGATTTGGATGTGATTGATGCTGACGGAGTTCCGGTTTCCAGAGAATCCATCGGCCAGAGTCCGAGGAAATGTCTTGTCTGCGGCAACGAGGCGCGCTGGTGCATGCGCAACCGCACTCACTCAGTGGCAGAGCTGACGGCGAAGATTGACGAAATGATCGAGGCCTATGTGCGATGACCGTCACTACATAAGCGAGGTCCCTCTGTCGCTGAACTCTGTCCGGAGACGGGTCGAGGCTTTCCTTTCCGCCAACGGACTGAGGCTCGCCCCAATGGACCGCTTTGTGGCCATCACACGTGACGAGGACGGAGACGAAATCCTTGCCGGAGGCGGGCTAGACGGCAATGTCATCAAGTGCGTGGCTGTGTCCGAATCCGCTCGTAGCGAAGGACTAATGAATATTCTTGTGTCGCGGCTGATCGGCCTTGCCCGTGAGGATGGCCGGGAGAGCGTCAAGGCTTTCACCAAGCCGGAAAACGTCGGGATATTCAAAAGTCTCGGGTTCACGTTGCTTGCATCGGCGCCGAAGGCAGTTCTGATGGAGAACGGCAGGGGAGGGCTTCCGGAGTACGAGAAGTACTTGGCTTCGCTTGCCCGTCCGGGAAGGAACGGCGCCATAGTGATGAACGCCAATCCTTTCACGAAAGGGCATCGCCGGTTGATTGAGCAGGCCGCCTTACGGGTGGACAACCTTTATGTGATTGTCGTCAAGGAAGACCGTTCGCGTTTCCCGTATGCCGAGAGGAAGGCCATGATCGAGGCAGGTTGCGCCGGACTTGACAACGTGACCGTCTGCGAGGGCAGCGACTACGCCGTCTCCGCTGCGACTTTCCCGACATATTTCCTGAAGAAACTGGATGATGCGACGGACACGCAGATTACCCTTGACCTGGATCTGTTCGCGAACCATATCGCCAGACCTCTCGGTGTCGCGGTGCGTTTCGCCGGCAGCGAGCCGGATGATGCGCTGACCCGCCGCTACAACGAACTGATGGCGGAGATTCTGCCGGGAACCTCGGTAGCTACGAAGAGTGGTCACTTTGACAGGCTCGGCGACCGAAAGGTCTCGGATCCTGAACATACATCCGTAGTCGCTGAGCCTGTCGAAGCGACGACCCTTCGACAAGCTCAGGGCCCGGTTGGTGAGCCTGTCGAACCACTGCGGCCAATCGACTTTGTAGAGGTTCCACGACTGGAGCTGGGCGGCGAACCAATCAGCGCCACGGCTTTAAGGCGCGCTCTTGACGAAGGCAACCTCAAAAAGGCGATGGAATATATTCCTGAATCCACCGTCCCTTATCTCGTGTCCGACCTTGCGGAGCGTGCGTTGAGGATGGAACTCGACACGACCCCGAAACCGGGTCTTGTGGACAAACGGGACAACGGCGCGCACAAAGACATGGACTATGCGCTGATGTCCCAAAGCATCTCAGCGTTAAGACCTTATCTGACAAGGCTCGCCGTGGAGTCGGCTGACGGCATTGACCCCGTAATGATAAAGAAGATCGGCATTGAGGCCGAGAAAGCCATGCTGAAAGCCACAGGCGGAGTGAACACCCACAAGGGAGCCCTTTTCTGCATCGGTCTTTCTGTGGCCGTCGCTTCCCGTCTGGCTTGCGCCGAGGGGACTGTTCGGGAATATTCATTCAAAGAGCTCGTGTCCCGCGCCGCGGCGGAGATTCCTGTCGCCAACGGTACGCACGGAGCTGAGGCCAAGAAAAGTTTCAAGGTCGGCGGGGCGCTTGAGAACGCCCGCCGTGCCTATCCGGAACTGTTCACCGACTGGCTTCCGTACTACCGGAGTCTGAAAAACGACCCTTACCGCTGCCACAAGACCCTGCTCCGGATAATGTCCACCCTTGACGACACCAACATCCTCCACAGGAGGGGAGCCGAGGGACTCGCCCGCGCCAAGACCGAGGCCGCAAGGCTTCTGGAGGGCTTCAGCGAGAGCGGTCTGTCATCCTTGAACCGGGATTTCATCAGTGAGGGCATCTCGCCCGGCGGAAGCGCCGACATGCTTTCACTCACGATATTCACAGACAGTATATTATAAACACATTCATAATTTAACACAAAACTAGATTTTATTATGGTTGAATTGATTCCAAATGGCGTTTACCTGAAAAATGGCAAGACACTCGTGGCTGAAGCCGCGGGAATGCCATCTGCCGATGAGGCACGCGAGAACACTATCGCCTACAGAATCCTCCGCGCCCATGACGTGGACGGAAGCAAGGGAGGAAAGATGCGCATCAGGTTCGATGCGATGGCTTCACACGACATCACCTACGTCGGAATTATCCAGACAGCCCGCGCCAGCGGACTCGACAAGTTCCCTATTCCTTACGCGATGACCAACTGCCACAACTCTCTGTGCGCTGTGGGCGGCACCATCAACGAGGATGACCATATCTTCGGACTCTCCGCCGCCAAGAAGTACGGCGGAATCTACGTTCCCGCCAACCAGGCTGTCATCCATCAGTATGTCCGCGAGGCTCTCGCCGGCTGCGGCCGCATGATTCTCGGTTCGGACAGCCACACCCGTTACGGCTCACTCGGCTGCATGGGTGTCGGCGAAGGCGGCGGCGAGCTGGTGAAGCAGCTTCTCCACAACACTTGGGACATCAACGCCCCTGAGGTTGTGCTCGTTTGGCTCGAAGGCAAGCCAAAGAAGGGTGTCGGCCCTCACGATGTGGCCATCTCCCTTGTCAAGGCAGTGTTCGAGAACGGTTTCGTGAAGAACAAGGTGCTTGAGTTCGTCGGCCCTGGCGTGGCTTCCCTTCCTACTGACTTCCGCAACGGAATCGACGTGATGACCACGGAGACCACCTGCCTGAGCTCGATCTGGGTGACGGACGAAAAGGTTGAGGAATATTACAGGATGCACGAGCGTCCGGAGGCTTACAAGGAGCTCCAGCCGGGCGAGATCGCCTACTACGATGCGATGATCCGCATCGACCTATCAAAGCAGGAGTCCATGATTGCCCTTCCGTTCCATCCTTCCAACGCCTACACGATCCACGAGTTCCAGGCCGACCCTGAGGGAATCCTGAAGAAAGTCGAGGATGACGCCAAGAAGCGGTTCGGTGACAAGATCACCATCGACCTTGAGAGCAAGGTCAGGAACGGCAAGGCTTTCGCCGACCAGGCCATCATCGCCGGCTGCTCCGGAGGCACCTACGACAACCTCAGCGAGGCCGCCGCGATCATGAAGGGCAAGACCATCGGCAACGACTACTTCACGATGTCCGCCTACCCTCAGTCAACCCCTGTCTATCTTGCGACGACCCGCAATCATATTGCCGAGGAGCTGCTTGAGGCGGGCGTAGTGATCAAACCTGCGTTCTGCGGACCTTGCTTCGGCGCCGGTGACGTTCCGGCCAACAACGGACTCTCCATCCGTCACACCACCCGCAACTTCCCGAACCGCGAAGGATCGAAGCCGGGACAGGGACAGATTTCCCTTGTCTGCCTGATGGACGCGCGCTCGATTGCCGCCACGGCAGCCAACGGCGGAGTCATCACTGCCGCCACGGACATTGAATATGAGGACACGCACAAGCCATATTCCTTCGACGACCGCATCTACAGGAGCCGCATCTACTACGGCTTCGGCAAGGCCGACCCTTCGGTCGAACTCCGTTACGGGCCGAACATCAAGGACTGGCCTAAGATGTACCCGATGGAGGAGAACATGCTCCTCGAACTCGCAGCCGTCATCCACGACCCTGTCACCACGACAGACGAGCTGATCCCTTCGGGCGAGACCTCCAGCTACCGCTCCAACCCGTTGAAACTCTCCGAGTTCGCTCTCTCCAGGCGTGTCCCTGAATATGTCGGATTGAGCAAGCGCATCCAGTCCGAAGACCTCCAGCGCCGCGGCGGCAAGACTCCTCAGCACGTGCTCGACGCTCTCGCCAAGGTCGGCGCGAAGGCGGAGAACACCTCGTTCGGTTCATGCGTGTTCGCGAACAAGCCGGGCGACGGCTCCGCCCGCGAGCAGGCCGCTTCCTGCCAGAAGGTGCTCGGCGGCGACGCCAACATCTGCTACGAGTATGCCACCAAGCGCTACCGCAGCAACTGCATCAACTGGGGCATCGTTCCTTTCACGATTTCAAAGGACACTCCTTTTGAATATGTCTCCGGAGACTTCGTCTATGTTCCCGGCATCCGCGAGGCCATCCTTTCGGGCAAGGAGGAGATTGACGCCAAGGTGATCGGCGCCGAGGGAGTCAAGGACATCCACCTCTACTTCCAGAACCTCACCGCCGACGAGCGCGAGATTCTGGCCGACGGCTGCCTGATGAACTTCTATGCGGCACAAAGGAATAAGTAGTTGATAATATGCACTTCAGGCTTGCAGCCTTTGCCTTGGCCCGCAGGCCTGAAGTGGTTAATGATTATGTGATGATGAAAAAATAAGTTGGTAAGGTTTTGTGAAGGATTTTTGCGGAT
>CAVERO010000015.1:0-26978 GCA_963617915.1 Candidatus Methanomethylophilaceae archaeon | reverse complement strand
CTGATGACGAAGATGAAAATGGCCGGAAAGGCCGTGTAATAAAAGAGAGGAATTATTTCAAAACAGTTTCTAAGTAAGCTGACCTTTTTTCCGAGGATGCTTGCCAAATCGGCTTTTTGTATTACCTTTGCAAAAGAGTAAAAGGTCTTACTATAAGATATGGTACTGGAAAAGCAGATACTGATGTTTCTGAACATCGCTCACAACAGTGTGAAGCAGTGCATGTCGGAGGTGTTCCAGAGGGAAGGGTTCAACCTGACGCCGGAGCAGTTTCTGGTGATGGACACGCTCTGGGACGAGGGCGTGCTGACCCAGCAGCAGATCGCCGACATCACGATGAGGGACAAGAACTCCATCGTCAAGCTGATCGACGGGCTTGAGAACAGGAAGCTTGTCCGCAGGGTCAGCAACCCCAAGGACAGGAGGCAGAACCTCATCGAGGTGACGGCATATTCCCGGAGAATCAAGGATGCCGTGACGGCGCTTTCCCTTGAGGCGGTAGCCAAGATAACGGGGGACATCCCTCGCGGGGAACTGGAATCCTTCGTCAAGACGCTGGCGAGGATGGAAAAGAACATGAACCCGAAGTCCGACCTTGAGGCTTTGGCGAAGAAATATCCTACTAAAAAGAAAGGTGATGGGACGACTGTATGACCTCCTGATGAAGGACTACCGCCTGAAGGAAGGCCTTAACGCATGCATCAACTGCGGCACCTGCACGGCCATCTGTCCGGCGGCGGAGTTCTATCGCTATGACCCTCGAAGGATTGTGGACATTGTCCAGAGCAAGGACGAGGAAGAGATCGAGAAGCTGCTCAAGAGCGACACGATCTGGTACTGCGGAGAGTGCATGAGCTGCGTGACGAGATGCCCTCGGAAGAACGCGCCGGGGCTGATTGTGATGGCTCTGCGCAACCTGTCCATAGAACTGGGCTATTTCATCGAGTCGGAGAAAGGCCGCCAGCAGTTCCTTCTTACCAAAGACCTGTGTTCCAACGTCCTGGACTACGGCTACTGCGTCTATCCGCGGCGTTTCGACTACGCCGGACATCCCGAGGCCGGAAAGGTCTGGGAGTGGGAGGAGAAGCATCTGGACGATGTGTTCGAGAGGCTTGGGGCCAATCTGGACGGCGAGGGGCCGGGAGCGATGCGGCGCATCCCTCAGGAAGACCTCGACCAGCTCAAGAGAATCTTCGACGAGACCGGTGCGACCGAAAGGATGGAGAAGGTGCGGGCCGCCGGCTTGAGAAAGGCCGCGGAGATGGGTCTCACGGAGGACGAGTTCATCGCGAAAATCTACACGGACAGCGATCCGAAACACTTAAATCAATAGCCCTCAATGATCTACGAAGGCAAACAGAAAATCTGGTCAGACTACCAGAAAGAGATTCCGGACGACCATTATTTCTACGTCCGCAGCTGCATCAGGCAGAGCTTCTTCCCCGCTTCGGAGGCTACCTTCCTGAGGATAACAAGACAGGAGCTTGGCAGGGACATATTCGAGACAGAGCATCACACCACCTGCGGAGGCATCGCCTACCACTCGGACACCATTCCGCAGGAAACGGTGATGACGATCATCGCGCGCCAGTTCGCCCTGATGGCGAAGAACGGCTACGAGAACTACGTCTGCTCCTGCATCACCTCGTTCGGCCTCTACTGCGAGACGATGGAGACCTGGCGCGAGTTCCCGGAACTGGAGGCGAAGGTGCGCGAGAACCTCTGGAAAGCCTGCCGCCTGGAGTTCGCCAAGCCGAAATTCCTCGTGCACGCCAGCGATCTGATCTACAAGTACCGCAACCTCATAGCGGCCCAGGCCAAACACAAGCTCGTGAATATTCACACCGGCCGCCCGCTCCGTGTGGTGGAGCACATCGGCTGCCACTATTCGAAGATGTTCCCTTCAAAAGGGGTCGGGGGCGCTGAATATCCTTACGTCCTCGTCGGAATGGTCGAGGCGTGGGGCGGCGAGATCGTGGACTACCCGGAGAGGCGGCACTGCTGCGGCTTCGGATTCCGGCAGTATCTGGTAAAGGGCAACAGAAGCTACTCTCTCTCCAACACCCACAAGAAGTTCGAGAGCATGGAGCCGTTCCATCCGGACATGATCATAACCAACTGCCCGGGCTGCCCGTATTTCCTTGACAGATGGCAATATGTGATCGCCGAGTCAACCGGCAAGACCTATGGGGAGCAGGGACACGGAATCCCGGTCTTCACCTACGAGGAAGTGGCCGGGCTGGTTCTGGGCTACGACCCTTGGGACCTCGGGCTTCAGACGCACCAAGTCAGCGTCGAGCCGCTTCTGGACAAGATGGGCATTGAATATGACCCCGCCCGCAAGTTCCTTGGCAAGAACGGCAAGGACATCGGCCGCCCGGAGCCTTGCGCCTGTCTGAAATAGTTTCATGAATACTCCGGAATGACAACCATTTCAAGAAACATGATAATAATGATGCAGGTTGTTTTTTGAATGTTTCCAAGCCACATTGTGGCGATGAAAGGTGTTGCGTACTTGAATATTTTGGTTGTGAATCGAAATAGATGAACCGATGAAGAATAATATACTGATAATAGGCGGAGGCCCCGCGGGCCTTGAGGCGGCCTCCGGGCTCCAGAGGCTGGGCTACAATGTCATACTGATAGAACGCTCCACGACGCTTGGCGGCCATCTTGCCTCGTGGGACAGGCTGTTCCCGGACGGGGCGTCGGCTTCCGCCGCCCTTGACGGACTGCTCGGAAAGATGGATGGGGTCAAGTGCTTCACCGACACCGAGGTGCAGTCCATCAACAGGCTGGACAAGTCTTACAACGTGATCCTTTCGAACGGAATCACAGTCTTGTCAGACGCAGTGCTGCTGGCCAGCGGCTTCGACCTTTTCAAAGCCGAAAAGAAGGAGGAATATGGTTACGGGATTTATGACCGCGTGATCACAAACGCCGACCTTGAGGCGTGGTTCGGTTCGGGCTCCGATGTCCGGATCGACAATCCGAAGAGGATCGGCTTCGTGCATTGTGTGGGTTCCCGTGACGAAAAGGCCGGCTGCAGGTCCTGCTCGAAGGTCTGCTGCGCCACAGCCGTCAAGCAGGCCTGTGAGATGAAGCAGGCTTTCCCTGACGCCCAGATCTATTGCTTCTACATGGATCTGAGGATGTTCGGCCGCCGCTACGAGGATCTCTATCTTGGTGCCCAGAAGGACTACGGGGTGCGGTTCATCCGGGGACGTGTCGCCGAGGTGTCCGAGAACGTGGACGGAAGCCTTCTCGTCAAGGCGGAGGACACCGTGGCCGCCAAGCCGCTGAAAGTCACCCTTGACCTTCTCGTGCTGATGGCCGGGATGAGGCCTTCGGTTTCCGGAAGGAGGGTGGGGGATCTGCTCCAGATGCCTGTCGAAGAGGACGGATTCTTCGCTGTCCGTGACGGAATCCTTGCCGGGCAGCGCAGCCCGCTTCCGGGACTCTTCCTGGCGGGGACGGCCACAGGCCCGAAGACCTTGCCGGAGACGTTGGCCGACGCCCGGGGGGCGGTCGTCGAGATTGACAGGTACCTGTCCGACATATTCCCTGATGTCAAGAATTACAAGACTTTGGTTCGCGAGAGATGGTAGATTTCGGTTTCGGTCTGGCTCCAAGTTCCAGAATTAATCTTGACCTTTTCGACAGGGGAGAGTTCGAAGAGCTGGCCGCTCTTGAGCCCGATGTGCGCAAGTGCATGGCCTGCGGAAGCTGCGCCGCCGTCTGCACAGCCGGGCAGTTCGTCCGGACAAGTCTGCGCTCCGCCATCGAGGAGCTTCACAACGCCCGTCCTGACAAGGCTCTCGGCTTCCTGAAGTCCTGCCAGCTTTGCGGAAAGTGCTCGATGGTCTGCCCCCGCGGCATCAACACCCGCCATCTCATTCTGTCCATCGCCAAAATCTACGGTACGAAATGATTCCTCCATTATATTCATTGCCCCTTCAGTCCGCCCCCGAGGTCATCGACAGGATTCCTTCGGGGTACAGCAACTTCGTGATTCCGTTCGTGGTCGGCATCAGCTTCATGCTGGTCTGGCTGACCGTGGGGCTTGTAAGGCTTCTGGCCAAGATTCCGGCGGAGGACAGAAGGCGGCTTTGGAAGTCGCTGGTAACACCGAAAACGGCGCTCAGGAACATCAGGGACTTGTTCTGCGACTGCCTTTTCCACACTAAGATCTGGAAGCGCAAACCTCTGCTGGGCTACATGCATTCTTCCATCGCGTTCGGATGGTTCATGCTGATTGTTCTCGGGCACATCGAGGTGGCTCTGTTCGTGCCGAAGCATCTGGCCTGGACAGAAGGCGGGCTTTTCTACCCGATTTTCTACCGTTTCTTTGTCTGGATCAATCCCGGCCATGTGACGCTGAGAGGGTCGTTCTTCTTTTTCCTGATGGACTTTTTCCTGCTCTACGTTCTGACGGGAGTGGGAATGGCCATGTTCAAAAGGTTCAGGTCCATTGTGTTGGGCATGAGGCACACCACGAAACCTTCTTTGGCGGACAGGGTGGCGTTGTACAGTCTTTGGATGATTTTCCCTTTGAGGCTTCTGGCCGAGAGCTTCACGGCTGACCTCAGCGGCGGAAGTTTCCTGACAGTTCCGGTCAACCATCTGTGGCACTGGCTGTTCGGAGACAAACTGTTCTTCATGCCTGTCTGGTGGGCATATTCAATATGTCTGGGTCTGTTCTTCGCGGCGATGCCGTTCAGCCGCTACATGCACATCCTGACGGAGGTCCTGTGGATTCTGCTGCGCAACGCCGGGATTCAGCCTCGGCATCCCCGCAAAGGTGTCGCCGAGGCGGAGATCTACGCCTGCTCCAGCTGCGGACTGTGTCTGGACGCCTGTCCGATGAACGTGCAGAAGAAGAATCTGAAATATTCATCTGTCTATTTCATCCGCTTCCTGCGCCGGCATAACGAGAAGAAAATCAATGACATCGCCGAAAAGTGCCTGATGTGCGACAAGTGCCATGCGCTTTGTCCTGTGGGGGTTGACGCTCCGGCGCTCCGCCGCGCGCAGAGGGCCACTGTGAACAACTCGCTGGAGTATGACTACTCGTACCTGAAGGCCGATTGCCCGATTGGACCGGTCGCTTCTGTTGGTTCAGTCGCTTCTGTTGGTTCGGTCGCTTCGACGGTTGGTGAGCATTGTCGAACCACAAGCTCGGCGACCGCTCAAGCCTCTGTCACTGAGTCATTCCCTTCGGTCACCGAGCCTGTCGAAGTGACCCCTGATGTTCAAAAAACATCCGGAGACCGCAAAGTGATGTACTTCGCCGGCTGCATGACCCACCTCACCCCAAGGATCATCAAGTCCGTGGAGAAAGTCTTCAAGTCAGCCGGAGTGGATTATGTCTTCGCCGACCGTGACGGAGGAATATGTTGCGGCCGCCCTCTGATGCTGGCCGGAAAGACCAAAGCCGCCAGTGAGACCATCTCTGCCAACCGCGGGATGATCCTTTCGTCCGGCTGCCGCACCCTTGTCCTCTCCTGCCCGATCTGTTACAAGATTTTCAAGGATGAATATGCCCTCGACGGCGTTGAGGTGCTTCATTACACCCAGTTCATCAAACGCCTTGTCGATGAAGGGAAACTGAAACTGACCGCCGGAGATGAGCGTATGGTCTATCACGACCCGTGCGAGCTTGGCCGCGGCTGCGGAGTTTACAGAGAGCCTCGCGAGGTTCTTGGCAAGGTCGGCGTCCTGGTGAAAGCAGCCAAGGAAGGCGACGAAAGCGTCTGCTGCGGCGGCAGCCTCGGCAGCCTTACGCTCGATGCCAGAGACCGCGCCAAGATCACCGAGTCCTCGGTCGCAAATCTTCTGGCCGGAACGCCGCAGACCATTGTGACCGCCTGCCCTCTCTGCCTCAAGACCTTCTCCGAGGCCGCTCCGGACTCCGTCAAGGTTCAGGACTTCGCGGAAACCGTTTCCCGGCATCTGTAACCGTAGGGCTCATCAGCCTTATTTTTAGAAGCTGTTTTGAAATGATTCCCGTTTTTTATCATGCGGAATTTTCGAGACAGTTTCGGCTTCGGAAGAGGGAGCGTAGCAGTGGCTACGTGACTGATGACGAAGATGAAAATGGCCGGAAAGGCCGTGTAATAAAAGAGAGGAATCATTTCAAAACAGCTTCTTTATTCCAGCCACCCTTCCGGGAACTGCATCGTGACGCAGTGGAGGCCGCCGTGGCCGGAGAGGAGAGGCCGGCAGTCAATCAGGATGACTTCCCTGTCAGGGAACACTTCCTGAAGCCTTTCGCGCACAATCTCGTCGAGTTCCGACCCTGTGCCCGGCACGAGAACCGCTCCGTTGATTATCAGGAAATTGGCGTAGGAGGCCGGGAGAGGGTAGTCATCCAGGAACATCTGCTCCGGTTTCGGAAGCGGGACGAGTCTGTAAGGCTTCCCGTCCGGCGTCCTGAAGGACTGAAGCCGCGCTTCCATATTCATTAATGACTCGTGGTCAGGGTCATCCGGGTCATCG
This sequence comes from Candidatus Methanomethylophilaceae archaeon, assembly GCA_963617915.1. Lineage (GTDB taxonomy): Bacteria > Bacteroidota > Bacteroidia > Bacteroidales > UBA932 > Cryptobacteroides. The sequence continues at coordinate 20,480 of CAVERO010000015.1, read as the reverse complement.
CTTTTCAGGTAGGCGATTGTCTCCGGGCCGCAGAAGCGCGCGAGGATGTCGATGTGGCTGTCGGTGTCGTCGCCGGAGAGGCTGCCGCTGTCCACCCAGAGCACACGCTTGAGTCCGAACGCCTGCTTGAGTTCGCCCTCAATCTCTTCCTGGGTGAGATATTCATTCCTGTTGTCGCTGCAAAGGCATTCCGAGGTGGCCATCAGGGTCCCGGCCCCGTCAGTGTCGATGCTGCCGCCCTCCAGGACGAACGGGCGCATGTCCACGCACATCACATCGTCCGCGAAAGCCCTGTCAAAGAATATTGTCCTGGTGATTCCGTTGTCGAGGTTGGCCGCGAACTTGAGTCCCCATCCGTTGAAGACGAAGTCGTAGAGGTACTTCTCCCCGTTGTCGCCATAGACCGCTATCCCGCCGTGGTCGCGCGCCCAGGTGTCGTTGACCGGACACTCGTGGAAAAGGATCGCGGAGGTGTCCACACCCAGTCCGGCCAGCCGTTTTGTGGCGGCTTCCACATCTGCGGTCACCAGCAACACTTTCTCGAAACGCAGGATCGCCGAGATGATCCGTCCGTAGCATTCCTGCACCTTCTCCAGTTCGTACCAAGGTGTGGTCTCGTCAGGCCAGGTGAGCATCACCCCGCTCTGTTTCTCCCATTCAGCAGGCAGTCTCATGTTCGTTTCTTGTTTATTATCTGCAAAGATATTGTTATTTTTGTGAACTGCGAGCAAGAGTGACAAGTAAGCGATGAAATTTCGTCTGGAATCGACATACGAGCCGTCCGGGGACCAGCCGGGGGCAATCGAAGGGCTTTGCGAGGCTCTGAATCATGGCGTAGGGGACGTGACTTTGCTGGGGGTGACAGGGTCCGGGAAGACATTCACCATGGCTAACGTCATCGAGAGGCTTCAGCGTCCGGCGCTGGTCCTGAGCCACAACAAGACGCTGGCGGCACAGCTCTACGGGGAGTTCAAGAGTTTCTTTCCGTCCAACGCCGTTGAATATTTCGTCTCCTACTACGACTACTACCAGCCGGAGGCCTATCTTCCGACCACCGACACCTACATCGAGAAAGACCTCAGCATCAACGACCAGATCGACAAACTGCGCCTGAGCGCCGCATCGGCTCTGATGTCGGGACGCAGGGACGTGATAGTGGTCTCCAGCGTGTCCTGCCTTTATGGAATCGGGAATCCTGAAGACTTTCACGCACAGTCTGTTGTCGTCAAGAGAGGGGAGCGGCGCAGTCTCACACGGCTTCTTTACCATCTGGTGGACGCCAATTACAGCCGCACGGAGGTGGACTTCAAGAGAGGCACGTTCAGAGTCCGGGGTGACACGGTCGATGTCTTCCTCGGAGGTTCGGACGAGGCCGTCAGAATCGAGTTTTTCGGCGACGAGGTGGACTCTCTTTCCCTGATTGACCCTCTGACCGGAGCGCACATCGAGTCTCTGGACGAGGTCCCGATTTTCCCGGCCACCAACTTCGTCACCACCAGGGAACGCAGCATCAAGGCCGTGAGCATGATCCAGGACGACCTCAAGAAACAGACCGACTATTTCAATGAAATCGGCAAAGGTTTGGAGGCCAAAAGGTTGCAGCAGAGGGTCGAGAACGACCTTGAGATGATCAAGGAGATGGGCTACTGTCCCGGCATCGAGAACTACTCCCGCTATCTGGACGGCCGCCAGCCCGGCCAGAGGCCGTTCTGCCTCATCGACTACTTCCCGAAGGATTTCGTCACATTCATCGACGAGAGCCACGTCACGATTCCGCAGATCAGGGCGATGTACGGCGGCGACCACGCCCGCAAGTCAGTCCTGATCGAGTATGGCTTCCGCCTTCCGGCCGCATCCGACAACCGGCCTTTGACATTCGACGAGTTCAACTCCATAACCGGCCAGAAGGTCTATGTCAGCGCCACGCCGTCTGACTATGAGCTGGAACGTTCGGACGGCCTTGTGGTGGAGCAGGTAGTGAGGCCGACCGGTCTTCTGGATCCGCCGATTGAGGTCAGACCTACGAAGAATCAGGTGGATGACCTTGTGGAGGAAATCCGGAAGAGGGCCGAGAAGGACGAGAGGGTTCTCGTCACGACCCTGACCAAGAGGATGGCCGAGGAACTGACCGACTATCTGGACAGAATCGATGTCCGCGTGCGCTACATCCATTCCGATGTGGACACCGGAGAAAGGGTCGAGATCATCGAGGATTTCAAGAACGGGCTTTTCGACGTGCTGGTCGGAGTCAACCTCCTGCGCGAAGGACTGGATATTCCTACTGTCTCGCTGGTGGCGATTCTGGATGCCGACAAGGAGGGCTTCCTGCGTTCCGGAAGGGCTTTGACCCAGACGGCGGGACGCGCGGCCAGAAACGTCAACGGCCTTGTGATAATGTACGCCGACACCGTCACCGAGTCGATGGAGCAGACCATCCGCGAGACCAACCGACGCAGGACGAAGCAGATTGAATATAACAAACTCCATCACATCACTCCTAAGCAGGTTGAGGTCAAAAGGAATATCCTCGTGTCGGAACTTTACGGCGATCAGGAGAAGGCTGTCAATCCCCGGGTCAAGAACGGCCCGAGCGGCAGGGTCAGCGCGGCGGATTCAGTCTCCGATCCGACCTATATTCCGAACCCGAGCGAACTTGGCCGCGGCACCGTTTCCGTCGGCCTCGGGCACGACTCCAAGAGGGATGGAAACACGGCTTATGTGGACGGATTCGTCAAGGCTGACCTCGCCGCCGTGCTTCAGGACCCTGTGATCCGGTCGATGAGCCGGGAGCAGATTCAGAAGACCATCGCCGAGGACAGGCGGAGGATGGAAAAGTCCGCCGCCGACCTTGATTTCACCGAGGCCGCCCGCTACCGCGACGAGATGTGGGCGTTGCAGGAATACCTGAAGGTCTGGAAAGACTGATCTGTACGGTCACTTCGATGCTTCGACAAGCTCAGCGACCGCAGGTTCAGAGACCGGAAGTATAGGTTCGACGAACCAACCAATCAATCACCAATCAATCACCAATCGACCACCAATCGGTCACCAATCGGTCGCTGAGCTTGTCGAAGCGTGTCGAAGCGTGTCGAAGCGTGTCGAAGCGTGTCGAAGCGTGGAGACGCCGGGCTTACACTCTGGTAACTTTAGTGACCTGTTTGAGTGTCTTGATCTGGGAGATGACCTTGTCCAGCTCCATGTTTGACGGCACGGAAATCCTCATAGTGATTTCATATGTTCCGCTCCGCCGGTTCTCATTGACATTGAACGTCCTGAGCGATGCCTTGAAAGTGTTCACGATCTCCGTGATCTGACCGATGACTGAAGACTCAATGTCGGCGATGATCTTCAGCGAGGTCTGGAAACTTCCGCCGGCTGGGGAGTCGGCCCATTTAACCTTCTGGATTCTGTAAGGATAGGTGCTGATCAGCCGCGCAGCGTTCGGGCATGAAATCCGGTGGATCTTGATGCCCTCGGTCCTGGTCACGAAACCGAACACATCATCCCCGAACACAGGATGACAGCACTTGGACATCTTGTAGTCCAGACCTTTGAGGTCACGGGCGTTCAGCACCAGAATGTCGTCCGAGGTATGTCTGTTTCCCCAGTCGGCAGCCCTTGTCTCAATCCTTTCAGCCTCGGCCTCCCTTGCCGCCTCAATTGCCTCGGCCGCAAGACGGTCTCTGTCAAGAATGTAGTTCTTGACATCGTTGACATCCACCTCTCCGTCGAAGACCGCCGCGTAGAATGAGTTTAGAGTGGCGTACTTGAGCCTCTTGAGCAGTTCGGCGAGAACATCGTCCGGAAGCTCCAGCTTCCAGTTCTTGAGGCGCCTGCCCAGAAGTTCCTTGCCCTGGGCCGCTTTCTTATATTCCTCCTCATTGAGCTCCTGCCTGATGCGGTTGCGCGCCTTAGAGGTGACGACGTAGTTCAGCCAGTCGGAGGACGGCTTCTGGTTCTTCCCGGACATGATGTCCACCACATCTCCTGTCTTGAGCCTTTCCCTGATTGACACTGCCTTGCCGTTGATGCGGCCGCCGGTGCAGCGCACTCCAAGCCCTGAATGAATATTAAAGGCAAAGTCAAGCACGGTGGCTCCCGTAGGAAGAATCCTCAGTTCTCCGGAAGGGGTGAACACGAATATCTCCTTGGACGGAGGCTGCGGAAGTTCGTCGGGACTGCCATCGTGCGGATGCTCTAGGGCATAGCGCACGGAAGTCAGCCATTTGTCCAGCTGCGCCTCGTGCTTGATGCCCTTGTAGGACCAGTGGGAGGCCTGGCCGTTCTCCGCCTCGTCATCCATCCTCTTCGTCCTGATTTGAACCTCGATGTAGGCTCCGCTCTTGTTCTTGACAGTGATGTGCAGGGACTCGTAGCCGTTCGGCTTCGGGGTCGTCACCCAGTCGCGCAGACGTTTGGTGTCGGCCTCATATTCCTCTGTCACATAGGAATACACCTTCCAGCATAGGTCTTTCTCAGTCTTGGCGTCAGGCTCGCAGTCGATGATGAAGCGGATTGCGAAGACATCATATACCCCCTCGAACGGCACTTTCTGCTTGCACATCTTCCGCCAGATTGAATATGCCGTCTTGGTCCGGATCTTCAGCTTGTAGTGGATTCCGTCGTCGGAAAGGGTCTTCTTGAGCGGCTCGATGAACTCTTCGGTCAGCCTGATGCGGTCTCTTTCCGTGGCTTTCAGCTTGTTGGTGATTGCCCGGTACTGCTCCGGCTCGGCGAAGCGGAAGTAGATGTCCTCCATCTCGCTCTTGACGTTGTAGAGCCCGAGCTGGTGTGCCAGAGGAATGTACAGCATCAGGGTCTCCAGAATCTTCTTCTCTCTGGAGGCCTTCGGGAACATCTCCAGATGCCTCATCACCTCTAACCGGTCAGCGATCTTGAGCACGGTCACGCGAGGGTCGGTCGAGTACTGCACGATCAGTTTCTTGTAGCTTTCTGCCTCCAGACGTGTGTCCTTCGGCTTGATTGTCGCTATCTTGTTCAGCCCCTCCACCATCTTATAGACATCCTCAGGGAATCCGCCCTTCAGATTCGTACCCTGAACTTGTCGGGCTGTCCCTTCGACATGCTCAGGGACCGGCCACCCCGCCCGCAAATCAATCTCAGGATGTTTGCGGGTAGCCTCGTGGAGGAACACCGCCGCAACGCAATCCGCCGGCAGTCCGATCTCGTCCGCGGCGATCAGAGCCACGTTGACCGGATGCTCGATGAAAGGATGCCCGTCGCCGCGCGTCTCTCCGGACAGCGCCGCCGACGCTATCGCGTAAGCCTTGTCGATGAGAGCCTGTCCGCCCTCATCGTACTGGGGAAATCTCTGATGAATCGTGTCCATAGCAAGTCCGTTTTAACCCGCGTGCCAATCACCCTGTAGGCCCCGTAAGCCCACTGGCGACTCCACGCCCTTCAAAAATAGTGATTTTTCCGGAATATTGTCATTCTATCCCAAAAGATAAGAAGCTGTTTTGATTTGTTTGTTTGAAGGTTTGAGAGTGAAAAACTTCAGGTTCGACCGCTTCTTCCAAGGAGGATAGCGGTGCTATCTGACTGAAGAAGCGGGAAGAAGATGAAGTTTTTTCACCTCAAAGAACATTTCAAACAAATCAAAACAGCTTCTAAATCCCGTCAAGATGTGCTGGCGGACTCGGACACTCTGGGAGTGGGGCGGTAGGGGCGCCGGGGGCTAAAGCTTGCGGTTCTTGTAGGAGTCGATGCAGTTAGGGATTATGCGCCGGTAGCTCTCGCTGGTGTAGAGAGGGGAGGAGATGATGAAGTCGGCGGTGCTGCGGTTGGTGGCGAACGGGATGTTGTACAGGGAAGCGAGGCGCGTAAGACCCATCACATCGTTCTGATGGCCCTGCATGATCAGGTTGTCGCAGAAGAACACCAGCATGTCGATCTTGCCCTCGGCGATCATCCCGCCGATCTCGAAATCACCTCCGAGCGGGCCGCTGAGCATACAAACCACGGACGGGGCCTCCGGACCGAGCTTCTCCGTCAACGCCCCGGAGACCAGACGGCCGGTCGTGCCGGTGCAGAAAAGATGGCAATGCTTGAGAGATCCGGCGTTGTAACGGACCCAATCCAACAACTCCTGCTTTCTGGAGTCGTGTGCCACTAATGCGATGTTTGTTATCATATTCTTGAATATTAATTGTTTACTTTGTTGAGCCTTTGGTTTTCACGCCGTCCCGCGAGATGGATATCCGCTTCATTTCCCTGCCTTCGGTTTCGGCCGCGGCCCTCTGCTCCCGTTTCTTTCTGCCGGTGAACAGGTTGCGGATGAACTCCTTGAAGGTGTTGAACTCCTTTTGGTAGGCGATGCCGATGCCGCTCCTCTGGGTGTTGTCAAGATAGTTGGTGTAGTCGTCCGCCGAGTGGGAGAAAAGGTTCATTCTCAGCTGCCCGGACTTGTCCAGTTTGATTTCGATGTCCAGATTGCCGACCATATCCGCCCCGGACGAGGACGAGCTGTTATATTCCCGGTTCCCGACGTTGCCGTTGACTATCACCCTGTTGTTGAAGAGCTGTGTCGAGACGGCCACATCGAATATGTTTGTGCCGCTCTCGCTGGACTGGTAGTTCAGCCCAAGGTCAAGCGGGATGTCCAGTTTCTGAAGAATGTTGTTCAGCTGCCCGGCCATGATTTCCGCGACGTTGGAATAGAGCACGTTGCTGTTGTTCACGACACCGGACTGCTCGTCAGGCATGAAGCTGCCGGAAATCAGAAGGGAAAGGAACTGGCGCTGGACTTTGTCATCAGTGTTCAAGGCGCTCTGGACCCTTGACTTTGTGGTCGGGTCGAGATCCGGAACGTCAATCGAAAACGAGAGTTTCGGCTCGCGCAGTTTTCCCGAGACACCGATTCCGCAGTTCACCAGTCTCCGGGCGGCGACAGTCGTCGTGTCGGCGATCAAAGTCGCCACCGATGCCTTTGTCGAATATATTCCATTGATGTTCAGGTCGCTGTCCATCACGTCCCCGTTGAACCTGACCGAGCTGCCGTCCGAGATGGTGAAATCCCTTTTGGCTATGTCCATGGCGTTGAAATGGAAATTGCCTGACAGGAGCGTGTAGTCGCCGTTGATGGTGAACAGATCCCTGCCCGGACGGACCTCTATGTCAATGGTGCCCTGTCCGCGGCCGTTGAGCACATTGCCGGCCGACCTGTCAATCTCGACATAAGCCTCTGTGCCTTGGTTGGCGTCAACCCTGAGCTTCAGCCCGAAATCGCTGCCTTTGCCTTTCCGCTCAACCAGATTGTTCATCATGACGTCATACGGGTCGATATAGACCTCCTTGAAATTCTCCTTGAACGTCAGCAGGTCATTCTTCCCGTCACTAGAGGCCTTGTCTATAGGAATATGTATGCGTCCGTCCTTGTCAGTCCTGGCATTGATGTCCAGCAAGATGGCTTCGAACGGCCCTTTGACCAGAACGTCCCCGCTGGCGAAAAGATGACCATAGAAGGCTTGGTTGTCGGACTCGGTCATGTCGATGGCCTCCATCCTGTTCATCGTGATCTTCGTGTCCATCCGGAAATCCTTCAGCCTGTCGAAACGCAGTCCGCCCGAAATCCTTCCCGTGCCGTCATACCTGTCTTTGAGCGTGACGTCATCGAAGAACAGTCCCTTGTCCGTCACGGAGAACGGGCCGTCGGCATAGTACGCCACGTTTGTGAAGCCGACCCTCAGAAGAACATCGTCGAACCTTGTGCCCTCGCTGGAAACCGAGAGATTGTCAAGGCTCCCGTTCACTTTCACCTTGCCGCTTATCGTACCGTCCATCTCGCTGAAAACGGATTTGAGAACAGGGGCTATGTAACCGGCATTCAGGCCGTTGAGGGTCGCGGAGGCGTTGAGGCCGCGGTCCTTGAGGAAATAGTCCCCGGCGATGTCCAAGGTCTTGGTCCCGTCGATGTCATTCTTGGCGAGGAACCGCATCTTTCCGTCGTCCAGCGATCCGGCAAGCCGCAGTGTGCCCATCCGTTGTCCGGCCACTGCCGTGGAATCTGAAGTGAGGTTCATCATAAGGCCGGCGTTGCCGTCCCACGGAGAAGATATTATGGCGTGGCCGGTGGCAAGCCCCGAAATCCCGAATCCGTCGCCAAGGAACTTGTTCAGCAGTCCAATGTCGAATCTCACGAGATTGACAGAAAGCGTGTCTTTCTTTGTGAATGAATATCCTCCGTTGACCCTGACGGACTGGTCGGCGCATCTCGCCGCAAGATTGTCAACCTTAATGTCTTTGCCGATGATGTCGATGGCGGACTCGTTCACGTCCCATGCGGAGCCGTCGTACCAGATGTAAGACGGAAGCGTGCGTCCGCGGATGGTCAGGCCGCCGTTGTGCTCCCGGTCGAGATTGCCGGAGAGGTAGATCTCGCCTTTGTTGGCGAGGTCTGTACCGTTGTCGTACGTGAACCCCGCGCCGAAGCCGTTGTCTTTGGCGTAGAGAATAAGGTTGTCTTTCAGAAGGCTGAAGCCCCCAATGGAGATGGCCGAGAAGCCGGCGATGGCGTTAAGGCTGCTGTCACGGTTGTCAAACGCGAGGTCGATGTCCTTCAGGTAGTTCTTCCCGAGCGCCACTCTCGGGGACTTGACGGAGGCTGTCACATTTCCGTCCTTGGTGACATTCAGACGTATTTTCGTGCCTTGGGCCACGTACAGCCCGGGTTTGACGAACGAAAGGATGTCCCTTGCGTCACCGATGTCGAGACCGAGGTCGTACTCATCACCCTTCCATTCGGAGATGCTCCCTTTGTACAGGGCCGGCAGTTCCTTCTGCACCGTCAGGGCCTGAAGGTCGCCTATCAGGCTGGTTAATGGCTTTGTGCCGATGTAGCTGCCGTTGGCGAAGCCGGATGTGAGGTTCACCCTGTTCACGTTGTTGTTGGAGTGTGACTTGACGCAGATGTCTCCGATTTCGTGCCAGCCGTTGTCGTTCTCAAGGGTCAGTCCGAGGATGTCCAGATCTCCGATCAGGTCTCCGCGGCTGATGTTCATGTAGTTGGCGTTGATTCTTCCTGAAATCTTGGAGTTCTCTCTCTTGTCCAGCCTCAGCGCGTGCAGGTCGGCGTACCCGATCGACGCATAGAACTTGTACAGCCCGTTGCGGGTTTTGTCCGAAAGTGTGAACAGACCTTGGAAGAGGAAGTTCAGGTTCGGGTCGCTGCACACGATGCGCCCGTCGAAGGCGTTGTCTGAATATGTTCCCGCGGCAGCTATGCCCGAGTAGTCGTATCCCAGGACGGACATCTTGTCCACAGTCAGGGAATCAATCCTCAGGCTGGTCTGACCTTTTCCAAGGGACACGTCCAGAGCGCTCCGCATCGTGACCTCGCCGACCTGCCTCACCCCTGTCAGTTTTCCGACATTCAGGTCGCAGGTGGCGATGTTTCCTCCGAATCCCATGGTCTTTTTCCTGTCTATCAGGTTCCTGATGTCCGCATCGGCCGTGAGCGAACCAAGAGAGGATGTCAGCCTGCCTTTGACTTTCAGTTTGTCAAGAGTGCCGTTGGCGTTCCCGTCGAAGACCATCCGTGTTCCGGCGGCGAATCCGGACAGGTCAGTTCCGGCGTTCGGAGCGAAACCCCTTATAAACATTCCAAGGCCATCGGACGTGAATCCAAGGCCATCGACCTTGAAATCCATCCGCATGTCTTTGACTTTGGGAAGTCCGGACAGTCTGCCGTCAATCCTTCCTGAAACACCGCTGTATGTCTCGGAGAAGTCGAATCCGCTTATCATCAGGTCGCAGACAGGGCCGCTTACATCAGCGTCCTTGACATTGATGATGGAGTTCATCCTGCGCAGTGAGGGCGCGAAATAGGAGATGCTCTTTAAATCAACCCTGCCGCTGAATACTCTTCCTGCCATCCTGACCTCCTCCATATAGCGGGAGAATGAATGAGCGTTGTCATATTCCATTGAATATTCCGTCATCCTGATGTCTGACCACGTGTCCTGAAAGTGCAGGTCACGGATGAAGGTCCTGCCTTTCTCCACGGTGGTTTTTCCGGACATCGCCAGGATTTCGTAGCCGCTTCGCTCGACGGCCTTCAGGTTCTCGACCGTGCCTTCGATCTTCCCGCCAAAGAAACTGATGTCGCGCGCCTGAAGAATATGCGCGGTCACATCCAGATTCTTCCAATCGATGCCGTATTCGCGTAATGGATTGTCGTTGAGCAGGTTAAGGAGTCTGAATCTGAAGTTTTTCAGGTTGAGTCTGCCGACGTTGATGTTCAGCTGCATCGGCTTTTTCTCTTTCTTCACGTCAGATTTTCTGAAGAAGCGGCTGATGTTGCTTCCGCGTCCGTCCTTGACGAGAGAGAATGATCCGTCGCTGACGTTGAGCCTTTTGACGTGAATCGTCCCGTCATTCCGCAATCCCTTGAGAGACAATGTCACCACGATGGATTCTGCACTGGCGACGGTGTCGGCCTTCTCGCCGTCCCTGTCGGTGGCCGGCTCGTTGTCGATGAGCGCCACATCCTTGAGTACCAGGGCGGTGAACGGCTTTATGTGGATTTTGGAGAATTCTATCCGCCCGTTGACCGCTCCGTCCAGCATGCCGATGACCTTTCTGCCCACAAATGTCTGAACCGCCGGAGTCTGCAACAGAATCCAGCCGGCGAACAGCAGCGAGGCAATCGCCACTATGATACCCCAGAATATCTTAAGCGCCTTTTTCAACAACCTTCGGCCATGGCGGTCTGCGTCCGTGGCTTAAAGAACAAAGATACTAAATATCCGTTGGATTGACGAAAATAGTTGTATCTTTGTGATTCGATACAAATGTCTTTGAAGAATATGTCGGATTATATCCTTGGAATCGAATCGAGCTGCGACGACACATCGGCCGCCGTGATCAAGGACGGATTCCTGCTCTCCAACGTGATAGCGGGCCAGCAGGTCCACAAGGATTATGGAGGAGTCGTTCCTGAACTCGCCTCCAGAGCCCACGAACAGAACATCGTGCCTGTCGTAAGTCAGGCCTTGGACAAGGCCGGAATCAAGGCCTCCGACCTCACTGCGATAGCGTTCACAAGAGGCCCCGGGCTTCTGGGCTCGCTGCTTGTGGGCACATCTTTCGCAAAGGCGCTGGGTGTGGCCTTGAATATCCCCATAATCATGGTCAACCATCTTCAGGGGCATATTCTCGCTGACTTCGTGAAGCAGGAGGGGAAGGAGAACCGCCAGCCGGCTTTCCCGTACCTCTGTCTGCTGGTTTCGGGCGGCAACTCGCAGATTGTCAAGGTGAACGGCCCGTTGGACTACGAGATTCTCGGGCAGACCATCGATGACGCCGTGGGCGAGGCGTTCGACAAATGCTCCAAGATGATGGGTCTTGGCTATCCCGGAGGGCCGGTGATCGACAGGCTGGCCAAACTCGGTGATCCGGACCGCTTCAAGTTCGCCAAGCCGCACCTTCCCGGGCTGGACTACAGTTTCAGCGGAGTCAAGACCTCGCTGCTGTACTTTGTGCGGGACGAGATGGCCAAGGATCCGGAGTTCATGGAAAAGAACAAGGAGGACATCTGTGCCAGTTTCCAGAAGACTTTGATAGACATCCTGATGGACAAACTGGTCAAGGCCGCCAAGCAGACCGGGATCAAGGACGTGACCATCGGCGGCGGAGTCTCAGCCAACAGCGGTCTGCGCTCCAGAATCGAGGAGGAGGGTCGCAGACGCGGCTGGAACACCTACCTCCCCGAATTCAAGTTCACCACTGACAACGCCGCCATGATAGCTATCGCCGGATGGTTCCACTATCTCGCCGGCGAGCGCACCCCGCTCGATGTCGCCCCCGTCTCCCGCATCGCTGATTATTGATTATATATGATGAATATATATGACCATATTCCCACTGTGAGCCATTATGAATCATTTGTGCTTATAATAGTCACGGAATTTGGAGCGAAGCAAAACATTCCCCGTGCACCTCAGGGCTGTCACGAAGTGACTGGGGGTTGAAGGAAACTGCTGGTTTTGAATATTGATGAATTTATTTGAAGTTGAAGAATCTGATTTTAGGAAAAGGATATGATAGAATTCGAAATGACCGGCCGAGTTGGCCGAGACCTCAGGCCGGATGATGTGAGGATTGTCGCGGCGCGGGAGATGAACCTCCGCGGCAACGCGGTCATCAATGTGGTTGACCCGACAAAGTCCTACCAGCCGAGCTTCCCTAACGCCGATGTGACCTGTGTGGTCGCCAGACGCTCGATCGACGCCCGCAATGATGTGGTTTACCGCTACCGCATAGAAGGCTACAACCACCGCTTTGAATCTTATGTCCCTTACGAGATTCCTGAATATAAGGACGTTACCGCTGCCGAACCCGTGATCGTCATCGGCGCCGGCCCCGCCGGATTGTTCGCCGCCCTCAAACTCCTGACCCTTGGCTTCAAGCCGGTCATCCTTGAAAGAGGCAAGAACGTGCGCGACCGCAAGTACGACATGGCGAAACTTACCCGCGAGGGAATCCTGAACCCCGAATCCAACTTCTGCTACGGCGAAGGCGGAGCCGGAACGTTCTCCGACGGCAAACTCTTCACCCGCTCCTCGAAGAGGGGCGACATCCGCGAGGTGCTCCACCAGTTCGTCAACTTCGGAGCCAGCCCGCAGATTCTCGTTGACGCGCATCCGCACATCGGCACAGACCGTCTCCCGAAAGTCGTGGAGAACATCCGTCAGTGCATCCTGTCAAGGGGCGGGGAGTATCACTTTGGCACGAAAGTGACGGACATCAGCCGCAAGAGCGACGGCACAATCGAGGTCAAGGCTCTTGATTCAGAGAATCCCACAAAAGCCGGGAAGCCGAGCGTGCGTAAATATTCGGCCCGGAAGGTCATCCTTGCCACCGGCCATTCCGCCCGTGAAATCTACGAGATGCTTGCAGCGAAGGACTTCACCCTTGAGGCAAAAGGCTTCGCCATGGGTGTCCGCGTGGAGCATCCACAGGCTCTCATCAACGACATCCGTTACCACGGTCAGTGGGAGCCGGGGATGCCAGCGGCGGAATACTCATTCACGGAGCAGGTCGGCGACCGTGGCGTGTTCTCGTTCTGCATGTGCCCAGGCGGTGTTCTGGTCCCTTCCGAGACCGAGCCTGAGACCATCGTGATGAACGGAATGTCGAACTCCGCCCGAAGCGGCAGGTTCGCGAACGCTGGCGTGGTGGTGCAGATCAACCCGGAGGACATTCCCGAGGAATATGCGGACAAGGGCGCTTTCGCGGGACTTGATTTCCAGAAAGATGTGGAAAGGAAGATGTGGGAATATGCCCATGAGCATTCCGATTCGCAGAATCCTTTCGCCGCCCCGGCACAGAGGATGGTGGATTTCTGCGAGGGTGAAGAGTCCGGGGATCTTCCGGAGACTTCCTACAAGCCGGGTGTCGTCCCGGCCCCGCTCCACGAACTGCTTCCTCCTTTCATCGCCGAGAGGCTTCAGGATGCGTTCCCGATTGTGAACCAGAAGTCGATGAGAGGCTACTACACGAACGACGCGCTGCTGATAGGCGTCGAGTCCAGAACCTCATCCCCCGTACGCATTCCGAGAAATCCGCGCACCTGCGAGGCAGACGCGTTCCCGGGACTCCTTCCGTGCGGAGAAGGTGCGGGATATTCCGGAGGCATCGTCTCGTCAGCCATAGATGGCATCAACTGCGCCATCGCAGCCGCCCGCTCCCTTTCAGGAGCCGAACCGGAGGCCGCAGGCGACAGACCTCACTCATTCACCGACACGGAAGCCGATGAATTCAAGGATGCAGAACAGGCTGACTAGTATGGAAGCCGGTCGCCGAGCCGGTCGCGGATCCTGCCGCTGAACCAGTCACTGAGCTTGCCGCTGAACCGGTCGCGGATCCTGCCGCTGAACCGGTTGCCGAGCCGGTCGCTGAACCGGTTGCCGAGCCGGTCGCTGAGCTTGCCGCTGAACCGGTCGCTGAGCTTGCCGAAGCGTACCATCAGGAATATTGACAATAGCTTGCTAGTATATCATAGATGGCAGCAGAAGAGGACAATAAAGGCACTTTTGCCCCGATGGTGGAGAGCGGCGTGCACGCCGGCTTTCCGTCGCCGGCGCAGGACTACATCAATTCGTTCATCGACCTCAACAAGGAGTTGGTGCGCCATCCTGCTGCGACTTTTTTCGCTCGGGTGGTCGGTGATTCAATGGTGGACGCCGATGTGAACGAGGGAGACGTGCTGGTGGTGGACAAGTCGATCGAGCCGAAGGAAGGTGACATGGCAGTCTGCTTCATCGACGGGGAGTTCGCCCTTAAGTACATCTCTTTCCGGGACCCCGCCGATGCGTCACGGGCGGTAAAAGCCTCCAAACCGGGCGTGTCCTATGATATTCTCCGGCGTCAGAGAATATGGCTGCTGCCGGCAAATGAGAACTATCCGCCCATCGAAGTGACCGAGTCCAATGACTTTACGGTCTGGGGAGTGGTGACCTACGTCATAAAGAAAGTGTGTACGCGCTAGTTGATTGCAACAATTTCTTCGTTTCGTGCGAGAGGGCTTTTCAGCCTGAGCTGGAAGGCCGGCCGGTTGTGGTGCTGTCCAACAATGACGGCTGCGTGGTGGCGCGGAGCAACGAGAGCAAGGCCATGGGCATCAAGATGGGGACACCGTTCTTCAAGGTCCGCTATCTGGTGGATCAGGGTAAACTTGTGGTGCGTTCGTCCAACTACACCCTCTACGGTGACCTGTCCGCAAGGGTCATGTCGATTCTCGCCGAAACGGCTCCGCGGCTGGAGGTGTATTCGATTGATGAAGCCTATATGGACATGGATGGTGTGGCTCCTGAAAGTCTTCCCGGAATATGCTCGGCTCTGGTGACGAAGATCCGCCGTTGGACGGGCATTCCGGTCAGCATCGGGATTGCCGGCACAAAGACCCTTGCCAAGGTCGCCAACCATTTCGCCAAGAAGTACAAAGGCTACAAAGGGGTCTGCGTGATAGATTCGGAGGAGAAAATCAGTAAGGCATTGGCTCTGACTCCCATAAATGATGTCTGGGGAATCGGCTGGCGCGGAGCGCCGAAGCTGGAGGCAGCCGGGGTCAGGACAGCCTTGGACTTCATCCGGAGACCGCCCGAGTGGGTCAGGGGAATGATGGGGATAGGTGGTGTCAGGACTTGGGCTGAACTTCAGGGGCGGCGGATGGTGGAGGATGAGCGTAACGAAAAGCGCAAGAGCATCTGCACCTCAAGGTCGTTCGACAAGATGGTGACGGACATCGAGGAACTGACGCTCAGGGTCTCGGACTTCGCCGGGAAATGCGCCGAGAAGCTCCGCTCGGAGGGCACGGCGGCATATTCAGTGGGCGTTTTCATCCAGACCAACCGCTTCCGGGACGACCTGCCGCAATATTTCCCCAACGCCAGTGTCCGGCTTGACGTTCCGGCCAACAGCACCCAGGAGGTCGTCTCCGCCGCCCTGCGCGCCTTGAGGATGGTCTTCCGCAATGGTTTTGAATATAAGAGGGCCGGCGTGACCGTCTCTGACATCGTGGAGGCCGGCAGCATCCAGGCCACCTTGTTCGATTTCGATCAGGAAGCCCGTGACCGCGATGACCGCATCTCCAGGATCATGGATCTGGTCAACACCTCCGGCAAAAATGTCCTGAGGCTGGCAACCCAGCGCCCAGGACACTATTCAGACGGCATCCGCCGCGAGTTCTGCTCCAGACTCTACTCGACCTCCTGGTCGGAACTGCTGGAAATCAAGTGATTATTTCACCTTCTCCCTTTTGCCGAGCTTCTCGCGGACCAGGAGCGGCTCGTTGGTCGTGATGCAATCGACGCCGAGGTCGATCATGCTCTGGATGTCTTTCTCCTTGTTGACAGTCCAGCAGTTGATGCTCATCTTGTTGTCGCGGGCCTGCCTGAACCATGTCGGGTTCTTGGAGAAGACCTTGTAGTGGTAGTCAACCCCGTTGATTCCGAGCTTTGCAAGTTCCTCGGGGCTCTTGTCCCCTTCGAGATACTGGACGGTGAACCCCGGACAGAGGGCAGCCAGCCTCTCGCACATGTTCAGGCTGAATGAGATGAAAATCACCCGTTTAGGATTGTACAGCCCATGTTCCTTGAGAGCCTTGACGCTCTGGTCAACCATATAGTCCTCGTGTGCCTTGTCAATCTGGCTCTTGAGTTCGAACACCAGAACGGTCTTTTTGCTCTTCTCGCCTTGGGTGAGATATTCGTCCAATGTAGGGATTTTCTCCCCGTTCTTCAGGCGGCAGTCCTTGAAGTCGGCGTAGTCGTGGTTCCAGATGCGCATTCCGTCGATGTCCGGATCGTGGTGAACCAGCATCACGAGGTCGGAAGTGATGTGCACATCGAACTCGCTGCCCCAAAGTCCGTTCTGCTGCGCCAGTTCAAGCGCTTTGATGGAGTTCTCGGCATATCCGGCCTCCTCGCAGTTCCAGAATCCTCTGTGTGCCGTGACCGCGATCTTCTGCGAAGCACACGAAGCGGTGAGCGCAACCATGGCAGCCACCGCCGCAACATTAGCGATTTTTTTCATATTCATTGATTATTAGAGTTGTTGAATATCCTTGTTTCCGTCTCCGAGCCTCCTCCGGATGCCGGTGTTGACACGGATTCTTGTTCTTTACCGATTCTGCTTGGGGAGTTTGTCCGTGTCGTTGAGTATGCAGACGTCCTCAAGAACAGGTTCTGTGGACATGGCCTGAGGGTTGGTCCCCATCACGCCTTGCGGAACTTCCTGACCGAGAAGGGCGAAGAGCTGGGTCCAGTACTGCGGCATCTGCCCGTCCGGCGCAAGGAAATTCATCGGGTATTCTCTGAAAAGGTGCTTCCCGTCAGCCTCGACATAGGAGTGATAGACCAGCTCGCTGCAATACATCGCCCCATTGTCCGGCAGGAAATGAATGTCGTAAGGCTGGCCGATGAATTTTTTTGCGTTCTCGACGAACCGGAGGGCCTCTTTTCCGCTGACCCGAGGCCTTTTGACCTCCAGAACCGGCAAGCTGCCGTCCTTGAGCGTGAAGTCGGTGAGGAAGGAGTCCAGAGGGTATCTGTCAACACCATGCTTTATCGTGGCGTCGATGATCCAGGTGGAATCTCCTTCAACCTCGAGTATGGCGACGTGCACGGTCATAAGGGACGAGTCAGAAGATGATGTCGATGATGCGATGGCTCCGGACATGGTGTCCTCGCCAAGGTCATAGCCGGCCGGTATCCGGACGAAAAGCAGGTCCGCGCTCCGGAGAGCGGGCTCTCCGGCGTTCCTGCAGCAGGAAGTGCAAAGCGCCAGCAGCGCGGCCGCAAGGATGATGATTCTTCTCATAATGAAGGCAAAAATAAACAAAATCCGGACGATTTCCTATAAGCTGTTTTGATTTGTTTGTTTGAAGGTTTGAGAGTGAAAAACTTCAGGTTCGACCGCTTCCTCCAAGGAAGATAGCGGTGCTGTCTGACTGAAGAAGCGGGAAGATAATGAAGTGGGACGGTGTCCCGGAAAATCTGTATTATCTTGACAAATGCTGCGCTTTATTTGCAAGAGATGACGGCGTGGTGCAAACCATCGGATTATTATGCGTACTTTTGTACAGTCAACACTTTAACCACAATGAAACCGACAATAATCATCTTGGCCGCGCTGGCCGTCGCCGCAGCCACAGGCTGTGTCAATCAAGTCTGGAAACAGAACTCTGACGGAATAACGGTCCGTGTGGCCGACAGGCCGGCGGACGGCCCGGCGCTGGTCCGGCTTCAGGTCAAAGGCGACAAGCTTGTAAGAGTGACTGCCACTCCCGGAACCCGCTTCGCAGACAGGAAAAGTCTCATCATCGTCCCGTCGGAATCAAGGCCGGAATTCACCGTGACTTCCACGGACAGCACGGTCTGCGTCGCGACATCCTCCGTGACGGCCTCTGTCCGCCTCAGGGACGGGGCGGTCAGCTTCTCCGACAAGGACGGTTCGACGGTGCTGGGCGGCAACACGATGTCTTTCACGCCGATAAGCGTCGAGGGAAGGGATGAATATTCCACTCTTTTCACCTTTGATTCCCCAGAGGACGAGGCGTTCTACGGCCTCGGGCAGCATCAGTCTCTGGAGTTCAACCATAAGGGAGGCAACGAGGAACTGTTCCAGTACAACACCAAGGTCTCCATCCCGTTCGTGGTCAGCAGCAGGGGCTACGGTGTGCTGGTTGACAACTATTCGTTGAGCCGCTGGGGCAATCCGAAGCCTTATATGCAGTTGAACAATGCTTTCAAACTATATGGCAAGGATGGCAGTGAGGGTGGTCTGACAGCGACATACACCCCCGCGGCCGGAGACCCTGTCATAAGGCAGGAGGATTCCCTGTACTACGAGAATGAATGGATGATCCCGAATCTTCCGAAGATTCCGCTGAAAGGAGCCAAAGTGACTTACGAAGGCTTCATCGAGGCTCCGCATGATGCGGAGTACCATTTCATCCTTTACTACGCCGGCTTCCAGAGCGTCTCCATCGGCGGCAGGGAAGTGGTTTCCGAGCGCTGGAGACCGGCCTGGAACCCGAATTCATATAAGTTCACGGTCAGCCTGAAGAAAGGTGAGAAAACGCCGGTCTCTGTCAATTGGAGACCGGACGGGGATGTCTCCTACATCGGCCTGAGGGTGGCCGAGCCGAGGGCGGAGACTCAGCAGAGCCGTTTCTCCTTCTGGTCCGAGATGAGTCCGGAACTGGACTACTACTACATCGCCGGCGGCGACATGGACGAGGTGATCTCCGGCTACAGAACCCTCACGGGCAAGGCTCAGGTGATGCCGAGGTGGGCGCTGGGGTTCTGGCAGAGCCGCGAGCGCTACAGCACTCAGGATGATCTGGTCGGAACACTGGCCGAACTTCGGCGCAGGAACATCCCCGTTGACAACATCGTCCAGGACTGGCAGTACTGGAAGGATGACCAGTGGGGAAGCCATGAGTTCGACCCTGACCGTTATCCGGATCCGGAGAAGATGCTGGACGACGTGCACGCCATGCACGGGCGTTTCATGATCAGCGTGTGGCCGAAATTCTACGTCAACACGGACAACTACAAGGAACTCAAGGCCTCCGGTTATGTCTATACCCTCGCCGAGAAGGACAGCCTCAAGGACTGGCTCGGCCACGTGGAGTCATTCTATGACGCCTATTCTCAGGGAGGAAGGGATATGTTCTGGAGGCAGATGGACGAGAATCTGTACTCGAAGTACGGCCGCAAGATCGACGCCTGGTGGATGGACGCCAGCGAGCCTAACCTGAGGGACTGTCTGCCGATGGACTACCATAAGGCCCTGACGACCCCGACGGCTCTGGGACCTTCCACCGAATATCTCAATGCCTACGCCCTCGTCAACGCGGACGCAATCTACAACGGCCAGCGCGCGCTGGATCCGGACAAGAGGGTTTTCCTCCTCACGAGGAGCGGATTCGCTGGTCTGCAAAGATACTCGACATCCACCTGGAGCGGCGACATCGGAACCTGCTGGAACGACATGCGAGCCCAGATGGCCGCCGGACTGAACTTCTCGATGAGCGGAGTGCCGTTCTGGGGGATGGACATCGGCGGATTCAGCACGATGGACAAGTTCACCGCCGCCGTTTCAACCTTCGACAACACCGGCAAGGTAACTCCTGACCTTGAGGAGTGGCGTGAGCTCCAGACCCGCTGGCACCAGTTCGGAGCCTTCGTGCCGCTGTTCCGCACCCACGGACAATGGCCGAGGAGGGAACTCTGGAACATCGCCCCGGAAGGGACACCGGCATATTCAAGCATACTTTATTATATGAAGCTGCGCTACCGTCTGATGCCGTATCTATATTCCTTGACCGGTGCGGTACATTTCGATGACTACACAATTCTCCGGGGTCTTCCGATGGATTTCCCGACAGAACGCAACGTGGCTGACATCAGCGACCAGTGGATGTTCGGCCCGGCCCTGATGCCTTGTCCTGTCTCTGAATACAAAGCCCGCTCCCGCAGCGTCTATTTCCCTCAGTGCGAAGGCTGGTACGACTTCTACAGCGGACGTTTCATCGCCGGAGGGCAGACCTTGACAGTCGAGGCTCCTTATGAATATGTTCCTTTGTATGTCCGCGCGGGTTCGATAGTTCCGTTCGGCCCTGAAATCCAATGGTCCGATGAAAAGCCGGCCGATGTGATAGACCTTTACGTCTATGCCGGGAAAGACGGCTCGTTCACCCTCTACGAGGACGAGAACGTCAACTACAACTACGAGAAAGGAGCATATTCGACAATCTCGTTTGAATATGACGATGCCGCGAAGACTCTGACCATCGGTGACCGCAGTGGCGAGTTCCCGGGCATGCTGACCGACCGGCGCTTCAATGTCGTGCTTGTCACCCCGGAGAACGCTGCCGCCTATCCGAAGGCCTTTAAGGGCGTGACCGTTGACTATCACGGCACAGCTGTCGCTGTCAAACTTGGCGAATGACA
>CAVERO010000014.1:0-27034 GCA_963617915.1 Candidatus Methanomethylophilaceae archaeon | reverse complement strand
CCTGAAGTTTTTCACTCTCAAACCTTCAAACAAACAAATCAAAACAGCTTCTAAGGTTCATCTAAACCAGAGATGACTTTCAGACAGAAAATAAGGGTCTGCACCGCGCGGTCATTAAAATAGACGAGCGGCTCAGGACATATTCCGAAGAAAGACAGCGCGATTGTGGCCACTGAAAGGGTCATGATCGCGCTTGTCAGCGGTAGTGCGATCAGGTTGGTCAGGATGAAGTATTTCGGAAACGTGCGGAAATAGTACCATGCGACCGGCCCGGTGAAGACCTGGCAGGAAACCGACAGCATCGCCGCGCTCCAGATTCTGCGGAACGGGTCGAGTCTCGACAGCCCTGATCCGCCGGGGGCGGGGTAGATGCGCTCAAGGGCGGGGAAGAGAAGGAATATCCCGGCCATCGCCATATAGGAGAGCTGGAAGCCGACGGAACTGATGACATCCGGCTTCAGAGCCAGCTGGATGGTCAGGGAGGCCAGCAGAACCCTCACCGGCGACCTTTCCCTCCCAAGCAGCTTTGCAGTCTCGTTGATGGTGATGAACAGAAAGGCCCGGATGATCGAGGGGGCGGCTCCCGTCATGATGGAATAGAAAAGCGCCGCTCCGATGATCAAGGAATATCTCGACTTCCTTGCCGGCGGACTGTTTCCCAGCGGCCTCGTCAGCCTTGTCAGGATGAGGTAGAGCACGCCGAGGTGCAGTCCCGAGAGAGCGAGGATGTGGGCGGCTCCGCTGTCGCGGAATACTTTGGTCACTTCTTTGTCCAAGTCGCTTTTGTCGCCGGTCAGAAGGGCTTTCACAAGTGGCCCCGTAGTCTCCGACGGGTAGGGGATGCCGTCAATGACACTTCGCAGCCGGGTCACGGCCTTTGTGGCCGCTGAACCGACCAATCCGCTTCCATATTCAGGAATCCCGTTTGCCATTGAGTGGTTCAGGGAGCAGAAGATCCCGGCAATCAGGAATATTCCGGCGAAGGCAATCCGCAGGCCGCCCACGGTCACTGAGCCTGCCGAAGTGGCCGAAGTGCCGAAGCTCGGTTGGTTCGACAGTCTCACCAACCACTTCCCGACCCGGCCGCCGGGCCTTGCGGTCACTGAACCTGCCGAAGTGCCGAAGCGCACCAATAAGACTGTCAAACAAATAAGAATAAGAAGAGTCGCATCCGTGATGAATGCTGCCGTGAAGGAAAGAAATGGGCGCAGAACCGCCCCCGCCGCGACCCCTGCCGCGAATGGCACGCTTATCCCCGCAATATCTCTCGCCCCAATCATCGCACGTCCATTATTATTTTCCAAAAATAGTGATAAATTTCGTATCTTTGTCCGCATAATTTAATAAATTTCAAACGGAATGATTATTCTTGTTATCAATTGCGGAAGCTCTTCGATCAAGTACCAGTTGCTTGACATGAAGAACGATGACGTTTACTCCCTTCTGGCCAAAGGTATAGTTGAGAAAATCGGCCTTGAATGCGGAAGACTCCAGCACACTCCGGCGGGCAAGGAAAAGGTCGTGAAGGATCTCCCTGTGCCTGACCACACTGTCGGAATGCAGATTGTGCTTGAGGCCCTCATCGACAAGGAGCACGGTGTCCTCAAGTCGTTTGAAGACATCGAGGCTGTCGGGCACAGAATCGTGCAGGGCGCCGATTTCTTCTCGGGAAGCGCCATCGTGGACGAGGATGTCATCAAGAAGATCGACTTCTGCTGCGACTTCGCCCCTCTCCACAACCCCGCGCACCTGCTCGGAATCAGGGCTTGCCAGGAGGTTCTGCCTTCAGTGCCGCAGGTGGTCACTTTCGACACTGCGTTCCACCAGACGATGCCGCCTTACGCCTACATGTACGGTCTTCCTTATGAATATTATGACAAGTATCACATCCGTCGCTACGGCGCCCACGGAACCAGCCATCAGTTTGTGGCCAGGAAGGGTGCCGACATGGTGGGACTTGACATCAACAATTCCAGGATAATCACCTGCCACATCGGTAACGGAAGCTCCATCACGGCCATCGTGAACGGCAAGTCAATCGACACCTCGATGGGTCTCACCCCGCTTGAGGGTCTCGTAATGGGAACCCGTTGCGGAGACGTGGACGCCAACGCTGTCCTCTACATGATGAAGAAGGAGAACCTTACTCCGGACCAGATGTACGACATCGTGAACAAGAAGAGCGGTTTCCTCGGTGTCTCCCAGAAGACCTCCGACGCACGCGAGCTGGACGAACTTGCCAACGGCGGTGACCGTAAGGCCAAACTTGTCCTCAAGATGCTTACATTCCAGATGATAAAGTACATCGGAGCCTACACGGCCGAGATGAACGGAGTGGACGCCATTTTCTTCACCGGCGGCATCGGAGAGCACAACAGCCGTCTGCGCCGCAGGGTGTGCGAGAACTTCACCTATCTCGGACTCACTTTCGACTATGAGGCCAACACGGCCTGGGGAGTGGACACCGTCATCTCCCTGCCGGATTCCAAGGTCAAGGTGGCTCTCGTGACGACCGACGAGGAACTTGTCATCGCGCGCGACACTATGCACCTCGTGCAGAGCATGGATGAATAATTGATTTAAAATCAGAAATATCATGATCACAAAATTCGCAGACGTATTCGCCGAACTCAAAGAGAAAGGCGTGTGCAAGAGAATGGTGGCTGCCTGGGCTGTTGACGAGCACACTATCGAGGCTTGTGCCAAGGCATCTGAGATGGGTTTCGTGAAGGTCACTCTCGTCGGTGACAGGGAACTCATCAAGGAAACCTGCCAGAAGAACAACATCGACATCGAGCTTTTCGAGATTGTCAACGAGCCTGTTGAGCTCAAGGCTGTCTCAAAGGCCGTGCAGCTTGTTCACGACGGTGAGGGCGATGTGCTGATGAAAGGCCTTTGCTCCACGGACAAGTTCCTCCGCGCCATTCTCAACAAGGAGACAGGACTTCTTCCTCCGAAGGGAGTGCTGAGCCACGTCGGTGTCATCGAAAGCCCTAACTACCATAAACTCCTCTTCCTGTCGGACATGGCCGTGATTCCTCTTCCTGACTTCCGTCAGAAGGTGAAAATCGCCGGTTATCTGGTAGGTGTGGCCAAGTCGTTCGGCATCGCCAAGCCTAAGCTTGCGTTCATCGCCGCCTCGGAGCAGGTTCTTGACTCAATGCCGGCCTGCATGGAAGCCGCCGCCCTTGCCAAGATGGTTGACCGAGGACAGATCAAGGGCTGCATCGCTGACGGCCCTCTGGCTCTGGATGTAGCCATCGACCAGGAGTCTGTTGAGATCAAGAAGCTTGTCAGCCCGGTTGCCGGTGACGCTGACTGCCTTGAGTTCCCGAACATCGAGTCCGCGAATGTGTTCTGGAAGACGAACTCAAAACTTGCCACAGGCGTAAAGCAGGCAGGGATGCTCGTCGGAACGACAGTTCCTTGCGTGCTGGCAAGCCGCGCGGACAGCGTTGACACCAAACTGAACTCCATCGCGGAGGCTGTCATGTTTGTCAACAAGTAGTCTTTGCCATTGAATATTATATCGGTTCCGCCCGGCACTTCGACAAGCTCAGTGACCGGGCGGAACTGTTGTACAAGAGACAGGGCGGAACTGTTATCAGTCAAACCACTCTTTCTCCGGGTCAACTTCCTCGGGGTGTTCCGGGTAGAACATATTCCTTGCCGGGAATTCCGAGGAATACTTGGCCCTGAGCTTGTCGAAAAGCTCGGCGGTGTGGCGTGCGAGTCCCGGGCCTTTGTAAGTGCTTGTGTTGGAGATGAATATCCAGCATTCCCCGTCAGGGAAGCACTTGATCAGAGCGCTTGTCCCGGCGAACGTGCCTGTTCGTGTCCAATAACCGTCCTTGGTGTCGTTCCAGCCGAGAGAGTAGGTGCTTTCGTCAAAATATTCAGTCATCAGATCCACACTCTCCTTGCTGATGATGTCCGGCACTTCGGGTCTACCGTCGATGGAGGCCACCAGCAAAGCCAGCTCCGGTGTCGACGCCGCCCATGCTCCGGCCCCGGAAAGACCGGTCACATTGTTGCCGCCATAGCAGCGGGTGACCTTTCGGCCGCTGTTGTTGAATTCCTCGGCCGGCTCGTCATCGTGCTGGACATAATAGCGGGTCTCGTTAGGCAGCTTGTGCCGGTAGTAGTTTCCGGCTATGTGAAAATCAACACATCCCGCCGTCCGCAGCACATTTTCCTGCATGAATGTCTCATAGTCGGTTCCGCTGACCTTCTCTATCACCATTGAAAGGGCCAGATAACCGAAGTTTGAATATTCCTGCGCCGTGCCTGGAACGAACTTCAACCGTCTTTTCAGTTGGACCTCCATCAGCTGTTCCTGTGTCGGAACATCTCTCCATTCGTTCTGCATCATTAACCAACGGGTCGAGAACATAGGGTCTCCACCTCTTTTGGAGAACCCGCCCTTGTGACGCAGCAGATCCTCCACCGTTATCCTATGGTACAGGGTGTCCTTTATGGCGGCGACATAGGCGGAGTCGTTAAGGATTCCGTCCGGACCGAACACGTGGTCTTTCAGGTTCAGCAGACCTCTTTCCTGAAGAACCATGATTCCCGCTGCTGTCACCAGTTTGGAGACGGACGCCATCCTGAGGATGTTTCCGGGCTCCATTCCTTTCCCTGTGTCCGCTTCCCCGTAGCCTTTGGCGAAGAGCAGGGAATCGTTCCTCATCACGGACAGCGACACTCCGTGCAATCCCCAGTAGGTCATGTAGTCTTTCACCATCTTGTCGAAACCTGCCAGGCAGGATGTGTCCGACATCTCGTTGGTAAGGGTCTCGTTGAGGTTCACCGGAACAGGATGCGCCTCTGCTTCAATATCCACCCGCTTGCCGAACGCGGATTTGCCGGCTATGATGACAATCAGCGCGATCGCCAAACCAGCCGCGCAAGTGAGAATAAACCTCCTTGTTCTGGAATCCGACATATTCTTAAATCAGCCCGGCCTTTTTCCCGAATTCGATTATGAAGCCGGCGGTTCCGTCTATTCCCAGCAGAGATGAATCTATGCACAGGTCATAGTCTGAGGAAGCCCCCCAATTCCCGAAAGAGAAGAAGTTGTAGTAAGTCTCCCTTGTCCTGTCCTGCCTTCCGATTCTGTCGCGCGCCTCATCCTCGCTTATCCCCATTCTCTCCGCAACCCTTCGCACGCGGTCTTCAATAGGAGCCGTAATGAACACGTCAAGGCATTTCAAGTCGCGCAGAATATAGTTTGAACACCTTCCGACAAAGATTGCCGGACCTTTCGCGGCGATATTCCTGATGACTTCGCTCTGGATTTTGAAGAGCTCGTTGTCGCCGACGTAGTTCTGTGCGCTGCTGAACCTTCCGAAGCCGAAAAAGGAAGAAATGTTGAATATGCTCCTCCTTTCATCGCTGCGCTCGAACAGTTCCTTGCTGAATCCGCTCTCGTCCGCAGCCTTGGAGATCAGTTCGTTGTCATAGACAGGAATGCCGAGGCTTCCGCTTATCTTTTGTGCGACGAGTTTTCCGCCGCTTCCGAACTGGCGTCCGATGTTGATTATTGTGTTTTGTCCGTCCATATCTCAAGGGCTTTAAGGGGTTGTCAGGAAATGGCGCTGCCAAGGATTGTCGGTTCGTCTCCGTCTTTGAGTCTGCTGAACTTGCGCAGAAGGCTGTGGATCATGAAAAGTGTCGTGACCGCCGCAAGAGCGTCAGAGACAGGGAAGGCCGCGAACACACCGTGGATGTCAAAGAACAACGGCATGAGGTACAGCAGCGGCACAAGGAAGAGAAGCTGTCGGCTGAGCGACAGGAAGATGGACTTTCTGACCATCCCGAGGCTCTGGAACAGGTTGGTCGAGACCATTTGCCACCCCACAATCAGCACTACCGGGTTCATCACCCTCAACCCCTTGTCCGCCACCTCTTTAAGGCTTGGGTCGTTGGTGAATATGCTGACCATCACTTCAGGGAAGAACTCCGAGGCCACAAACCAGAGACCCGTGATTATGGTCGCCCAGATGGCGGTGCGCAGGAACACTTCCCGGACTCTGGAATATTTCCTCGCCCCGAAATTGTAGCCGGCGATAGGCTGCATCCCCTGGTTGAATCCCATGACAATCATTATGAACAGGAAGTTGATCCTGTTGATGATTCCGAACGCCCCGATGGCCAGGTCGCCGCCGTACTTGAGAAGCTGCTGGTTTATGAACATCGTCACGATGCAGGAGGCGGAGTTCATCAGGAACGGACCCATACCGATTGACAGAGAATCCTTTGCGATTCTCCACTCAAGGCTGAAGAACCCTTTCGGCAGACGGAGGACATTGTCCTTTCTCGTGAAGTAGTATATTGAATATGCCAGAGAGACCGCCTGGCAGATGACTGTCGCGAGCGCCGCTCCGCGTACACCCATCCCGAGCGTGAATATGAATATCGGATCCAGAATGGCGTTGAGGATCACCGTGAACAAGGTCAGTCCCATCGCCATCTTCGGGTTGCCCGAAGACCTGATTACGCTGTTCAGCCCGAAGTAAAGGTGGGTGATGACATTTCCGTAGAGGATGATCTCCATATAGTCTCTGGCGTACTTCAGGGTGTTGTCGCTGGCTCCGAAGAAATAAAGGATCGGGTTCAGGAACATCAGGCAGAACACCGTGAAGAGGAGACCGACAATGCAGTTGAGGGTCACCTCGTTGGCCAGAACCTTGTTGGCGATTCTGTAGTTCTTCTGACCCAGCAGAACGGAGATTATGGTCGCCGCGCCCACTCCCACGAGGGTGCCCAGCGCGGTGCTGAGGTTCATCAGCGGGAACGTGACCGCAAGTCCTGAGATGGCCAGCGATCCGGTTCCGGGAATATGCCCGATGTAGATGCTGTCCACCATATTATAGAGAGAAGACGCAGTCATGGCGATGATTCCAGGGACTGCGTACTTCTTGAGCAATTTTCCTATGCTCTCACTTCCAAGCTCCGTAGGAGCGGTTTGAGTCTGTGACATTCTCTTCTCCTTTTCCTTATTCTTCTTTGTCAACTATCTCGATTTCGAAAGCCAGAGGGGCGAAAGCCGGAATCACATTCCCGCTGCCGCTGTAGCCATAGCCCAGAGCCGAGTAGAAAGCGCAGATGCCTTTCTCATAGGATTTCAGCTTGGAGAGGCAGTAGGCGAACCCGTTGACCGTCGTGCTCCCGTCCGAACTGGTTGACCCCCCGAGGGTGATGTCTGTGTAGGTCTCGCTCAATGTGACCAGCATTGGCTCGTAAGTCTTTGATGACGAGTAAATTCCGTAGAATTTAGCCGTATCCTCGACCGTTGTGTCGAACACCTGTCCGTTCAGAAGCCTTCCTGTGTAGTTAATGTAGAAAGTCGTGTCGCGCGGCAATGTCGTCGTGTCCTTAGGCGCCTTCAGCTGCAGGTAGTAGTACCCGTAGAATGTGGAATCGACATCGTTCATCTTGCGGGCGGTGTACCTTTCCAACGAATCGACCTCCCATTTGTAGATGTCGCCGGTCTTGTCTGTCAAGGTCAGCGTGTAGATGGCGTTGCTTCCGCTCTTGTTCTTGTAGAATTCCTCGGCGGTGCTGTAGCTCTCCCTCTCGCCAAGGGTGGAGTTCAGCCATCCCGGCACGACCACCTTTCTTGTACCCCCCACCTTCATGCCTTTGATCGCATCCAGAACCCCGGGCTGGGTGGCGTAGTAGGAATCCATCACCACAGTCGGGCCGTAGTAGTTGCCTTTCGTGTAGCTGCCTGTCTGCTGCGCCACTTTCTCTTCGGACGTGCTGCTGATGTTCCCGTCCAGATCCGTGGAGGTATAGCGGATGAAATAATAATAGTCATCGTCCGTGACTGCCTCTCCCGTGCCGGGCTGGTCGTCAATTATGTAAACCCCGAGGCCGGTAGGCTGGACACCGGGATGGTGCACGCTCATCCAGGCCTCAAGATAGAGTTTCACGTCGTCGTTCTCGTAGGTTGTGGTCTCCTTCGCGCAGGATGACGCCAGGAAAAGAGCGGCGACCGCGGCCGCACCGCACAAAGATGAGGTTCCTTTCTTCAATATATTCATAATGACTCTCTTTTTTCTCATTGATTAATTCGCGACGCTGCTTATCCACAAATGGTAGGCCAAAGCGGACTTCCCCGGCACGACTCCTGTCGTGTGCTTCCCGAATCCGTGTTTTCCGCTGAACAGGATGACGCATTCGTCCCCCGCCTTCACGCCGACCATTCCGGTTTTCAGACCTTTGACGAAAGTCTCGTCGTTGAGTTTGAATGTGTCTGTCTTGAAAACGGTGCTGTCAGTCACAGTCCAGTTGGAGGATTCGGCGAAATCCTTGTCATTGGTGACGAAAAGGTTGTCGGCGTCCAGACTGGATCCGATCACACGGTATCCCGCGTATTTCATCGTGACTGTGCCCCCTTCCTTGAGCGCCTCGCCTTCCCCATGGACGACCGTCACCCTTACGGAGCCGTCCAGATAGTCAACGGTGGCGTCGTCGTTGTTCCCGGTCAAGGACTGTACTATAGACTCTATGTTGCTTTCCTGCTGGCTATAGGCACTCGCGGCCTCGTCCTTGCCGCAGGAAACGGCGAGGAAGGCAAACGCCAGAACAGGAATCAAGAAGTGTCTCATTGTCATTTCCCGAAAAACTCACCGATTGCTTTCAATATGTATGCCTCGGCTTCCGGCGCCGAGCCAAGATCCTTCCCGATGACGAGTTTTCCCCCGGCGGCCAGCTCATGCCCTCCGCCGTTGAAATAGGTGGCGGCGCAGACGTTCGCCGAAGTGCCTTCCTTCGACCTGACCGAGACCCTGAACATGTTGTCTTCCTGAGTGAGGAATATGCTCATCCGGACGGACGCGATGGACAACGGCATATTCACGAAGCCTTCGCTCTCGCCCTGCCTGAAGTCGAATCTTTTCTGAACATCCTCGTCCATGATGATGTATGCGACCCCCTCGGGGGTGATCCTGAGGCGCTCGCTCATCAGGAACCCCATCAGCCTCAACCTGTTCTCGCGGAAATTGTTGTACAGCCTGGAGAGTATGGCGTTTCTGTCCACACCCGCTCCGATCAGGGCCGCGGCCATCTCAAAAGTCCCGGGAAACACCGAGTTCGCGAAATTGTTCGTGTCCGTCGTCATTCCGGTGAGAAGGGCTGCGGCGCACCCGCGGGGCAGGGCGGCGGCGTTGCCGTTCACGTCCGGCATTTCCATTAGGATGTAGTACAGAAGCTCGCTGGCTGATGATGTCTCCGTCCGGGAGTACACCAGGTCGAAAGCTTCTCTTTCAGGGTTCAAATGATGGTCTATCAGTACTTTGCGGGCTTTGGATCCCTTGAGTGGAGTCTCCATCCCGGCAGTTCTGGAGAACGATCCGCAGTCCAGGCAGAAGATCAGGTCGCTGGACGCTATCCGGTCCTTGGCCTTGTCGGGTTCCTTGTCGAACACCAGCTGACATTCCGTTTTGACTTCCTCCGTGATGAAGGAGATTGTGTCCGGGATGCTGTCCGGAGTCATCAAGACCGCATCCTTGCCTCTGAGTTTGGTCAGATAGCTCAACAAGGCGGTACCGCTGCCTACGGCGTCGCCGTCCGGATGCGTGTGCACGGCTATCGTGATGCGGGAAGCGCTTCCCGTCATTTTGTCTAAAACTGCTATGTCTTTCATTGCTGTCTGCAAAATTACAAATATTATATTGCATTTCATAAATCAATTTTCTAACTTTGTCAAGAATTGACATATTGTAAGTACATAGTCTTTTCACCGGTAGAAAAACATAAAAAAAACCAAGAATAATGAACAAGACACTGAAAACGATCATCTGCATCGTACTCGCGCTTTGCGCAAT
Organism: Candidatus Methanomethylophilaceae archaeon; assembly: GCA_963617915.1. Taxonomy (GTDB): domain Bacteria; phylum Bacteroidota; class Bacteroidia; order Bacteroidales; family UBA932; genus Cryptobacteroides. The sequence continues at coordinate 17,201 of CAVERO010000014.1, read as the reverse complement.
CTTTTTAGTCTACAAGATCTATGACGGCATCATGGAACCTGTGAGATTCAACAAGGAAGTTGAGGCAAGACAGAAGGTTGCTGTCCAGAGGTTGAAGGACATCCGTGAACTTCAGGTTGCATTCAAGGGCGTGAACGAAAGGTTCACCGCTTCTTTCGACACCCTGAAGCAGTTCTACAACAACGGCCAGATGGTTGTTCTCATGCAGGTAGGCTCAAAGGACGATTCCCTTGCCGTGGCCCACACGAACAACATCAAGAAGGCTCACAAGGGGATTACCGACGAGGGTCTTTACAAGCTCTACAAGGAAGGGGACAAGAATCTCGTGTTCTCCATCCAGAACAAGATTGCCGTCAAGGACACGCTGTTCCGCGGAAGGCCTGACTTCAACATCAACACCATCGATGTTATTCCTTTCTCCACGGAAGGCGAGACGGTGGCTGCGGTCACGAAGATAGAGATGGATGCCATCGTGAAGAAGGTTTCGGGAGTGAACGTGCCTCTGTTTGAAGCCAAGATGCCTTGGAAGTCCATCCTCAACGGAATGAATCATCAGCTTGTTGTGAACAAGGTGGCCGAGTGTGAGGATCAGGGACGTTATGAAGGTCTTATGGTCGGCAGCGTCACCGCTCCGAACAACAACGTGGGCAACTGGGAGTAATCCTCTGTCATAGCCTGACAATAGATGGATTGGAATCCAAAAGAGAAGATTAACGGAATATCCATTCAAGTCTGCTTGAATGGGTATTCTTTTAAGGTGGCGGATGGTAGTTCGTCTATGGATTCCGGCTGGCGCGCCGCGGACACGGTTTTCACGGCGGTGGAACTCCAACGGAGTTATCCGAAGGTTGAATTGTCGCTCATGACTCCCAAGGTGGCGTTGGTGCCTTCTGCCTTCTTTGAGGACGGGAAGGCCCGCGAGGCTTTGGCCGGGACGGTTGTTCTGGACAAGGATGACGAGGTCGGGCATATCAGTCTTCCGGAGTATGCAGCCGAGCTTGTGTATTCTCTTTCAATAGGTGAAATGCTGTCCCGCACCATCTCACAGACTGTGCGGGAGGAGGGTGGAAAGCCCGTGCGTGTCCTTCCTGAGATGTACTTCATCCTCAAGGACTTGCAGGCGGTCGATGAATATAACCGGATTGTCGCCTCGTATGCCGCCGGCTACCTGCATCTTGGAATATCACAGGGCAGGAACCTGCTTCTTGCCAACGTGTTCCGGGCCGTTGACTTCACCACGGCGGAATATTTCCTGTTCATGGCAGTGAGAAAGCTACAGCTCAACCCGGAGGTGTCGTCCGTGTATTTCCGCACACCTCTGAAGGAGGAGGAGACGATGTCTCTTTACCGCTATTTCAAATCAGTGGAAAGGCTATGAGAATCATAGGAGGACGACTTCGCGGCAAGACCGTCAATCCGCCTGTGGGCTACAAGGCCAGACCAACAACTGACTTCGCCCGCGAAGGTCTCTTCAACGTGCTCGACAACGAGTATGAGTTCGATGGCTTGAAGGTCCTTGACCTCTTCGGCGGCACGGGGGCCGTCGCCTTTGAGTTCGCCTCCAGAGGAGCGGAGAGGGTCTGGTCGGTGGAGATGGCGCGGGAGAACGCGTCTTTCATCAAGACCGAGGCGAAGCGTCTGGGACTGGACAATGTCACCATGGTCAGGGACAACGTGTTTGATTTCCTTACAGTTTGCCATGAGAAGTTCGACATCGTGTTCGCCGATCCTCCTTACGCCCTTGAGGGCCTTGAGACGTTGCCTGACAGGGTCTATGCGGCCGGCATACTTTATCCCGGATGTTATTTCATCCTGGAGCACGGTGAGGAGCACTCATTCACGGGGCACCCGTATTTCCTTAAGGAGAAGAAATACGGCCGTGTCCATTTCTCATTTTTCAGAAAAGAAGTGGAACAACAATAAAACTGATAGCGATGTACGACGCGAAAAACGGGCTTTGGATAGCCCACAGCACTGACGGCCCTCTTTCCATCATCGGGAAGATGGCGAACCGGCACGGACTTGTCGCCGGAGCCACCGGCACCGGAAAGACAGTCACGCTTCAGGTCATGGCCGAGACATTCTGCCAGGCCGGTGTGCCTTGTTTTATGGCGGACATGAAAGGCGACCTTTCGGGAATATCCCAACCCGGAAAGCTCAGCGGTTTTATAGAAAAGAGGTTGGGAGAGTTCGGAATAGAGAATCCTCAGTTCCAGAGCTGCCCGGTGCGTTTCTATGATGTGTTCGGCCGGCAGGGGCATCCGCTGCGATGCACGGTCTCCCAGATGGGTCCGCAGCTGTTGAGCCGCATTCTCGGACTTAACGACACACAGGAGGGAGTGCTGAACATCGTGTTCAGAATTGCTGATGAGAGGGGGCTTCTCATCCTTGACGTCAAGGACTTGCGCTCAATGCTGAACTATGCCCTTGAACACGCGGCGGAATATTCATCGACCTACGGCAACATCGCGCCGGCTTCTGTCGGGGCGATCCAGAGGGCGATTCTTACTCTGGAGAATGAGGGTGCTGACCTGTTCTTCGGCGAGCCGTCCTTTGACATTCAGGATCTTCTGGCCTGTGAGGGCGGGAAGGGAGTGATGAGCGTGCTGGCCGCCGACAAACTGATGCTCAAGCCGAAGCTGTACTCAACTTTCCTGCTTTGGCTGCTTTCAGAGCTTTACGTCACCCTCCCGGAGGTCGGCGACATGGATCTTCCTAAGCTTGTGTTCTTCTTCGACGAGGCGCACATGCTGTTTGACGACACACCGAAGGCTTTGGCCGACAAGATCGAGCAGGTTGTACGCCTCATCCGGAGCAAGGGAGTCGGAGTCTATTTCGTGACCCAGAGTCCGACCGACATCCCGGATAGCATTCTCGGCCAGCTCGGAAACCGTGTCCAGCATGCCCTCAGGGCGTTCACTCCGAAGGATCAGAAGGCGGTGAAGGTGGCTGCGGAGACGTTCAGAGCCAACCCGGCGTTTGACACTTCCGAGGCAATCACGAATCTTGGCACAGGCGAGGCCCTGGTCTCGTTCCTTGAGGCGAACGGAGCTCCGGGCATGGTACAGAAAGCGAAGATCCTCTTTCCTCTCAGCCAGATCGGGGCGATTGACGGGTCTGAAAGAGACCGTCTCATAAAGTCTTCCCGGATATTCGGAAAATATGACACTCCTGTTGACCGTGAAAGCGCCTTCGAGGTGCTTCTCGCGCAGAAGCAAAAGGAAGAGCAGGACGCAGCGGCAGCCACCGAGGCTAAGGAGGCCGGATCCAAGGCGGGGAAGCAGGGCAGCGGCCTGTTCGGAAAGATCACGAAATCCCTCGTCACGGTTGTGACAGGCTCCTTGGCGGCTGCCGCAGGGACGGCGGTCTCCAACAGGGTGACGGGCAAGAAGACCAAAAAGGGGAGCGGCACGACCAGGCTTGTAAAGAACACGACCTCGGCCGTCACCCGCACGGTGACGCGGGAACTCACACGTTCCATCCTAGGAAACCTGATCAAATGACACAAAACAAATAATGACAATGAAAACACGACTTTTTTCTATCTTTGCTCCGGCTTTGGCTTTTGCCGTGACGGCCTCTGCACAGTCTTGGGGACCGGCCGGAAACCACATCCGCACATCGTGGGCGGAGGAAGTTTCCCCTGCCAACGTGCACAAGGAATATCCCCGTCCCCAGATGGTCCGTCCCGAATGGAAATCCCTGAACGGGCTTTGGGAGTATTCAATAACCTCAAAGGACAGCGCGCAGCCTGAAAAGTCAGACGGGAGTATTCTGGTGCCTTTTGCCGTGGAGTCTTCGCTTTCCGGTGTCGGCCGCACACTGACTCCTGAAGACGCGCTCTGGTACAGGACGACATTCAAGGTGCCTTCAGCCTGGAAGGGCAGGAGGCTGATGCTTAACTTCGAGGCGGTTGACTGGCAGGCCGATGTGTTTGTCAATGACATTCAGGTCGGAAGGCACACAGGCGGCTACACTCATTTCTCGTTCGACGTAACCCCTTACCTCAAGAGTGGCGAGAACAAGCTTGCCGTCAGGGTGCTTGATGCCACAAACAATGATTTCCAGCCTCGCGGAAAGCAGGTAAGGGAGCCTAAAGGAATATGGTACACGGCAGTCTCGGGAATATGGCAGAGTGTCTGGATCGAGCCTGTGGCCAAAGCGCACATCACTGATTATTATGCTGTTTCGGACATCAAGGCCGGCACGGTGGATGTCACGGTGTCCGCTGACGGCGTTCAGGAGGGAGACATCGTCAAGGTAGCTCTCATTGAAGGCGGCGTAGGCTATTCCACTGAAGCCCCTTCCTCAAATGTCATCGCACAAGGGATGACAGTTCCCGGCGGCACGGTGACGCTCCCGGTGAAGGACGCAAAACTCTGGTCTCCGGACTCGCCTTACCTGTACGGACTTAAGGTTTCCGTCGTCCGCGGGGGAAAGGTCATTGATGCCGTCGATGGCTACACAGCCATACGTGAGGTGTCGCTTTACACGAAGAACAAGAACACCAAGCTTCTCGCCCTTAACGGACAGCCACTGTTCCAGTTCGGACCTCTCGACCAGGGCTGGTGGCCGGACGGTCTTTACACCGCCCCTACCGACGAGGCTCTGAAATATGATATTCAAAAGACCAAGGACTTCGGGTTCAACATGATCCGCAAGCACATCAAGGTCGAGCCGTCCCGCTGGTTCTACTATTGCGACCAGCTCGGAATGCTTGTCTGGCAGGATATGCCTTGTTTCGGATCCAACAATCTCAACAAGTGGGGAGTGCACAACTACAATGAAGGCACTGATTTCCCCGCCACCCCTGAGGCCAAGGCCAATTACTATAAGGAATGGTCCGAGATCATCGCTCAGGTGAAGAAGTTCCCTTGTGTGGTGATGTGGGTGCCGTTCAATGAGGCATGGAGCCAGTTTGACACCAAGGACGTTGTGGATTTCACAAGGGCTCTGGATCCTACGAGACTCATCAATATGTCCTCGGGAGGCAACTGGGAGCCGGATTGCGGAGACATAATGGACAACCATCACTATCCATACCCGGCGATGTACCTTTGGGAAACCAAGATGGCTAATGTCGTAGGTGAATATGGTGGCATAGGTCTTCCGCTGGAAGGCCATCTGTGGCAGCCTGACCGCAACTGGGGATATGTCCAGTACAAGAACGGTGACGAGGTTCTTAATGAATATGAAAGATTCGCCGAGCACCTTATCCTTCTGGTCAAGCAAGGGGTCTGCGGCGCCGTCTATACCCAGACGACAGATGTCGAGGGGGAGGTCAACGGTCTCATGACCTACGACCGCAAGGTGGTCAAGATGGATGAGAAGAAACTTCGCGAGATAAACACCAAGGTAATCAAGTCAATGCCTATAAAATAATAATGTAGAAACAAAGTGGATAATCTTTTTGACATCAAAGGAAAGGTGGTTGTGATGACCGGTGCCTGCGGGGTTCTCGGAGCGACCATCGTGAAATATTTCGCCGCCCAGGGCGCCAAGGTCGCTCTTCTGGACCTTGACCGCGCGGCTGAAAAGGGCGAGGCCATCGTTGCCGAAATCAAGGCCGACGGAGGAGAGGCTTGCTTCATCCCTACAAACGTGCTTGACAAGGTGACCCTTGAGGCCAACTGCAAGGAGATTGTGGAGAAGTTCGGCGGGATTGACATCCTTCTGAACGCCGCCGGAGGAAACATGGCCGCCGCCACCGTCCCACCGGAAAAGACGATCTTCGACCTGGATGTTGAGGCTGTGCGCAAGGTTGTGGACCTCAATCTATTCGGTACTGTTCTTCCTACAATGGTCTTTGCCAAGGCCATGGTCGAGAAGAGGAAAGGCTCGATCATCAATTTCTGCAGTGAGACTTCCCTGCGCCCTCTTACCCGTGTGGCGGGCTATGGCGTGGCCAAGGCGGCTGTGGCGAACTGGACCAAATATCTGGCCGGAGAGCTGGCCATCAAGTTCGGCGAGGGTTTCAGGGTCAATGCCATCGCTCCTGGATTCCTGCTCACGAACCAGAACCGCTCCCTGCTCACGAATCCTGACGGCAGTCTGACCGACCGGTCGCACAAGATTCTGGCTCACACTCCGTTCGGACGTTTCCTTGAGCCGGAGGAACTGCTCGGGACCCTTCACTGGCTCGCCTCGGATGCATCCAAGGCTGTTACCGGCACGATCAATGTCGTAGATGGTGGTTTCGACGCATTTTCTATTTAGCGAGAGCTAAATAGAAAATGCTGCATCTCATCCAACCCCCAGTCACTTCGTGACAGCCCCTGGGGGGCACGGGGAAAGGATTCCCCGAAACCCCTTCGGTCGCTTCGCACTGCGTGCGCTTTTTCATCCAACCCCCAGTCACTTCGTGACAGCCCCTGAGGGGCACGGGGAAAGGATTCCCCGAAACCCCTTCGGTCGCTTCGCTCCTAGTGTGTATAGTGTACTGTTGTATTGCAATGCAGATTTTTTTTTTGAATTGAAATGAGAAAAGACCTTTATTTGATGCGGGAGAGCTGGAGATGGTACGGCCCCGGCGACCCCATCTCCCTGGACTACATACGTCAGACAGGCGTGACGGACATCGTTCACGCCCTCCATCATATTCCTAACGGTCAGGTCTGGCCGGTCGAGGAAATCAAGGCGCGTCAGAAGATGATTTCCGACTGGGGACTCACCTGGAGCGTTGTTGAGAGCGTGCCGGTGCACGAGCACATAAAGACGCAGACAGGAGACTATCTCAAGTACATAGAGAACTACGGACAGACGCTGCGCAATCTCTCCGAATGCGGCATCAAGTGCGTGACCTACAACTTTATGCCTGTGCTTGACTGGACAAGAACCGATCTGGACTACAGGCTTCCCGACGGCTCGACCTGCCTACGTTTCGAGCGCTCCGCCCTGCTGGCGTTCGACCTTTTCATCCTGAAAAGACCGGGAGCGGAGAAGGAATATTCAGCCGAGGACATCGCCAAGGCCAAGGCCCGCTTCGAGAAGATGGATGCCGAGGAAATCCACAAGCTCACCCGCACGATGATCGCCGGGCTTCCGGGCAGCGAGGAAAGTTTCACTCTGGACCAGTTCAGAAAGGAACTCCAGAGGTACGACGGGATTGATTCGGAGAAGCTCAGGAGCAACCTCATTTTCTTCCTGAACCGGATCTGCCCGGTGGCGGACGAGGTCGGAGTGAGGATGGTGATTCATCCCGATGACCCTCCGTTCCCGATTCTCGGCCTTCCGAGGATTCTTTCCACGGCCGAGGATTTCCGTAAACTCATCACCGCCGTGCCGAACAAGTCCAACGGCCTATGCCTCTGCACCGGCTCTTTCGGCATCAGGGCGGACAACGACCTTGTCGGGATGTTGCGCGAGTTCGGGGAAAGGACTGACTTCGTGCATTTCAGAAGCACGAAGCGCGACGCCGAGGGCAACTATTTCGAGGACACTCACCTTGCCGGGGATGTGGACATGTACGGCATGATGAAGACCTTGCTTGAAGTGATGCAGGAGCGTAAGTTCCGTGTCTTCTGCCGCCCTGACCACGGGCACAGGATGTGCGACGACCTGCAGAAGAAATCCAATCCGGGATATTCCTGCTACGGCAGGATGAGGGGCATCGCAGAGCTTCGCGGCCTCCAGATGGGCATCGCAGGATCGCTCTATCCGGAAGATTAGCCATTCTGGCTTTTTTAAGGTGTCCCGCCGCATCGATTGTATGGTATTGATTATAAAAACATTGACAATGAAGACATTGAGAACCGCTTTTCTGGCAATATGCCTTTCACTCGCGACCGCCGCGGCGGTATATTCACAGAACCACTATCAGCCTACGCCTGAGAACCTTGAGGCCCGCCGGCAACTTGTCAACGACCGCTTCGGGATATTCCTTCATTGGGGAATATATGCATCGTATGCGCAGGGAGAATGGTACCTTCAGATTGGCGGCCTGAACAAGGATGAATATGCCCATGCGGCCTCCGCTTTCTACCCGGCTCTCTACAATGCCGAGGAATGGGTGAAGGCGTTCAAGGATGCCGGAGCCGGCTATGTGACGATCACTTCCCGCCATCACGACGGCTTCTCCATGTTCGACACCAAGGCTTCCGACTACAACATCGTCAAGGCCACCCCTTGGGGAAAGGATGTGATGAGGGATCTGGCAGACGCCTGCCATAAGGAAGGCCTCAGCCTGCAGTTCTACTATTCCATTCTGGACTGGATAAGGGAGGATTTCCCGATCGGCGAGTCGGGACGCAACACGGGCCGCAAGGGAGACCGTCCTGACTATGACCACTACCTTGGCTTCATGAAGCAGCAGGTCAAGGAACTGCTTACCCAGTACGCTCCTGTCCGCGCCCTCTGGTTCGACGGCTATTGGGACCACAAGCGCGACTCGATTCCTTTCAATTGGAAGATGCCGGAGTTCTACGAGTATATCCATTCAGTCAATCCGGCTTGTTTGATTGGCAACAATCATCATATTCAACCTATTGAAGGCGAGGATTTCCAGATGTTCGAGAGGGATCTTCCGGGTCAGAACACCGCCGGCTATTCGGAGGGTCAGACGGTCAGCGACAAGCTTCCGCTTGAAATGTGCCAGACGATGAACCACACGTGGGGCTACAGCGTCTCCGACCGGGACTACAAGACCGCCGCGCAGCTCATAGGCACTCTCGCCAAGGCTGTCTCGATGAACACCAACCTTCTGCTGAACATCGGGCCGCGTGCCGACGGCCGTCTTCCGGACGCGGCTTTGGCTTTGCTGAAGGAAATCGGTCAGTGGATGAGTGTCAACGGAGAATCCATAAAATGTTGCGGCCCGGGTCCAGTCGCCGAGCGGGAGTGGGGAGTGTCAACCGCCCCTCTGGCCGGTGGCAAGACTTTCTATGTTCATGTGCTTCAGAACCCCGGCGCCGTCCTTGAGATTCCGGTCGCGAAGAAATCCAAGATTAAGTCCGTGACCGCTTTGGCTGACGGCTCCGCCCTTGCCGTGAAGAAAGTCGGAGAGAATCTGTTCATAACTCTCCCGGCCGACCTTCCCGCCGAGGACTATGTCATAGCCGTGACGATGAAATAGGTTGCTTTGTCCGCTTCAGGCCGGCTGTCCGAGGAACGATAGTCTGTGTCTCAGGCTTGAGTGGGTTATTCCGCTGTTTTAGAAACAGTTTGCCAATCCATAAGATGGGGTTTTTAAGGAATTCGGTCATAGTTTCCGTACTTGTCTCGTCCCTTGCGGGGTGTGAAGAGAAGTGCGTGCCGGGAGATTTCCTCACGCCGCCGCTTCCGTCCGTCAGTGCAGTAGTTGATGGACGGACAATCACCTTGTACGCCGAGTTCGGCAGTGATGACAACCTTGACGGCATAACCGAGCATGGTTTCTATTTTGGAACTGATGCGCGGTCATTGGAGAGACTTAAAGTGGCCCGGAGTGAAGGGTCGGGATATTCATTGGTCAGGGAGAATCTTGAATATTCCGCCACTTATCTTTTCAAGGCTTGGATAGGCAACGGGCGTGATGAGAAATCTTCGGAGTTGGGAAGAGTGGAGACGGGGGACATCGCTGACGGGGTGATCCGATTCAAGGATCCGGCGGTGAAAGCCGTCTGCGTCGCCAATTGGGATATTGACGGTGATGGGGAGTTGTCCAAAGACGAGGCCGGCAAGGTTTATGACATCGGTCTTGTGTTCAAAAGAAACCGTGAGATTGTTTCTTTTGACGAATTTGAATGCTTCGCCGGTCTGAAATCATTGCCGGACTCCGCATTCATGTACTGTGAGAGCTTGTGTTCGGTGAGATTGCCTCAGTCCGTGTCAGTGGTCGGAGAACATGCTTTTGAGGGTTGTCGCAACCTGTCCTCCGTGACCTTGCCGGACAGCCTCAAGATTATCGGGCACGGCGCTTTCGCATCTTGCGGGAATCTGTTTCTGGATAATCTTCCGGAGAGTCTGGTCAAGATTGATGACGCCGCTTTTGGCTATTGTGGAAAATTGGCTGTCTCTTCGTTGCCGGAAAGCATTGTGGAGATTGGACACCGGGCTTTTGTGAATTGCAGTAACATCACTGTCACCAAACTTCCGCCTCTGCTGAAAGAAATCGAAGGAGGAACATTCGAGGAGTGTTCAAAAATGCTTGTAGAGGAGCTGCCGCAGGAATTGGTCTCCATCGGGGACTACGCCTTTGTGAACAACAGCATCAAGCGCATAACGGTTCCGGCAGGTGTCAGCCGCATCGGTGAATATGCCTTCTCTCGCTGCACATCGTTGTCAACGGTCACTGTACTGGCTGCTGAGCCTCCGAAGAGCGGCAATTCCATGTTGGGTGAATATGCCAGAGTGATTTATGTCCCGTCCGCCTCGCTCGAAAAGTACCGCTCTGCCTCCGGTTGGAGCCGGTGGAAAGACAAATTCCGGCCGGTTGAGTCTGAATAGTCCGGCCGCAGTTGATGGCATTCGTCAGGCCTGTTCTAAAGCACCTTGATTTCTTCCGCGGAAAGCCCCGTGCATGCGGCTATTGTCTCCGCGTCAATCCCTTTGGCCTTGAGAGCCTTGGCAATCTCGTCCTGCTTATGCCGCATGCCTTCTTGGATGCCTTCCTGCTTACCTTTCTGCATACCTTCCTGAACTCCCTCCCTCCTTGCGTAGTTGATGGAGTTGATCCTGTCGCGTTCCGTCATCATGTCATTCTCGTATTGAATGGTTTCCTCCGGGGTGAAGTTAGCTCTGGCGGAAGCCTCGAAATAGGCCTCGAATGCCTTGTCGCCTCTGGCCCAGTCCGGCATCCGGTCCATCTCCTTCGACCCCGTCAGCAAAGATAGCCAATAATCCGTCCCGCTGTTCATCCCTTTCGAGCTTTTTTTGAAAGCGTCCAGGTCGAAGAAGTGGTACTCGGGGCTGGAGGGCAGCCGGTGTCCGCTGGCCTCCTCAACCGTGCGGTAGTGGAGGTCGTACCTTCCGCAGACACCCGTGATGGCCTCCGAGGGGAAGTTCAGGAAGGCGATGGCATAGGTGGCGTGGAGGTCGTACTCCTCCGAGCCGACCACGCCCTCCAGCCGGGCGATGACCTTCGCCGTGTAATAGAAGCTGCCCTTATAGGCCAGCTCTATCCATATTTAACCCCCAGTCACTTCGTGACAGCCCCAGAGGGGCATGGGGAAAGGATTCCCCAAACCCCTTCGGTCGCTTCGCTCCGAATTTCCTGACTTTCGCTTGCTTCGCGTTCTGCATCTCCACGATGAAGTTGTTGCCTTGGTCGTCTGCCGCGAGCACGTCGATGACGCACTTCTTGTCGTCCTTGTTCTCGGGCGCGACCTCGGTGTTGAGGAAGGTGACGTCCACGATGTTGACGTCCTTGATGACGCTGTTGAGCAGCCCGACGGTCGCCGCCTTGAACCTCTCCGTCCCGAAGATTCTCTTGAACGCGAAATCGACGGTCGGGTCTGCGTAGATGTTCTTTGTCTTCATTGTTTAAGTGTTTATCTGGCGGCAAAGCTACGGAGAGCTATCCGTGGAACAAATTATTCAACGGATAATGTGCGAAATCGCCCACTGAGGCACTCCGGAAGGCATGTCCGGGAGCGGATTCGTCCGCAAAATGTCGAAAAACGGGAATAGGGTCCTTGTTATTAGCATTTTCATGTGCATTTGGACCAGATATGAACCGGACAATCCCCGAAACTTTGAATATATTTGTAACGTTGCAAGCGGATTATTTCCGCACTGCCGCATTATGGCAATTATAGACGTTAATTTTGTCGGGTAAAAACAAACGATCATGTTAAGAGGTACCACTAAATTCCGCTGCCCCAAGTGCGGCCACATCTTCGAAGCCCCCGATATCGAAGACAACGCCACCGTCCGCTCTATGCCCATGCCATGCCCTAAGTGCGGGACTAAGAGCAATCCGGCTGGTTTATTTGATTTGTTCGGTTACTTTATATCTAAGGTAATCAAGTGATGAAGAGTTCTTTTAAAATTGTCGCAATGAGTAATGATGTACAAAAGAACAATCCGCTCGGAGGTCTCCCGAAGGAAATAGCCGATATTGTGGATGTATTTCGTGTCCCTGCTGAAAAGGTGGGTAACAGATTCGGAGATGCAATCTCAAAGATAATAGATTCAATTGTGGATTTATTCACCAAGAAATGATGAAGTATGGACATCAATCTGATTAAGGCTACGGCTAAAGTGCTGGCGGCGCTTGTCGCAATATTCACAGGGAAGAAATTGTACGACAACGCCAAAGATGACTACAACAGGTACAAGAATTCCCGGAGCGAGTGAATGGACATCTGTCAAAAACTCGACTTGACAGTTTGAAACAGAGGCGTTTTCTTTAACCTAGCATAATATAAAGTAAGGAGGATTCTTGGAGTTTAAGTTCTATATATGAGGATACGTAACCATTTGTTTTATTGCACAACAGTATTGACTGCTGCATCTGTTTTGTGTTTTGATACAGTTCAAGCACAAAACAATGAGCAAGATGAAAGCGAATCCGTTGCTTACGAAAAAATGGATTCAAGTGTTGTTACTGCCAAGGACATATTCGGCCATAGAAATGTGGTTGCCCAAATGAACTATTGCATATCAGCACTGACGAATATCATTGAAAATAAGTCTATGACGGTGTTGGAACACGAATCCGACCAGATTGTGAACAATCTGACAATGGAACACATTGCCGGCCTGGATGATATCAAGGATTTTAGAGGAGACTTATTGGATGCGATAGGCAAGTTCCAGATTACAGAAGAGGAACGTGCTATAATAAGGAAACAGAATTCTTTGAAACGTGACAACCTGAAGTGGAGTGCATTATCAAACGCCCTTGGTTCGGCGATGTTCATAATCCCCTCATCCGGAGGTGGTAATGCTCAGGCTATGGCTGCCCAGGCAGTTTTTTACACATTGGTTTCTGCGGCACGGACTGCGGTAGAATATAAATCCTCACAGGCTGACGCAGATATTGAGGAACTAAATGCCATGTGGGAACTTAGGAAAGAAGATTTGAAAAACATCAATGCCCTAAGGAAGACAGCATTAGACATAACGTATGATCTTTTTACCAAATACGGATTAAAAGAAAAGGATAGGCTTACCGAGAAAACTGCCAAAGCTTTTTGTGAATATATAGCCATACCTGATTCAGACAAGAGGATAAGACTTCTGGAAGACAACAGGAAGACGTACAAAGATTTCCCGGACTATTACTATTATCTTGGAATGGCTTATGTTGATGTCAATAAGTATGCAAAAGCGAAAGATTGCTTCGCTGCTTATCTCAGGATGTATGAGAAGGCTCCTATTTTTCGGCAGAATGAAAAGAAAGGATGTATAGCGTTGACGGTCATGGCGAATGAGCCTCAGTTGGACGAGCAGCATAGACGTGCGTTGGTCGAAACCGTTATAAGCAATATGCCAAACAATAGTGCCGCCGTTCTCCAATGCGCAATGGCATATATCTATGAATTAGGTGAGGAACAGAAGGGACTTAACCTGCTGCGTTCAGGACTGGAAGACCCATATGCGACAGACATAAGCCTGCTGTTTATGGCGACTCAGAAGCTCCTTACGCAGATTGAAAAGTATCCATCGATAAAGTCCTCTGTGGACAACGCGTTTTTGCATACCGGAATAATTGGACTTCAAAATTATCTGCTATATTTAACACAATCAAAAGAAAACGCTTGGCCAGAAATAGAAAACGGCCTATGCTTTAATTTCAAAAAGAAATCCAAGAAATTCAAGCCTGAACACTTAAGGCTTGATTTGCCTAGCCGAATACGGTTTGAGCCAAATGAGGTTGAGTTTTTCTATGAGTCCTATAATGATTCTAATTTATTCATTTGGCGATTAGACACACAGTATGACGAGGTTGTCAGTCTTGAGGAAATCGAAAAAGTCAAATGCTTCAAAGAAAACAAAGGTTTGAAGTACTTGTTTATGGATGTTGTTGAACCAAATTCAACATTCAGGGTTAAAGACAATTTGGATTATAGCAAGATTGAGGACGGTACTTGGCCTAGAATGAGTGAATTTCCTTTAAAATATAAAAGGGATAAAAAAGGTAATATCAAATTCAAGAATGATGTCCCTATATGTAAAGACATAAAGGAGATTATTAAATTTTGCAAAGTCCACGCTCCTGCATCTAATAGTTCGCAGGTGCGTTTTACAAAATGTTCTACAAATGATCCCGTGATAACTGAAGACAACGTATTTACAATTACTGCATACGGAGGAGAGCCCCCATTCAAGCCATTATTCAGTAAGACAATTCAAGGGGATTACCTAAGGCTTGTTTTCAAGGACAGTCTGACGTTGATTTACAAGTCTGCTGGCAGGGAGGGCATAAGTCCATATCTTTATCAGGTTGGTTCCTCTATCCAATTTGCAACCTCGGAATATAAGGAAGAATACGAAGCAGCATTTGCAGATAGTGAAAAGAAGGTGAATGCTGGAACAAAAAAGAAAGCCAGTTTCTTCAAGCGATTATTCCATTCTCACGATGTGTCAGAGAATGGCGGATCTGAAAAGAAAACCAGTTTCTTCAGGCGGTTGTTCCATCGGAAGAACGACAACTAAACAGAATTTTCTTCTATCCATCAGCAATTTGCGTAATGTTTCTCAGAAATATCTTTAAAAAGGTATCCTTAATCACACTTTTGTTATCCTTTACTGTTCTGTCAGCATATGCTCATGGCGGCTGGGAAGAACATGCCAGAGACGTGATGGCCGTGTTTGGATTCGAGTGGGATGCCAGAAAAGCTTTTAATAACGGAGCTATTAAGGATTGGATTAAATTCATTAGCTCCGATATGATTGACAATGTTGATTTTCATAAAAAATTAGCGCATAACCATCCTGGGTTTCAAGATATTAGCAATGCGAACAAACATAGAATTTTATTCCATTGGGGGTATGATGCCAAACCTTGGAATGCTGAGATTGAGGAAGAAGTCAAAACCTACTGTGAACAATATGACTTGAATTTTGAGTCCAATCTTCGAGTGTTCAAGTCTGAAATTAGGGATGAGCAGAGAAGAAGAAATAGAGAGATCAACAACAGGACTGAAACCCTATTTGGTTTTGCCCACGGTGGTAAAGATGCCTCGTATGCCAGATTCTTTGCCGCAATGACATATAATATACATATTCTAGGTGACTATACGAGTGACAATACTCAATTACGCGGCCTACAAGAATTGAATACTCTTATCGGCCAGATTATTACAGAATTACGTAATTTTGATGATGTTCAGAGTAAACTTATAACAAGAAAACTGACAACAATCAACCGAACCGGTGTTGATAATCAACTAAAAGCAGACGAATTGCTTGCTTGTCTGAAAAGAACTGTACCGCAATTCCTTAAAACTGCCAATAATGGTGCAATATATAACAGGCTTGTCAGAAAAGGTTTTGTTTTTGTGAATTCAGAATAGAAAGGTTAAGTATATGACGTATAGTTTATTGATTATGAATGACATTCAGAAAAATAGCAACAGCGGCTTGTTGGGAAAAGGATTGGATATTATGAAAGATCCTAAAAGCAGTACGGCAGCAAAAGCAGGGGCTGTAGGGATAGTGGCTATAGGTGCGATTGCGTTAGTCGCAAAAGCCACATTGGATGCTATGGGAAAGCACTGATTCTGTTGCCTCATTTAATCGTGTCTTTATGCCACAAATAGTAACCTACGGTAAAGACCTTCTCCGGATCAATCTGGAGAAGAACAGCATTGAATATTCATCGACTGGGGGCAGGACTTGGCAGACGAGGTTCTGCATGAGTTCGGCGGGGACGTTCCGGGATCTGCTGGTGATTGGGACGGATCTGTTTGCGGCCACCTCGAAGGGGCTTTATTGGTCCCGGAACGGCGGGGCGACATGGCAGACCCGGTACAGCAATGCGGCGTTGGGGGAGTTCTGGACTCTCGCTACGGACGGGACTGTGCTGCTGGCGAACACGTCGAAGGGACTGTATGCCTCCCGGAACCAGGGGCTGACTTGGGAACACAGGAGGTAGCGGGAGGGCTGTTTTACCGGTCGAAAAGCTCGGTGGCTTGACGGAAGAGCTCATCGATGGCTTCTTTGTCGCTGATGGAGTCTTTGGTCGATGGGGTGTCCTTGGCTGGAGTTGTTTTGGGAGAGGCGGGGGAGCCGTGCCGAGGTTTTGAAGAAACTGTTCCGGAAGGAGGCGTGGAACCGGACGGGGAAAGGCCGGCTGCGGGGGCGGATGTGCTTGCGGCGGAGCGCAATGTGTCTGAATATGGCACATCGCCGCCGATTCGCTCGTGAGCCTTCCAAGGGGAGACCCACCACAGGGTGGCGGAGATGACCGCAATCAGGATGGCCGCTGCCGCGACCGGCACTTTGGAACGGTGGTTGATCGCCTTTTTGACCTCAAGAGAGCTGTGGAAGCGCCTCTTGGGGTCTCTCTGGCAGCATTTTCTGGCGACATCGGCGTAGGCCGGGGTCAGACGGTCGATGACGCAGCCAAGGGAGAATATGTCTGTGCGGAAGTCCACGTCGCCGCCTGATATGAGTTCCGGCGATGCGTAGATCCTGGTCCCGGCAGAACCTTTCAGGACGGAATGCGAATCGGAGTCGGAAAGGCCGAAGTCAATCAGCTTGACGTTGTTGCCGTTGTAGGTCAGCATGATGTTGGACGGCTTGAGGTCTCTGTGGACAATCTGCTTGGAGTGCAGGTAGGCCAAGGCGTCGCAGGTCTCGTTGATGATTTTGGAAGCCAGTTCCTTGCCGATTCCTCCCCGCGGCAGCAGCGTGTCCAGCGGGCAGCCGTCCACCCACTCCATCTCGATGCAGTTGCCCAGCGGCGGAATGTTCACGAAGGCGTAGTACTCGCAGATGTTCGGGTGGCTCAATGAATATCCTATCTCGAACTCTTTCCTCAGGAGGCGCTCATAGACGGTGTCTCCGGAATATTCGCTTTTCAGGGCTTTATAGACCCTGAACCGCCCGTCCTTGTCCGCACGCCAGATTTCGCAGTAACTTTCGGGGTTGCTGCAAATCAGCTCAAGCATGCCCGGTTTCGGGCCCTGAGCCTCGGTCGGTGTCTCGAAAAATCCGGATGCCTCGTCCATAACGTCTGAATGTTCAAATATAACCATTTTTATGTAAATTTGCGCATTATTTAGAAGCTGTTTTGATTTGTTTGTTTGAAGGTTTGAGAGTGAAAAACTTCAGGT
>CAVERO010000013.1:0-27914 GCA_963617915.1 Candidatus Methanomethylophilaceae archaeon | reverse complement strand
GTCGCTTCGACAGGCTCAGTCGCTTCGACAGGCTCGGTCGCTTCGACAGGCTCAGCGACCGCTCCTTTTCGGCCGCTGCGCCAATGCTTTCTGTCATCGGGCAAGTGCCATCGGTCACCGAGCCGTTTTTTTCGGTCACTGAGCTTGTCGAAGTGACCGGCTCCAAAATCCGAACCGAAATGTCCACAGAAACCGGAATCCTCCTGACCGGCGGATTGGATTCCAGTTCTTTCTCGAAAGCGCAGCTGAGGTTCCGGTACAGTTTCGCTCCCGGATAGAGCCCTTGGACATTCCGGCACATTATCCGGTTCCCTAGGCAGACACCGCCACGGAATCCGACAATCTCCCCGCGGCCTTTGGACAGGAAAGAGAATCCGTCCCCGTTCTGAAGCCGTTCGACCGGATTCTTCATCCTGACAGTTATGGTGACATTTCGACTTGTCTCACGGTCTCCGGCGGCTTGGCGGCTGCTTGATGAACCATGAGTGGATCCCTGTGCGGAATCTTTTGCCGGAGAGATTGAGACCACCGTCCCGATCTCCTCCCCGATTGATTTCGGGGCGTCCATCGATGACCAGTCTCCAGACCGTTTCCCGTCCAGAAACAGCTGCGTGTAACCCCGGTTGAAGGTCTTGGCTAAATCCGGCCTGAATCCTCCTTCCGGCCGTCCGAACGAAACCCTGCGGTACTTCTCCGGATTAGCCTCGGCCAACTCGTCCAAGGCCTGTGAATATGCCCGCACGACATTCCGCACGTAGGAGATGCTTTTCAGCCGCCCCTCGATCTTGAACGAGCATATTCCCGCCTCCGCAAGGTCTTGCAGACGGTCCCTGAGGTTGTAGTCTTTCAGCGACAGCAGAGCTTTGTTTCGCACCAGAACGTTCCCTGACCCGTCAACAAGGTCGTAAACTGACCGGCACGCCTGGATGCATTCCCCACGGTTGGCGCTCCGCCCGGCAATCCGCTCTGACATATAGCACTGCCCGCTGTAGCAGACACACAAGGCTCCGTGCACGAAAAACTCCAGCTCGCAGCCGACGGCGTCACGGATTGCCTTGATCTGTTCCAAGGACATCTCCCTTTCCAGAACAAGCCGCGATGCCCCGATCCCTTCGTAGAGCCGTGCCTTTTCCGGAGTCCTTATCGCACACTGGGTCGATGCGTGGACCGGCAGGTCGGTCAGCTTCCAGACCGCAAGGTCCTGCGCGATGATTGCGTCCACCCCGGCGGCCTTGGCCCCGGCAAGCAGCCGTTCGGCCTCGGCGAGCTCATCATCAAAAAGAATCGTGTTGAGTGTCAGGAATATGCGCGCTCCGAACCGGTGGGCATATTCCGTGAGTCTCCGGATGTCCTCCAGCGAGTTTCCGGCTGCCTGCCGCGCCCCGAACGCTGGCCCGGCGATATACACGGCATCGGCACCGCAGTCAATCGCCGCGATGCCGATGTCAGCATTTCTTGCCGGAGCAAGAAGTTCGAGGAACTTCATTGATTACTTGCTGAGGGCCTTGATCATGTCCTGTGCCTGTGCACCGAACTTAGGGTCGTCCTGTACCTTCTTGTAGAACTCAAGAGCCTTGGCGTTGTTCTTCGCACCCTGGTAGAGAGCCGCTATGGTGAAAGTGATGGCCGGAGCGTTCTTCGCATCCGGTTTCATCTCAAGATACTTCTCGAAGTACTTGATCGCGTCGGCGTTCTTGCTGAGCTTCTGGGAACTCTGACCGGCGATGAGGTAGGCGGTGGCGTTCTCCACATAGCTGTTGGCTTTCTCTGCCGCCTTCACGGCGTCGGCGAACTTCTGTCCCTTTAAGGCGGCGTTGGCCTGCCTTACATAGATGTTGGACACCTGCTCCTTGGCCTCTGCCTCCTCGCCGTTCCATGCGGCGTGTTTGAAAGCCTCGATGGCCTCCCCGGTCTTTCCCTGGGCATTGAGAGCCTGTCCGAGATAGAGAGCGGTCTTGCCGGCTGTCGTGTCGATGGCATAAGACTTGGCGAACCCGTCGGCCGCAGTGGCGAAATCCTTCAGTTTGAGAGCGTTGACTCCCTTCTGAAGCCACATCTGAGGAACGAGTTCCTTTGCCCTTTCGGCCACCTCGGCGTTCTCGTATTCCTCGGCGATTTTGGCGACCTCGTCAAGTTTGGCGGCGGCCTCGTCGTATTTTTCGTCCTTGATCAGATCCTTGGCGATCTCAAGGGAGACTCCAGGAATGGCGCTCTTGCAGTTGGCCACGAGTTCGTCGGCGTCGGCCCCTATGGTCTTACCCATTTCGAGAGCTTTCTGGAAGCAGTCGAGGGCCTCTGTCCAATTCTTCAAAGAGATGGCCGTGGCTCCATTATTGTAGAGTTCAGTAGCCTGGGCCATGTCCTGAGCGGATGCCATGCCTGCTGCCATAAAAGCGGCAGCGATCGCAAGAATAAACTTTTTCATCGTATTAAAATTATGTTTAACTATATTCCGAATAACCGCGATAGCCACAAATGTAATAAAAATTTGTGTCAATTGCACATTATTGGCTATTTTTGTCTTAAACGGAAGGTGCCGATTATGCGTAAATTGATAAAATCAGTCTTGTGTTCTGTGTTGCTCTGTTTCTCAATAATGATGCCAGCGCAGAATCTGCCCGCCCTTCAGAAGGACGGAACCGTCACGACAGGCGATCTTACCAACGGGATTTCCTACTATCTGGTGACGAACCCTTCGATGAAGGGAGTTGCTGATTTCGCGCTGGTCCGCAAAGGCGTAAGCGACACTTTGTCTGCGAGAAAGGAGCTATCCTCCCTGCCGCACTTCAACAAGACCATCCCTTATAAGTTTCTGTCACGCAAAGGGATAGGCTGCCGTCCGGAAGGGTATGTCTCCTACAGGGACGACGCGACCATATTCAGGTTCGATGATGTGCCTGTCTTTGACCAGGCCGCATCCGACACCACGCTGCTGATGCTTTTCGACCTCATCGCGTCCCAGCCTTGCCGGCATGCCATCATCATCGCCGGCGACATCAACCCCGCCGCCATCAAGGAAAGGATGAACGTCTTCTCCCTGATGGTGCCTTCCCGCAACCCTGCCTACAGTAAGAAAGAGTATGTCTGGAAGCCTTCCTTCGGGCCTGAATATTCATTCGTCCCGTCTGAGCGCTCATCCGTCACTGTGGAGTTCCGCTCGCCGAGGACCCCGGACGACCAGATGAACACGATTCAGCCGTTCATCTCCGAACTATTCTCCAATTCATTGAAGGAGGTGGTCTCAAGCCGTCTGCGCGAGACTCTCCTTTCCCGGGATATTCCTGTAGAATCCATTGACGTCGGATATCTCGGGAGCGCCGCAAGCGCGGGTGACGAGCGTTTCTCCGTGAGCGTCCGGACTTCCCGTGACCGATTGATTCCGGCTTCGATGGCCGTCGCCACCGTCCTTTCGGATGTTTGCTCCAAAGGGGTCGGGGCGGAGGAATATCTGGTCGCGCGCAACTCCGTGCTGAACGGTTTCCTGAAGACCCAGACCAATGACGCCCTGGTTCTTCGCTGCGTCTCCTCCTACCTCTACGGAGCCGATCTGGCTTCTCCCGTGACGAAGGCCAATTTTTTCTCTTCAAGGAATATGTCCGCTAAGGCCGAGACCGAGCTGTTCAACGGCTACGCTCTGGCCCTGCTCTCCGAAATGGAGAGTCCCAAGGTCACCTGGACCGGGAATGAGGAAGATTATGACGGCTGGTTCTGGCCGTCGTTGTTCGGTTCCGTGACCGATGGCGTGTCTCTGTCGGACAAGCCGCTCTACAAGTGGCCTGTGGCGGCCAAGGACACCTCCGCATTCTGGAACGAGAAGAATAAGGTCAAGATAAAGTCAGTGGCCGCCGAACCTGTCTCCGGCGGCGAGATGTGGACTTTCTCCAACGGCATGAAAGTGATTTACAAGAAGATGTCGACCGGAGGACGGTTCAGTTACTCTTTTATGGTCAAGGGCGGTTTCTCCACTGTCCGGAACCTTCCCCGCGGGGAGGGAGCGTTTTTCTCCGACATGTTCGGCCTCTGCAACATAGCCGGAATGTCCGGAAGCGATTTCGACAAGGTGCTCCGCGCCAATGGTGTGGAGATGAGCTGCTCGGTTTCCGCTTCAGACCTGAGGCTTTACGGCTCGGCTCCGTCAAACAGACTCACGCTGACTCTCAAGGCCTTGCTCTCGGCCGCCAATCAGCGCAAGCCTTCACATCCGGCTTTCGAGTCGTGGAGAAAGATGGAACTGGCCTCCCTCAAGCCGGCCTGTCTGGACAGCCTGATGTATCAGGACTACAACTATTCCTCTGTCAAGACCCCTTCCGGACTTACCGAGCGGACGATGGATGACGCTTCGGAATTCTTTGACAATCAATTTATAAGGTCTAACGACGGGGTTTTGGTGCTGGTTGGGGATCTGGCGGCCGAGTCCGTCCAGAGAATCCTTTGCCAGTATCTTGGCGGATTCAGGGTCAGCAAGTCGTCATCAGTCCGCCAGTTCAATCCGTATAAATTGCGTACGGGAGCCACCACGTATTCACGGACCGGGACACCGGTGGAGATCAGTCTGGCCCTGGCCTGCGCCGAGCCGTTCACGACGGAGAACTATATGGCGTTCAAGGTGGCCGGACTCGCCCTTCAACGCAGACTTACCGGTGTGATGGCCGGATACGGATTCAGCGTCAGGATGTCTGACCGTTTCAGCATCTGGCCTCAGGAGGCCCTGGAGTTGATATTCACGTGCATTCCTGTGCCGGAGTCCGGCCTTCCATACGGCGTGGAGACAGGCTCGGACCAGCCGATGAGAGCCCTTGTGGAGGCCAGGAAGGCGATAGAGAGCGTGCTTTCCAAGCCGGTTGACTCAGCCGAGCTTGCATCCTGCAAGTCTCTGCTGACCAACGGCTACTCGACCTATCTTGCGGATCCGGAGAATTATGTGGACGCTGTCCTGATGCGCTACTCCGGAGGGAAGGACGTGCTCACCGGCTATAACAACAGAATCGGCAGCGTCTCTGCCGAAAAGGTGAAGGAAATCTTCGGCGCGCTGTCCGAAGGAATGAGAATCGAATATGTCGTCAAACAATAAGTTCGGAACAATAGTCCAAATAGGTGATGTCCTTGTGTCGGAGGATGTGGTGACAGAATATTTCGCCTGCGACTACGCCGCCTGCAAAGGCTGTTGCTGCATCATAGGTGACAGCGGCGCTCCCCTTGAGGAGTCCGAGCTTGAGCCGTTGGAGGAGAATTATCCTGTATATTCGGAACTTATGAGGCCGCAGGGCCGCGCGCAGATCGACAAGGAAGGTTTTTTCTCCATCGACCGTGACGGAGACATCGTGACCCCGGTCGTGGACCGGACCGAAGAGTGCGCCTACACCACATTCGATGATGAGGGCAACTGCTTCTGCTCCATAGAAAGATGTTTCTTTCAGGGTAAATGCAAGTTCCGCAAGCCCCAGTCCTGCTGGCTCTACCCGGTACGCGTCACCAGACTCACCGGCGGCGGCCGAGCCCTGAACCTCCATCGTTGGGGAATATGCAAGGATGCCTATGAGAAGGGACGCCGTGAAGGCATACACGTCTATGAGTTCCTCCGCGGACCCCTGGTCTCCGTCTTCGGACAGGATTTCTACGATGCCCTCTGCTTCGCCGCCGGAAAGATTCTCTCCGAGCCGTAGCCGTTTTCCAATCTTATTGCCTCGGGGCGAAGGGAGCAGTCATATTCAGTGAGGATTACTCTGCCTTGTCATTGGAGGTGAGGAGAGCCATCGCAGCGTCGTAGTCGGCCGCGTTGACTTTTACCTCGACAGGATCGACATAGTTCAGAGAGACATAGGAGGAGTTCTCTCCGAACACTGCGGCAGGGATGCCGTTCTCGTTGAGCATGCCCGCTGTGATGTGGGCGCTCATCGCGTCGCTGAATTTCGCGACAGTCTTGAGTTCTTCTGCCATAATCTTTGAATATTAGAGGTTTATACTTATGCTCCGGTGGCTTTGGAGTGCCACGTGCGGCATATTCATTATTCCTCGTCCAGCGTCCGGAACTTGTACTCCAGGCCCCCGACAATCCGTACAACCTCCTTGGTGAGGCCCTCGACCTCGAAGCCGCCGAGCTCGCGGGTCATCGTGATCCGGTCCTCGAACATCTTGAAGAGGGCGCTGAATCCGGAGCGGAGGCGGAATGTCATGTTCTCGCCGTCCTCGCTTTCAAGACGGTAGCCGCGCGCCTCCATATATTCAATGATCCCGCCGCGGAGGTCGGAATATTCACCTTTCAATATGGCCGACCTTCTGATGAAGCCGAATCTTGGGTAGAACGCCGAGACGAAGGCGAACAGCAAGGCAATCTGCCACAGGGACTTGTAGCCATCGCGGAACATCAGGCTGACATCGGCCTTGACAACCCCGATGAACACAAGGGCGGCCATTATCACGGTGAAAAGGATCGTGAAATAGAAAAAGTATTTGACGGCTCTTACTAGATACTTCATATTAGTCCGATTTTTGCTGACAAGACAAAAATACGAAATAGTTTTGTTATTTTTGTGTCATCAATCATTAAATCGAAAGACTATGGCAGAAATAGATCCTATTCAGGAGCGCCGTGAGCGCGAGGAGCAAGAGAGGAAGAACGAAAGCCTCAGGAAGGCGATGTGGGTTCTTGTGGCTGTGGCTGCGCTGCTTGCCGCCGGCCTTGCCTACATCTGGTACTCGAAATCCAGCCTTGTGAAGGACCTTAACGCGGAGAAGGATGACCTTACCCAGCAGATGATCGCCCTCAAGGGTGATTACGACAGCCTTTCGTCGGACTACGCCTCGATCAACAGCCAGCTGGACTCTTCCAAGGAGGAGGTCAACCAGTTGATAGAGAGGATCCAGAAGACCGAGGCCACGAACCGTCGCAAGATGCGCCAGTACGAGAAGGAGCTCGGAACCCTGCGCAGCATCATGAAGAACTACATCGTGCAGATTGACTCCCTCAATACACTGAACCACAAGTTGACGGCCGATGCCGCCGCCGCCCGCCGCGAGGCAGCCGAGAGCCGCGCCGAGAACGCTGACCTCAAGGGTAAGGTCGAGGATCTTGCCGGTCAGGTGGCCGCGGGTTCCGTGATCAAGTCCAGAGGACTGAGCGTCGCCGCCTACAATGGCTCCGACAAGGTCACCGACCGCAGCAGCAGGGTGGTAAGGCTTCTTGCCTCCTTGAGTCTCGTCGAGAACGACCTGGCTCCGAAGGGGCCGGTGAGAGTCTATCTGCGCGTGAAGGATCCGGACGGAATCCTGCTCACCAACAGCACCCAGACATCGTTCTCGTTCAACGGACAGCCAATGGTCGCCTCCGCTTCCCGTGAGGTGGACTACGAGGGCAAGGAGGTTGACCTGAGCATCTACCTTAACGACATCCCTTCCTATCAGTCAGGAATATACACGGTCGAGGCCTACACCTCGCAGTCTTTCCTCGGCAAGACGGAGCTGTTGCTCAGGTAATCAGTGATCTACATTCACGTTCCTTTCTGCGGCAGTTTCTGTACCTACTGCGACTTCTATTCGGAAATATGCCGGAGTTCTCGGGCGTTCAATGAATATGCCGACACTGTCATCGCGGAAATCAGTGACCGTCGGAAGGAACTCTCAATGAATATGTCCGCCCACAATGCGGTCAACACCCTTTACATAGGAGGAGGCACCCCGTCGGTGCTTCCTCTTGATGTTTTGGCCCGCATAGTCAAGGTGGTGAAATCGGTCGCCGAGCCGCTTACCTCGGTCGCCGAGCCGCTTTCCTCGGTCGCCGAGCCGGTTTCTTCGGTCACCGAGCCTGTTTCTTCGGTCACTGAGCCTGTCGAAGTGACTGCCCCGTTCGAGGAGTTCACCATAGAAGTGAACCCCGAAGACATAGTGGAAAAAGGACAGGAATATGTCCGTGGACTCCTATCCCTTGGCGTGACCCGGATCAGCATGGGCGTCCAGTCTTTCGATGACGGAACCCTCCGCTGGATGAACCGCCGCCACGACGAGCGGCGAGCCGTTGAGGCTTTCCGGATCCTCCGCGGGTGCGGGGTGCGGAACATCAGCATAGACCTGATTTTCGGCCTGTCCCAGTTGACGGACAAGATCTGGATAGACACGCTCGACAAAGCCTTGGAACTTGCTCCGGAGCACATTTCAGCCTATCAACTGTCAATAGAGGAGGGGAGCACCCTCGCCCAGATGGTCGCTGACGGCCGTTACGTTGAGGCTGCCGATGAACAATGCCGCCGACAGTACGACATTTTGTGTCAGGCACTTAAACGGGCTGGCTATCATCATTACGAAATCTCCAATTTCGCAAAGCCAGGCTTCGAGGCCGTCCACAACAGCGCCTACTGGCGCAGAGTCCCTTACGTCGGTCTCGGTCCCGGAGCCCACTCCCTGTCCGGTAATGTCCGCTCATGGAACAGTCAGGAACTTCCGCACAGAATCACAGACAAGAATCCACACAAAGCCACGTACAATAATCGGAGCAATCTTCCACCCGAAAACTTGCTCTGCGCCCAAACTGGAAACTCGGGCATGAATCCAAGCAAGACTCCGTTATCCGATTATCAGGACGGAGGTCTGACGACATATTCAAGAAGCTTCGAAACCCTTTCGCCGGAAGACATCCGGGTCGAGAGGCTGATGCTCTCCCTTCGCACTGACAAAGGGCTGGAAGCCACGGAGTTATATTCACTGGCAGACCGCACCGTCATTGACACCCTTTTGAGCGAAGGCGCTTTGGAAGCCAGCGGCACCCGGATCCGCATCCCCGAAGACCGCTTTTTCACCTCCGATGAGATTCTCCGCGAGCTGATTTAAGAAGCTGTTTTGATTTGTTTGTTTTTTCAAACAAATCAAAACAGCTTCTAAGTCACTTCACGCTATTCTTGATCCACACGGCCATAGTCTTGTCAGGATCCCTGTTGCTCCAAGCATAGTACGGTATCATCGTTATGGACTGATTACCAGGACAGGTGATATAATCTATGCCTTCGAGAATTCCCGACGTGAACACGGATACCGATGCAGAGGAGCTTGCCTTCGGATCAATGGCCAGAGTCTGGACAGGATGACCGTTGTCCGCCTCCTCGGCACAATAGACCAAAGGTCCACGAGTCACGGCAGTCGTATTGCGGTTGTCCACTACTCTTTCATCGCACTTCAC
Organism: Candidatus Methanomethylophilaceae archaeon; assembly: GCA_963617915.1. Lineage (GTDB taxonomy): Bacteria > Bacteroidota > Bacteroidia > Bacteroidales > UBA932 > Cryptobacteroides. The sequence continues at coordinate 18,748 of CAVERO010000013.1, read as the reverse complement.
GTATCTGACGTCCACCGGAAGCGTCAACTCGACATTATCGCCCGTGTTCCAGACCCTCTTCACGACGGCGAAGCCTTTGACCATCTCATACTTGGCGGCTTTCCCGTTGACATACAGTTCTATTCCGTCGGACTTGGAATTTATGTACTTGTACAGCCCTCCTGGCATGAATTCATCTTTGCCAGCCCATGTAGGGATTCTCAGATGCAGGGAGAACTCGCCGGATTTTGCAGGATTCAACGTGAGACTGACCTTTCCGTCAAAAGGATATCCGGATTTCTGAACGATTTCGACTTCATTGTTCTTCAACGGCACGGTGGTGCTGCTGCTTCCGTATAGCGTCAGATAGACATTCTTGTCCGAATACGAATACATATATCCCGGCATCTGAAGTATCAGCCTTGAGATGTTCGGGGGGCAGCAGGCACAGTCAAACCATTCCGTGCGTGTGGTCGCCCCGTGGTTGAATTCGAACTTCCCGTCAGATTCAAGAGGGTTCACATAGAAGAACCGGTCGCCGCTCAGGCTGATTCCTGCAAGAGCATTGTTGAAGATGGACACTTCCGCAATATCGAGGTATTTCGCGTCTCCAGTGGCCAGGAACAGCCCCTCGTTGAAAAAAACATTGGAGACGGCGGCGCAAGTCTCATCATAGGCCATCTTGTTCGGAAGCTCATACTCGGATCCGAAGCCTTCGATATCCCTGACCGCACCCAGTCCACCTGTGATGTGCATACGGGTTGACACAAGATTGTCCCAAATGGACGAAAGCGCTTTTCCGTATTCATTGTTGCCGGTCAGCGCATCGACCTGAGCCATGCCGGTATAGAGATAGCCCGCGCGTACGGAATGGCCGGCCACTTCCATCTGCTGCGCCACCGGGAGATGTTGTTGTGAATATTCCGGAGAATTAACTCCTTGTCCATTAGGAATATACGTAACTCCGCGGATATCCAGAAACTTCTTTGCCATTCCCAGATAGAGCTTGTTTCCCGTACACTTGTACAACTTGCAGAGAGCGAGCTCCAGCTCTTCATGTCCGGGAGCCTGATTCACAGGTTTGCCGTCATTATAGGCCGGATCTCCCTCGAAGAATACATGATTGATATGCTTCGCACTCTTTTCCGCAATCTTCAGAAGGTTGGTCTTGCCCGTAGCCTGATAATATGCCACAGCAGCTTCGTACAGATGTCCCATATTGTAGAGCTCGTGACTGTGAAGCACGTACGAATACGGTTTCTCTCCCATTTCGCTGGTGATAGGGTTGCCGCAGATGTGACTGATATACAGGTAACCGTCCGGTCGCTGCACTTTCGAGATAAGGTCTGCGACATAATCGATCTTGGCCTCTATCTCGGGATTGGGCTGAATCATCAATGAATAAGCGGCACCCTCCAGAACCTTGTACATGTCAGAGCTGATGAACCTGTGGGGAACAGGGGGATCGATCGATTTTCCATCAAGATAATCAAGACATTTCACGAAACGGTCAATGGCCAGGTCGCATTTTGACAGCGAAAACGGGACGGTTACAGCCAACTCCGTTTCCATCCTGTCCTTCCAGAAACCATCACCGAGGGTGACTTTGTTGAATGGGACTTGAACAATGGCCTCGTTGGCGGCCTGTTCTGCACAGGATGCCGAAATGAAGGCCACAATCGTCAGTGCAATTAAGTTGTAATTCATTCTGATTATTGGATATTATTGTTTGCTATTGTTACACAAGCTTTCTTGTCAAGTTCAAAGGAGAAAGTCATATCACTGTCACTGCCTGGTGACAGATTCACGGCAATCGTCTCTCCGTTCACGGCAATCTCGTATTCGCCTTGAGGGAAAGCCCACAGCTTCACATTGCAAGAGTGAGGGCTGCCGTATCTGTTTTCGATGACGAAACTGATGACACTTCCGTCGGAAGAGACTTGGATAGGGGTTTTCGGATCGAATGCGTCTTGCCTCAGTTCGATTCCGGCCCTCACCGGAGTAGTGAAGAACACACGGCGGCATATGCCGTCATCCGGATGGAGACTGAATACTCCGTCCTTTTCTGATACATCTCCGCCATAGGCCAGCAGGCCGAAATCCGGATCGTTCACCACATAAGTTCCAGCGGCATGCACACCACCTGTGAATCCGTGATCAATCTCTCCGTCATATCTGAAAGGTCCCCTGTCCCGGGATATCATCTCGAAATAGAATTTCCATGCATTCTCCGTTTCGGAAAACTCCCATCCGGCAGCACCGTTGTTTCTGGCGGAAGGATACCAGTATCCGGTATTTATCAGAGCCCAGGATGAAATGAGTGAATTGTAGCCGTAATTGATGAAGCGGGCTGGATCATCGCTGTATCTGAAAGCGTAGTCGAGGATTGCGGCTCCGCCCATCTGCGACATATAATCCAGATTGATCGTGTTGGCCCATGCGGTACCAAGATTCCAGTAGGATGTTCCGCAGATGCTCCTCATCGCGAGATTGCTTGACAACTGATTGTTCATCAGTGATTTCGCATCAGCGAAGTCGTAACTGTCATAAGAGTACCACTTGAGCGAATTCTTGTCCTGCCACAGATTCTTGCGGGGCTCTATGTAGTGTCTGCAACCGTAATCCGCTATATAATAAGAAGATTCATAAGCCGTCCTGTCAATAGGGAATTCCGATGCGAACGGCCACGGGTCTTCGTATATGAAATACAGAACTTTCTTCTCCCATTCATGTCTTATCTCCTCAGCTCTGTCCTCAAGACCGTTTTCAGCGAGTGCGTCAATCAGGTCAATTATATATCTCTCGTGAAAATTGCCCTGCTTGTAAGCCCAGTCACACCATCCGTTGAAAGCGAAACCCTTCATATAGATGTTGTATGGGACGGTGAAAAATGCCTTTGTCGTATTGTACGCCATCTCAAGCCAATAGGAGGCCGGATGTTTCGTAAGTGACGCATCGCCGGAGGCGATCAGATACAGATTGTAATAGATGGCGATATGCGTGGTGTAGTCAAAAGTCCTCCAGAGACGCTGCAGACCCCATCCGCCGCTGTCCCATCCGCCGCATTCTCCGCTTCTGTTCTTATACCAGCTGTCGGAGCCGTAAATACCGTAAGGATACGGACTTTCATCCGCAGTCCTCTGCAACTTGCCTTTGACGAAATGATCCTCATAATACTCCAGTGCGGCGATTTCCTTGCGGTTGGGATAGAACACATTCTTTTCGCTGACATACAATGGCTTACAGTTGGACGGATCGTCAGATCCGCCGACACAGAAATCCGGCAGATGATGATGGAAGTCCGGGGTCAGAAGCCTGCCGGTCTTCATATCCCAGAGGGAATAGAGTCCGTCATACCACTTCGAGGTGTCACGGACCTGCTGACGTCCGGTTATGAAATCGCTTCTCTTGCGTATCAGACGATCAATAGGCTCAGTCACAAAGAATTCCAGATAAGCCTTCTTGCCGGAGCCGTAATCTATGACCACCTGATTCTCACCTTTTTTCCTGAATTCAAAAGCCACGATTTCTTTTCCTGCGGCGTTCTTCCCCTTGTTCACAATCTTTGTGGAATTGGGGAACTCGGGCTTTATGGCATTGATCTCGTCCTTGCAGTTGAAGGCGCAAAGAACCTCCTTGGACTTGGCGATGACCAGGCCCGGTGCCACCTTGACGGTGAGTCCTCCCGCATCGGCTATCCTTTCGTCCACATCGATGCGTCTTCCTATCCGTTCAAACCGGAACGAATAGATTCTCTTCTCGCCCGGAGCCAGAGTCAGACTGGTGAGAGGAATCCTCCAGTCTCCTCCCGGCTCCGCAGCCCACTTGCCGTGTATGTAATATCTTGTGGTCGGGATGGAGAAATCGTTGGATGTCACATATTCGAGAGACGTGCCGTCATCGGGTGTCATCAGGACTGTCCCGTCTTTGCCGGAATATCTGCACCAGTAGATGTAGGATGCGTCCCCGCAGACATTGTAATGAGGGCAATACCCCTGATTCTCGGAGCCTTTCACGCCGCTGTCCGGACCGGATACGGAAAACCACAGCGAACCGATTTCGATATTCGCCTTGGAGTCATTCTTGATGACAATGTTCCATTTCGCCCCGTCCTCATTCTCGGTCACTTCCTGGACGAGAGCGAAACCGCTGAAGAACAGGTTGCGATATCCCGAGACAGACTGCTGCACGTGACGCTCACCGTCATAACTGACTTCCACCCCGATTTCCGCATCGGCCGGAAGCAGCCGGCGGGATTCGGCCGATCCTGTCCGGCATAATGCAAGCAACAGAATGCAGGTGATTGTTATCCTTTCAATGCTCATAGACTTCGATTTCATAAGACCGGCCGGGAAGTCGGACGGACATTCCGAAACAGCTTCCCGGTCAGCCCTGCAAGATTTACAACATCATTATTCCGATACGCTTATCTTCTTCTTGGCGATAGTACGGTACTTCGTATATTCGCTGTCGTAAGATGACCTTTCGGTCTTGTATCCGTCTCCGGAATAATGCTTCCTGCCGAGGTTGGTTCCGAGTACGACGATTTCATAGTCGCCGGCCTCGCCATATACGTATTTATATTCGGTTGTCAGGCCGTAGCCGGTATATTCGGAGCCGAGACTCACGCCCCTGTCATAATCGGCGTACGCATCCTGTCCCCACTGGATGGAAGCGATATACACATCTCCTTGGAAACCGTGATAATTGTTGAGGTTGGCAGGAAAGCCTTTATCGTCAACCGTATAGTCATCTCCGTTCTCCCAAGGCTGCCTCGGCCAGCCGAAGCCGATTTTGAGCTCGGAAGCGACATATTCATCCGGATGCTCGAACCCGTAAGGATTCTGATTCTTGATTCTGTCACGCAGGGAATAGAATTCGCAGTACGAACCGTCGTTACGAGGAGGGAATACAGGCTCCAAAGTCTTGTATATGTAGAAGAAATAATCCCAGCACCATGGCCCGCTGCCGTTCCACGTGTCTCCCGAGGAGACGGTCTCGCTTCCGTCTGCAAGCGATTTCAGCGTCATGTTCCACAGAGCGTGGACCTGATTGTTGTTTCTGCCGTCGAACCTCGCTTTGTAGTCATCCTCACAAGGTACAAGTCTCATCTCATAGAATATGTCCCAGTTGTAGAGATGGACGTTCGGTCGGAAGCTTATTCCTGAAACGACATTTCTGTCAGTAATCGAGAATTTGAGGACTCTCTTCTGGGACATGTCCATCTGTGAGACGGACGGTCTTTCAAAGTCTCCGAGTTCGACATTCTCCACTGCGCCGAAGAATTCAAAATCTTTCTTCAAGTCCTCGACACTCGCATAGTCGGCCATGTTCCGCTTCCATACGGAACCGTCAACGGATATCTTCCGGGCATATACGGAGTCTTTGAATGCCGCGTCTCCGTGTTCCATCTGGACTTTCACTTGAGAAAAGTCATAATTGTGTCCTTCGTCACCGGTGAAGATTGACAGGTATTTGGCGTCAGTGGTGATGGATACCGTGACGGTGTCTCCCACCTTGGGGTTCGCCGGTGTCACGGTGAACGCCACATCCGGCTCCGATACGCCGGCATCCCACTTCTGGCAGGACAGGAACGCCGCAGCCATCAGGAATGATGAAAATATGATGCTCTTTTTCATGTTCTGTTCCTATGTTGTTATAAGTCAAACTATTATAAGTTGTTAATATCCCGGGTTCTGCCCAAGCTCCGGGAAGTACTGGAATTCTGTTGCAGGAATAGGAAGAAGCACTCTGTAAACTTTGTCCTTGCTTATCCTTCCGGACATATACTTCTGCCAGTACCAGCCGACTTTATGCAGAGGATCCGCATATTCCTCCATCGTCTCGTACACTTCCGCAAGGAGGTCGGGGAACCTGGCGATGTCAAACCAGCGGCAGGTGTCTTCACCGCAGAGCTCGCGGGCGCGCTCCCACAGAATCTCCAGAAGCAGGGTCGTGCCCGACAGATCGGCGGGAACCGGTTCTACAGAGTTTGTGAGATGCTTGTATTCGGCCTTGTCCCAATTGAGATACATGTCTCTCATCGTCGCCTGATTGCATGCCCGGTCGCGGATCTGATTGACGGCCGCGATCGCCCCGGCGTTGTCACCGAGGAAGTATTTGGCTTCAGCCTTCAGCAGATAGATCTCGCCAAGACGGAGAATAGGTATCTGATTGTCCAGATTTGAATAATCGATCGTCGTGTAGTCAATCCTCTGAGGCAGGTCCGTGCGGAATTTGGCGAATCTCCACCAGACGCCGACACTGTACGCATCCTGTGAGTAAACATCGCAGTTGTACCAGCGCGTGTCATTCCAGCCTTTGCCCGTGGTAGCATATTGGATGATATCCTTTTCTGTTTCGGTATAGTTATCCTCGCCCTTTCCTGGGTCGATGAAGAATTCCGGCCCGAGGGTTCTTCCCATAGGCTCGAAGCACCAGAGTCCGGCAGGAAGATTCGGGGTTGTAGGTCCCGTGATGTACAACTTCGCCGTGTTCCACATCCTTCTTGTGGTGTCGCCGGTATGCGTGAAGCAGCCAAGTTCCTTGAATTCGTCGTAAGCATTTCCCTTGGCTTCCCCGAAATTCCTGTATGATATGGCTCCGTACCACTTGAAAAGCTCCCGTGCGCTTCCGTTATGCTTCCACATCTCGAAATCATACATTATCGGATGCATTGACGTGGAATTGCTACCTGTCGCGCCGAAATTGTCGTTTCCGCCTATGCCCCATGAACTGCTGTATCTCGCACCCTGATTTTTCGCATTCTTCCCGTCAAAACAGATGAGCATCTCGTTGTTTTTCGTCTTGAACACCGCCGGATAGTATGGGGTGAGTTCGTTTGCTCCGATCTTCTTGTTGATGAGAGTGTCGCAGAGGGATACCGCTTTGTTGTACAATGTATTGACATCCAGAGAACTCTTATCTTCTCCGATTTGTCCGGCATATAGTCCGGCTCTTCTTATGTAGGAAGCCTGAAAGACGAGGCATTTCGCAAGAAGACCGGCCGCGCTGCTCTTGGAGATGCGTCCGTACAGGGTGCCGTCCTTTGAGTCGGCACACTTCGCTATTGCGAACCGGAGATCATTCTCTATGAATGCGAACAGCTCGTCTCTGCTTGCTCTCGGGATGAATTTTGCTCCGTCAGTCTGGAGTTTGTCTATAATGGGCACGCCTCCGTAGTAGCGGTACAGGGTGAAGTATGCATAAGCCCTGAGCGTCTTGGCTTCAGCGAGGAGCATGTCGGAGGCGGAGAAATTCTTGTCCGCGCTCAATGCGGAAATAAGGCTCGAGCTCTCTATGGCGCTCTCGGCGAATGTATTGTTGATTACAGCCGAATTGCTTTCAATAGTCTGTATGGCATTGTTGGCGTCAGCGATGAATTTATAGTATTTGCGCCATATCGGTTTCACGACTTCCGTGTCGTTGGCGTCCCATTCGAAAGACTGGAACACGCCCCAGCTCTCGAACAGGTCGGTGGCCATGCGGAAGCGTTCATTACCCATGATGCCGTCGTTGTTGGTACCGAGTTTCGCATAACATGTGGCCAGCAGGCTGAAAGCTTTGTCGTAGGAATCCACGAAGCCGTTGGAATTGGTCGATGTCTTGTTTTCAACATCCAGATAGTCAGTGCAGGACATGACACCGGCGAGGGGAACAAGACAGAGTATGGAAAGGATAATCTTCTTCATCGTCCTAAAATTTAAAGTTAAGAGAAAAAACGTGGCTTCTCACTGTCGGATAAGAAGCGTAGTCCACGCCTGAAAGTGTCTGGTTTTCAGAGCTTGACCCGCTGTTGACCTCAGGGTCGTATCCTGAATACCTTGTAAGGCAGAACACGTTCCGGATGGAGTAGGTCAATGCGATGTCTTTCACCTTTATCTTGGAGAGCCATTTCTCGGGCATCCGTGCGGTCAGAGACAGGTTGTTGAGACGGAAGAATGACCCGTCTTCGACGAGTTCGGAATTAGAGAAATAGCGATAGCTGCCGTTTCCCGTGTAAGTTCCGTCAGTATTGTTCGGCCCCCAGGTGTTGTCAGCCACGGATGCAAGTTTGTTGTTGATTCCGTAGCCGGCGTTGATGAGACTGTAAACGTTGGCGTTGATGATGTCGTTGCCGTAGCTCCAGGAGAAGTTGGCATTGAGGGTGAACCACTTGTATCTCAAGGTGTGTGACATGCCGCCGATGAAGGCCGGCTCTACGCATGCGATTGGCGCCCGGTCAGTAAGGTCTGTATATCCGTCACCGTCGAGGTCATCGAAAATGAACTTGCCGCCGACTATGTATTTGGTCACGAGATCCTGATTTCCTTTGACCACAGTAGGATTTACTGCGGAGTAATAAGACGGATAGGCGTTCCTGTTGGTGATCTGGTTGTTCGCGATGCCGTTTATTATGTTGCCGAAATAGAGGCCGAGAGGATATCCCTCCTTTATGAGGATGTTCTCCGAACCGCTCAGCGCAATGCTCCTTCCCTCAAGAGTCTGGGTGCGGGAGCCGAGGCTGAGCACTTTGGAGCGGTTGGCGCTGTACACGACGTTCACGCTGTAGTCCCAGTTCTTGTTTTGGACTACGACTCCTGTCAGTGACAGCTCCAGACCTCTGTTTCTTACGGATCCGATATTGTTCGTCATGGTCTCGAAGCCGCTGGTGAGTGCTATTTTCTCGCTGAGGAGCATGTCCTTTGTGACTTTGTTATAGGCCTCGGCCGTGAGGAGCAGGCGATTGTTGAGGAGGTTGGCATCGATACCGAGGTTCCATTCCGTGGATGTCTCCCATCTCACGTCGCTCGGCATTATCGAGAGCTGGTAAGCATTGACCGTAACATTCTCGCCGTCGGCACCGGTGAACGTCGCAGTCTGCGAAAACGGAGAAAGGAACTGGAAATACTGATAGTCGGCTATCTGGTCGTTTCCTGAACGGCCCCAGCTGAGTCTTATCTTGAAGTCGTTGACCCAGTTGGCAATCCAGTCCGAATTCTGCCAGAATGCCTCGTTCGAAGGTCTCCAGGACAATGCCGCCGAAGGGAAGAATCCCCATCTGTTGTGCCTGGAGAACCTTGATGACCCGTCTTCGCGGAGATTGAACGTCGCATAATATTTGTCCGCATAATTATATGTCAGACGGCCGAGAACTGAAGCCATCTTCTTCTGGTTGTATCCCGCAACTGGAGCGGCGACGTGATCTCCCGGAAGTGCGCGCTGAATGCCGTACCATCCCAGGTCGTCCGCAATCTTGGTGTATGACTGACTATAGGATTCCGTGGTGTTCACATTTGTCTCAAAAGCTGCGGTAGCCGTGAAATAATGCTTGTTCTGCGCCAGATAGTAATCCAGCTGCGTATGGAATCGGGATGTCGTGTTCTTCCAAGTGCCCATTGATGCGAAGCCTCCCGAGTCGAAAGAGGACTTTATCTTCTGGGAAATGTAGGTCTTGTTTTCATTGGAGTTGTATCCCATGTCATAACCGGCTGACAGAGAGAGATTGTACAGGATGTTCCATCTGGCGGTTACGTTCGCGTAAAGGTTGCGGGTGTCCGCTTTGTAGTCTTTTTCCGTGAGACGCATATACGGATTGTCTCCGGGGCTGTTGTAGTGCAGATCCAGATTGTCTATCGTATCCTGCCATGTCCATTCTTTCTTGACAAAAGGGCAGAAGGTAAGCATGTCGTTGAATATGCCGCCGTCAACCCAGTTCGCTCCGAATCTTTTGCTGTGTTCGTAGGAGATGCGGGTGTTCAGGGATATTTTCTTGTTGATGGTGATGTCGTTCTGCTGAAGGATGTAGAATCTTTTGTATCCCGATCCGATAATCGTTCCCCCGTCATCGCTTAAAGAGACGTTCGTGGTGTTGCGCACTCTGTTGGCGATGGCTCCGAGATAACTTACATCGACTGACTTGATGACGGAAGGGCGGGTGCATTCGTCGATCCAGTCCGTAACTCTCGACGCATCCTTCCAGTCGCCGCTTACGAACAGGTCATAGAGGTCCGCATCGGCGTTCCTGTAGTTGGAACGCATGAAATTCTTCATATACTCATCCGTGGTGAGCATCCTCTGAGGATTCATGATGTTGCCTATGCCGTAAGAGAGATTCACTGAAAGGTCGTTCATTCCGGCACGTGCGGTCTTGGTGGTTATGAGAACTACGCCGTTTGCTCCCTGAGAACCGTAGATCGCTGTGGATGAGGCATCTTTAAGTATGGATATGCTCTCTATGGAGGACGGAGGCAGACTGTTCAGAGGATTCTGGGTCGGGTCGTCCGAATATGGCATCGGGAATCCGTCGATGACATACAGGGGAGCAGACCCCGCCGTGATGGAATTGGTGCCTCGGATCTTGATGGACACTCTGCCGCCCGGGGTGCCGTCACCCTGAATGATCTGCACACCTGCGATCTTGCCTTTGAGCGCCTGGTCGAGGGTGGATGAAAAACTGTTTTGAATCTGGTCTGAACTCAGGTGGGCCACGGCTCCCGTGAGATCCCTGACTTTCGTCTCGCCATATCCCACTACGACGGATTCATCAAGGCGCATTTCAGCGTCGGCTTCAAGGACGACATCTATGATGACCCTGTTGTTGATGAATACGGATTGAGTTTTCATTCCGAGAAACGAGAACTCAAGAACAGTTTCTTTGCGCGGAACGGAAATGGAATAATTGCCTTCCAGATCTGTCGTGGCCGTGATTTTTTTGTCTCCTGATGCGACAAGCACCCCGACGAGAGGCGCTCCTCCGGCATCCACAACCCGGCCTTTAATCTTAAGGTTTTGGGCGAATGAATTGGAGACAAGGCAAAGCAGCGCCGCAAGCACAGCCGCACATTTCTTTAAAACATTCATAAACTTTGTTATTAATTTAACGGTTAATAGTTAACTGATAGTTGTTTCAGAAGCTGCCCGAATTTCCCGGCAGAATTATCGCCGAATGGAACTTGAACGGCTTCTTAAGCGACTAACAGTTATCACCACAAAGATGTCCATATCGCCTATCATAGGAATAACACGAGCGAATGATTATTTGAAAAAACGTTCAATGGTAGAAATATTGTATGATTTTATAATAGATTGAACGATTTTACCAATGCGATTCCCTGAATAAAAGACCGTGTGCGCATTATTTTGCAAGAAAATGACTATTTTTGACTTCGTGGGCCGCAGTCTTTTGCTGGCGGGTCCGATACATTCGAATTTCCATGATGAAAAGATACAAGTTGGCTGCGATAGTTCTGTTGACCTGCATGATGGCAGACTTCGTACAGGCTAAGGGGATGATTTTCTATAATATCAGCACTAAAGACGGGCTTTCTTATAGCTCTGTCAGAGATATCACGCAGGACAGCTACGGTTTCATCTGGATAGCTTCCCTGAAAGGTCTGAACAGGTTTGACGGTTACAATATCATAAAATACACCGATGATGACGGATCGGGTCTGGATACGGATGTGATTGAGGCTTTGGAGACTGTCGGCAATGACATCCTTCTTGGAACCAATGTCGGACTGTTCAGATATGACACGTCGAAGGAGCGTTTCTTCAGAGTGGAATCTGAAAGCGCCGCAATGGGGGTGGGAAGTGTTACCGACATATGCAGGAATTCAAGCGGAGAAGTATTCATCTCCTCTTCCACCGGCGTGTTCAAATATGTCGGCAATACGCTTTCCGTCTTCTTCGACTCGGCGGATATCCTGAAGCTGTGCTGTGGGAAGAATGGCGATCTGCTTGCGATAGACCGGGAAACGCTGTATCAGCTATCTCCGGAGGGCACTGTGCTGAAATCATTGTCTTCAAAGGAAGTGTGTGGCACGGACGATGTCTTTACCTGCCTGTCTCTGGATGACAACGGGACATTGTGGCTCGGGATGATGAGCACCGGAGTGTTTCAATACAACCTGTCCACATCTGTGCACAATAGGATCGTAATCGGCGATTCCGGGGTGGAGGAGATGAAATATGTCAGGACTCTGATGTCAGATGGAGAAGGTAAGATATGGATTGGCACGGAAAACGGACTGTTCGTCTACGACATGACCAGCTGCAGCTCCGTGCATTACAGGAAAAGCATATCATCCGGAACAGAAAGCATATCCGACAATGCCATATACTGCATATACAAAAGCAGGGAGGACATCATATGGATAGGAAGTTTCTTCGGAGGTGTCGACTATATCAATGAGAAATCCGAATATTTCGAATATATCCTTCCTGACGACGGGAAACAGTCTCTGGCCGGGTGGGCGACCAGCCATATCCTTCAGGACAGGTCGGGCAGAATCTGGTTCGCCAGTGAGGACAACGGAATCAGCATCCTGAATCCGGAAGGCAATACGTTCCGGTATCTCAACAAGGAGACGAAGCCGTCGCTGAACGGAAACAATGTGCACACTCTTGCTGAAGATCAGGAGGGAAATGTCTGGATCGGCAATTTCGTGGACGGCCTACAGCGGATTTCCCCCGATCTTAGGGAAAAGACCGACATATCCGTTCCGGACCCTTCCATCTACAAGTTGTACTTTGTCGGACGGGACAGTCTGCTGATAGGTGCGATGACTGGAGTATGGATGATGGATACCCGGTCAATGAAATGCACGGAAATCGCTCCAGACGTCATCGGCGGGAAGAGAGTTGACGATATAGTCCTGGACAGCGACGGCTATCTCTGGCTCTGCCTCCATTTCGAAGGAATAGCCGGATATGATTTCAGGACAGGCGAAGTCAAGTTGTTCAACTCGGCGGTCGATGATGCTATTTCGAGTGATTTCGTCTATTGCGTGCACACGGGTGCTGACGGTCTCTTGTGGTTCGGAACCAATAACGGCGGGCTTCTCCAATATCATGACGGTGTGTTCCGGAAATTCGACAATGATGGAGAATTCCGGCACCGAACCATCTGCTCCATCCAGGAAGATGACTTCGGACGGCTCTGGCTGAGCACCGACAACGGAATATATTCATTTGACAAGGAATCCGGGGAGTTTCGGAAATACCATACACACAATGAACTGGTCTCCAGTCAGTTCAATCTTTGCGCCGGCCGGCGTGTCAACTCCGGAGAAATCCTCTTCGGCAGCATCAAAGGCGTTGTGAGGCTGTCTCCGAAAATTCTCGGCAAGAACGAAAAGCTGACGACCCGACCAGTCATTTATTTCTCGAATCTTTTCATTTCCAACCGGAGCGTCCGTCCTGACGATGATTCCCGGATTCTCGGGGAGTCGCTCAATGGGACTGAACGGATCTCCCTGAAACACAATCAGAACATGGTTGAGCTTGACATCATACCGGTCATACAGAACGACAGGGACAAGCATCTTTTGATAATGAAATATCGGCTTTCCGGCGTGGAAGACGCCTTCCATAGCGTGCCGGTGGAGCCGTTGAATATCAATTACACCCATCTGAGAAGCGGCAGTTATGTGCTTGAAGTGACTCTTGAAGATACGGATGGCAATACTGTGGTGTCCCACTCTCTGGACATTGAAATCCTGCGTCATCCGCTCGCCAGCTTCCCGATGATGACGGTGTATCTAATATTGTTCGTCTCCGTGGCTTTGCTGATATTCAGGACTTTCAAGAAACGGAACGAGGACAGGATGGAGTTGAATCTTTCAGAACAGAGACTGAATTTCTTCACTTTCATATCCCACGAATTCAAGACACCGCTGTCTATAATGATGTCACTGATCGACAACAGGAACAGTAACAATCCGGAGACCCTGACTGCGGGTGACAGGGGGATTATACTGAAGAACATCAAGCAGATGCAATATCTGATAAAGCAACTGATGGACTTCCGTTTCCTCAAACCTGGCGTCAGTGATGTCCGGAGGGGGCAGCTGGACGTGGTGGAGACAGCCCGTTCCCTGTTTTCGACCTTCACTCCCGTCTTTGAGATGAAGAAAGTCGAGAACCATTTCACTAGCAATGTGGATTCGTTCATCTGTTTTCAGGACAAAGACAAGATTATCAAGATTTTCGGGAATCTGATCAGCAATGCCGTCAAGAATGTGGAGGACTCGGGACTCGTGAAATTCACCTTGGATATTGACCGGAACAAGCTGAAAGTCACCATATTCAACTCGGGGTCATTCATTCCGAAAAGCCAATACAAGAGCATATTCCAGTCCTTCTTCGACACTTCGAAGAAAGGGAACAGACATTCAGGAATCGGCCTAACCCTGGTCAGCGAGATTGTGCGCAAATTGGGCGGCTCTCTGAACATCGAGAGCAAGGAAGGTGTCGGGACGTCCTTCATCGTCGAAATGCCGGTCAGTTGTTCGGAAGATTCTGAAGAATCGGTTCTCGACTCCAACATCTCCACTGAGGAGTACGAGTACTTTGTCGACAACATAATGTATGACTTGTCTCCATACGTGTCGGAAGAAGTGGAGCATAATACCGTCCAGACAAAGAAGTACACGATTCTTCTGGTGGAGGACAATGTCGATTTCAATAATATCCTTTCGGAGAAACTGGCTCTCGAATATTCTGTGATTCAGGTGTTTGACGGAAAGCAGGCGCAAAAGTACCTGTCTCCAGACATAGACATGCTTATTGCGGATGTCAATTTGCAGAATGTGACCGGTTTTCATCTCTGCCGGATTATCAAGGGGAATGGGAATACTGCTCATATCCCCGTGATCCTACTGAGCAAGAGCACTTCCGAGGAGGAGAAGATAGTCGGTCTGGAATGCGGTGCTGATGCATATCTGGAAAAGCCGTTCAATGCGCAGGAACTGAGGATCAGGGTCAACAACATTTTCAAGAACAAGGAGAGCATCAAGACCCATTTCAAGGAAATCATCCGTCTTGACAACATCTCCTCCTTGAACAACAGGGAGGAAGTATTCATCAAGAATCTGACGGATTTCATCATTGACAACATACAGGACGTGAATCTCGATGTTGATGCGCTTGCTCATCATATGGGAATCAGCAGAACGCAGCTGTACTACAAGCTCCGATCCTATGTCAATCTGTCGGTGACCGAATTCATCACCAAAATCAGGTTGTCCAAGGCGGAGGAAATGCTGTCCGACACGAGCCTCAGGATATCGGAAATCTCGTGGAAAGCCGGATTCAATTCTCCCGGATACTTCTCCAAAGTCTTCAAACAAAGTTTCGGAAAGACCCCGAAAGAATTCCGTCAGAACAAGTAGCCGTGAAGCCAGCGGCACCCGGATCCGCATCCCCGAAGACCGCTTTTTCACCTCCGATGAGATCATCCGCGAACTGATCTAATCCTCAACTGACACCTTACTTCAGATGCCGCTCGCGGATCCAGACATCCAGAAAGAGGTCATAGACTTGATAGACACCACGGTTGTGCGTGAGTTCTCATAACCGAAATTCCCGACCCCGACGCTCAGGCAGCGTCAAATCTTCGACCTTCTGGGCGTCAAGTACGTCTTCAAGGGCGAGGAGCAGAACGCGGAACCGCAAGCGCCGCAGGATCTGTAGGACTGCCACGTTGAAGCGGAAATCCCGAGCCTGGGTATAAAGGTTCTGGATTTTCAGTTAAGTCACTTGAATAACCTGCATTCAAACTCTGGACGGGAACGGAAATCCTGTGAGACGGTGGGCGGTCATATTCAGTCGTTCCGGATGATGGAGCCGGCCACGATGTTGGCCACGAGGGCGCGCAGACGGCCTACGCCGCCTTTGTCCTCAGGGTGAACCCTGTGGGTCAGCAGGATGACGGCGGTCTTGCTCTCAAGGTCGATCACGACAGAGGTTCCAGTGTAGCCGGTGTGCATGATCGTGGTCTCGGGGTTGAACAGGTCTCCGCGCGGCCCGCTGTGGGAACTCTTCTTGTCCCAGCCGAGGGCACGTCCCACCGAAGGGTCGTTCTGCGGAGGAATCGCGGTCATCAGCCTTATCGTGGCCGGACTGAGGATCCGGGTGTTTTCCAAGGCACGGCCCTTTTTGTCCACGAGACACCCTCCGTTCATTATCGCGGCGCAGGCCACCGAGAGGTCTTCGGCGTTGGAGAACACCCCGGCGTTGCCGGAATTGCCGCCCATGACCAACCGGGCCATCGGGTCGTGAACCTGCGCCACAAGCGGTTTGCCGTCAGCCTGCACCTCGGTCGGGGCGCAGAGTCCGGCCAGTTCGGCCGAATTGTCAACCGCAGGGGTGTAGATCAGCGGGAAATAGCAGGTATGCTTCAGTCCGAGGACATCGAAGACGTGTTCTTGGGCATATTCATAAAGCTTCTCTCCCGTCACTCTTTCGAGGATCCGCTGGAGGGTGACGAAGTTCAGGCAGCTGTACATGAAGTCTGTTCCCGGACGGAAGTTCCGCTTGACCTTGGTGGCGATGTACCGTTCCAGCTTCTCGGGATTGTCGCCACCGTATTCCTTGACGAAGCTGTCGGCGTTGATGTACGGAGTGAGGCCGGAAGAGTGGGTCAGGAGGTCGCGGACGGTGATGTCCACAGTCTCCCCGCTCTCAGGGTCTGTCCAAGGCTTGAAGTCGGGGATGTACCTGTCCACGTTGTCGGTGAGACGGACGTACCCGTTCTCTATCAACTGCATGAAAGACAGTGTCGTGCCCACGCACTTGCTGACGGATGCGAGGTCGAACAGCGTTTCGGTCGTCATAGGCTCCACGGTCGGCGTCACTGACTTGTTGCCGTAGGCCTTCAGCCAGACGATCTCGTTGCCTCTGACTACGGAGAGCACAGCGCCCGGAATCTCCTTGGCCGCTATCGCGTCGTCAATCACCCTGTCAACCCGGGCGAGTTTCTCCGGATTCATCCCGTGACGCTCCGGAGAATCCTGCCGCAACGCCGTCCCCTGCGCGAAAGCCGTAACCGTCAGGGCGGCGGCCGCGGCGAGGATAATCAACTTTCTCATTTTTGAATATATTCGCTAAGCAATCGCCGCGTGAGCCTTAGAAGATCAGCGTGGCCCGGATAGGGAAGTGGTCGGAGATGAATGTCCTTTCCATGTACGGCTTCGTGATGGTCTCGTACTCGGTGCAGCTGCTGAATCCCTTGAACCAGATGTAGTCGATGATGTCTCCGTCCAAAGTCTTGCCCCAGTCGTTGTAGGTGCTGTGGTGGTCGGTCTTGACGGCTTCCTCGCGGGCGCTCTGCATCACTTTCTTGAGGTCATCGAATTCAGGACGGTCAGGCCTCATGTTGAAGTCCCCGGTCAGAATCATCGGGTAGTTCTCCGGGTTGATGCTTGCGATTCTGTCCACGATCAGCTGAAGGCCGTTCTTGCGGGCTTCCCAGCCGACGTGGTCAAGATGGGTGTTCACATAGTAGAACTTCTTGCCGCTGGCCTTGTCTTTCATCAACGCCCATGTCGCGGAACGGAAGCAGGCCGCGTCCCAGCCCATCGAAGGCTTCTCCGGAGTCTCCGAAAGCCAGAATGTCCCCCATTTGATCAGCTTGATGCTCTTCTTGTTGTAGAAGATGGACATATGCTCGCCCTTGTGCTTTCCGTCCTCGCGTCCCACACCGACCGACTCGTACCCCGGGCAGTACTCCTCAAGGTACTTGACCTGGAAGTCAAGGGCTTCCTGAACTCCGAATATGTCCGGTTTCTGGTCCATGATCATCATCGCAGAGGCAGGGTAGCGGTACTCCCACGAATTGGTCCCGTCCTTTGCCGTTCCGACGCGGATGTTGTAGGAAATCACCTTGATGTCAGCGGGTTTTCTTTTTTTCGCGGACACACTGAGCGGCAGAACCATCATGGCTGCCATAAGGGCAAGAATCACTCTTTTCATAACATTATCTCTTTTTATTATCGTATTCAAGAATATATGTGGACTACAAATTTAACAATTTGTGCTAATTTTGCCAATGAAAACAATCAGGTGAATATTCTCACCGCGTCATTCACTATCATTTGAAATTTTAGCGGAATATGACTGATAAGACATTTAATGAATATGGGAAAGTGCAGGCGATTGACCTGCTTTTCGAGGGAAGCGGGTTCTCACGTTCGGACGGAGGCGGATTCGAGCCTCAGGCCGGAAGCCTTGTCCGCACGGCCTCAAGGGTCTTTGTGGAGGGAATAGATTTCGACCTGACATATTTCCCTCTAAAACATCTGGGCTACAAGTCCGTTATTGCTGTCACTGGAGAGTTGTACGCCGGACTGTCACATCCAAGAACATTGACTGCCAGGCTCGGAGTCTCCGCCAAACTGGATTTCGGCCACGTCAAAGATCTTTGGCTTGGAATCGTGACCGCCGCCAAGGAACACGGCTTTCAGGATGTCGATCTGGATCTGGTACCGTCTCCGAATGGCCTTACAATCAGTGTCAGCGCAGCCGGGGAGGAGTTCAAGCTGACCCGGGGGCGCACAGTCAAGGCACGGAGCATGGATTTGGTCTGCGTGTCGGGAAGCCTAGGCGCCGCTTTCCTCGGCCAGCAGATTCTGGAACGCGGCAAAAAGGCTTTCGACAAGACCAAGGATGACTCCGCCCAGCCACAACTGGAACAATACAAGATGCTGATAGGAAGCTATCTCAAGCCGGAACTCGATGCTTCTGTGGTGGACAGGCTTGAGGAGGCGCAGATTTACCCTTCAAACGGCTATCTTGTCTCCCGCGGCCTTTCCGATGCCGTGAAACGGCTCGGAAGGGACACCGGCTTTGGCGTGAAGATCTACGCCGACAAGATTCCTTTCGAGGGCAACAGTTTCGCTTCAGGAAAGGAACTGGATATTGATCCGATCTCCGCCGCGATGAACGGAGGGGACGATTTCAGGCTCCTGTTCACGATTCCTATCCTTTCCGCCGAGAAGTTCCGCCG
>CAVERO010000012.1:0-29277 GCA_963617915.1 Candidatus Methanomethylophilaceae archaeon | reverse complement strand
TGCTACGCTCCCTCTTCCGAAGCCGAAACTGTCTCGAAAATTCCGCATGATAAAAATCGGGAACCATTTCAAAACAGCTTCTAAATATAAAAAAAACGACTATCTTTAGCGAAATAATTAATTCTGCCACTTTATGAAAATCAAGTACATTACTCTGGCAGCATTCATCATGATGTCGATGGCAGCTGCAAATGAGACAAAAGCGACAGGCGTTACCGATTCGCCGAGTATTATTCATGCTATCGACACATCGCCTTATAATTACTCAAGAGAAGAAGTCAAAGAGGTAGTGAAGATGATAATTGCGGATATTCGTAATATCGAAGAATCTAGTATTCAAGATGATATGCTTTTAATGAACGATCTTGGTCTTGATTCATTAGACATGCTGGAACTGATTTTGGAATGCGAAGAGTTCTTTGGCATAAGTTTTAATGAAGCGGACGCATTGTACTATTTCAGTATATATACGGTAGATAGCTTTACCGACGTTATCTACCATTTTTGCCAGAGCGATGGAGATTATAATGGTTAAGAATAAGACGTTCATTGCGGTTCTGTTTCTGACTTTGCTTTCATGCCTGACGGTCGCGAGAGCATATTCACAGAATGACACGGAATATGTTGTTTCGGGAGTGGTGAAGGTCGAAGGCAGTGACAGCACCTTGGCGGAGGCCACGGTTCAGGTCAGAGACACCTTCAGAAAAGAGGTCGCCAGAGTAGTTTCTGGTAAAGACGGAGCCTTTTCGGTCAAGGTCGCTGTTTCGGGGGAATATTCATTGATGGTTCAAAAAAAGGGTTTCTTCCTCCGCCGGGTCAAGATTGAGGTGGCCGGGAAAGACCTGTCGGTCGGTGAGATTGCTTTACGGCCTGACGAAGGGACAGAGCGCCAAACCGCCGAATCCAAGGCGGCTAAAGGTGACACCCCCCGAATCGTCATCGGAGGAAGCAGCGGCAAGCCTTTGACGGTGAAGAATCCTGAAAGCGGGAAACGACACGTCAAAGGAAGAATTCTTGAGGAGGGACGGAAAAAAGCGGTACCTCTCGCCTTGTGCAAAATCCATGTGACTCGCATGACGGGAGAAAAGGCAGTCAGAACAATTACATTGGAGGACGGAATATTCAATTTCGAAGTTGATGACGGGGACTATAAGGTTCTGGTTGAGAGTACCGGGCATAAATCCAAAGTTATGGAACTCAAAGTCATCGGGAAGAACGTGGATGTTGGGGACGTATATCTGGAAATCGGAGAGGAAATCGCATCCGCGGGGATTGAATCCAAGTCTCTGATAAACCGCAAAGGAACCAGAATCACCTACGATGTGTCAAAAGATCCCGACGCGTCAAAGATCAACATGACCGAGATGATTTCCCGCATTCCGGAACTGCGGATGGCCGCCTCAAACGGCAAGCTTAAATTCGAGAACGACAACATTGCCAAAATCTTGATCGACAACGCGGAAAGCG
Organism: Candidatus Methanomethylophilaceae archaeon; assembly: GCA_963617915.1. Taxonomy (GTDB): domain Bacteria; phylum Bacteroidota; class Bacteroidia; order Bacteroidales; family UBA932; genus Cryptobacteroides. The sequence continues at coordinate 27,810 of CAVERO010000012.1, read as the reverse complement.
GTCTAATCAACGAACGTAGACAATACCCGATGGAATTCATCAAGGCCGACCACATGAAACGGGTGGAAGTCGTGCTGCCGGGAGACATCGAGTACAACAACGACAAACCAATCCTGCTCATCTCTCTGGCCAAGGCTCTCCCATACGGATTCGCCTCAAACCTTGAGATGACTTCCACCACGAAAAACAAGCATGCTCCATCGGCCGACATTGTGGTCAACACCCCGCTGGTCGGCATCGGACTGGGCTATGACTACTCCTACGACAGAGCCCCGGCGCTCAAGGACGAAAGTGTCAGGGAAATGACCGATCCGGCCAGTCAGGTCGGCAGGATAGAAAGCAGCAAATCCCATTGGGACAAATCCCGCACCCACAACATAAAGTCGAACTTCTTCAGGACTTTCGCGAATGAAAGCATCCGGTTCAACGCCTCGTTGAACACCTCCTGCGGCGACGCCACATCATTCAGCGAATCCGGAACCCTCACCTACGACAGGGCAGGTGCAGTGAAGGACAAAGACCTGACGACAGTTACAGGTTCATCCAAGTCTCCGTTCAGGTTTAACGGCGCCATGCGTCTGATCGGGTATTTCGGGACTTCGACCGGAGTCCGGGGCAGGAAAAAGAATCAATGGGGCGTTGAATACGCCTACAAAGATTCGTGGCGGGAATCAGACGAGAGCTATGAGAAATATTCATTGCTTTCATCTTCAGGAATGAAAGAGCATAGGGCGAAAGCATCGCTTGAATTGAGGAACTTGCTGGCGAGCCGTCTGGTCACGTCATCCTTCAAGACAGATGGAGGCTACTACAACCGGTTCTATAAAAACAATTCATCTTCCCCAATGAATGTCGAAGGTCTGGACTACCACCAGCAAGTCTTCTTTGCCAATGTGGCAGTCTTGGGAGAAGCCTTCAACAAAAAGTTGGGCTTTATGTTCTCATTCAACAGCGAGTACCTCTCAAACTCCGGGGATTATCTCAACGGTTCAACCACTTCTCCGCTCGATTACAGCACTTTCAACATAAACCCCACATTTGGTCTCAATTGGCGAATGAAACGAAGTGGTATAGGATTAACCTACGCCAGAAATGTGCGTAGGCCAGGTGTCAATCAGCTCAATCCCTACGAAGACCGGACCAACCCCTACAACATCCGGACAGGGAATCCGAACCTGAAAGGCGAAAGGACGGACATGTACTCCTTTAACTACATGCTGAATCCGGCCGTGAAATGGATTCGCAGCCTGTCTGTCTCCACCTCGTACTCAAACACTGCTGACATGATCTCCAGAATAGTGACCACGGATGAAAGCGGAGTGGCCACCAGCACATTCTGCAACATCGGCAGTTCAGAGAGTTTCGGGATAAAGGCCATGCTCAATTTGACACCATGTGAAAAAATTCGCATAGGCGTCATCGCGTCATACCGGAAAACGACCACCACGCTGCCTTCCGGCCGGAAGAACACTTTCAGTTCTCCTTCGGTACTCACCTCTGTCAATTGGAATCCGAAATGGTTTGAACTGAGCGGAACCCTGCAGGTCATGCCTTCACTGACGTCGGTTCAGACATCCGGCCTCATCATGGAACCAAGAGGAGAAGTATTTCTCTCAAGGTACTTCAAACGACCGCACATAGGGGTCTCAATCTCGGCCTCCGACATCCTGCACAAAGGAGGACTCAAAAGAAGCACAATCCAGTACGACAACTTTGTGCAGCACAACTACACGGAAAGGCTCGGCAGAAGCTACACTTTCCGCGTGTACTGGAGATTCGGGAAGTTCCGCCAGACACCGTCCGTCGATGTCAAGGCCTACGACATGTGATGAACTGTCCGGAAAGTAACCCGGTATGGCGCCGGATGTGAAGAATCACTGAAGCTTACGGATGACATTCAGCCCGTCACGGATGGGAAGGAGGACGGACTCGACGCGGGGGTCGTTGACCACCAGGTCGTTGAATGCTGCGATGCCCTGGGTCTGTTTGTCTTTCGGGATGGGATCCTGCCAGAGTTTGCCGTCCCAAAGGACATCGTCGGCCAGAATGAGGCCTCCGGGCTTCACCAGATCGAAGACCAGATTGTAATAGGTGACATATTCCCGCTTGTTGGCGTCCATATAGACCAGGTCGTAAGGGCCTTTCAACGAGGCAAGCGTCTCGCGGGCGTCCCCGATGTGGAGAGTGATCTTGTCCGACACCCCGGCCCTCGACCAGCCTTCTCGCATCAGATCCTCCAGCTCATCGTTGATCTCAAGTGTGTCGATGTGGCCGTCTTCCGGAAGGCCATATGCCATGCAGGTGGCGGAGTAACCGGTAAAAGCCCCGATTTCAAGGATGCGCACCGCCCGTGAAATCTCCACAAGCATCGTCAGCAGACGACCTTGAACCGCCCCCGAAAGCATCCGGGGGTAGTTCGTGTGGATGTTCGTCTGCTTCTCGATCCAGTCCAGAGCCTCGCTTTGGCGCGAAGAATGCTCTCTGAGGTATTTGTCTGCCGGAGATTCCATCTTTTTTCTGAATACTATTCTTTCTAAACGAAACTTGTTCCTTAACAATATGATCTTGGGAATCGTTCAACGATCTTGCTTACTCCTACCATTCTCTGACCGGATCCAGGTACAGGGCGAATCCGTTGAGGACCGGACAGGCGAAGGAGGCGGTGATGTTGAGGCGGATGCGTGAGGCGGTGGTCTCCGCGACCGGGATGATCCGCTTGTAGCCGATGGTGGTCTCGGAGGCGATTTCAGTCCACTGGCCGTTGTGGCCTGACGCTTCGACGGTGAAAGACTTGACCCTTTGACCTAAAGGAACATATTCCTGAAGCTGGATCAGGTTGAAGGTCTTTTCTCCCTTGAGATTGAAGGTTATCGAAGCTTCCGTGACATCATCCGGTGCGGCCCAGAAGGAGTCATATTCATCATTCAGAATGTTTTGCGCCTTGAAGGAGCGGCTCCTGACGGCGGTGGCCTTCGCCTTCGCGCCTTCGGCGAGATTGTCTTTGAATATCCTGTCGAGGGCTGTGCGGAACTCCATCAGCCTCGTGGAGTCGGCGGCGTTGACGCGCCCGGTCGTGTCAGGCGGAACGTTCAGAAGCAGAAGAGAGTTGCGCCCGACGCTTTCGTAGTAGATGCGGAGTAGGTCATTTACTGACTTTACCTTGTCGTTCTCGCTTTCCCTCCAGAACCACCCCGGACGGATGGAGACGTCTGTCTCGGCAGGAATCCAATATTTTCCGAGAGCGTTGCCGCGGTTCAGGGTGTCCTGAGAAGGCGCGCCGGCTCCCGGGGTAAACCCTTCAGTGTCAAGCCTGCTCCAGCAGGTCCTGCCGGCGGATCCTCTCTCGTTGCCGACCCAGCGGCAGTCAGGGCCGATGTCGCTGAATATTACCGCGTCCGGCTGAAGCCGTCTGACCGTCCCGTTGAACAGTGGCCAGTCGTAGTCCTGCCTCTTTCCGTTCGGGCCTTCGCCGTTGGCTCCGTCGAACCACTGCTCGAAGACATCCCCGTAACTGCCTAGGGCGCTCTCCAGCGTCTTGACATAGATTTCATTGTACTCCGGGGTACCGTAAGTCGGGTCGTTTCTGTCCCACGGGGAGATGTAAACTCCGAATTTGAGACCGTCTTTGGCGCAGGCCTCCGACAGTTCTTTCAGCACGTCTCCTTTGCCATCTTTCCACGGACTTTTCGCCACGGTGTGTCCGCAGACAGGGTTCGGCCACAGGCAGAAGCCGTCGTGATGCTTTCCTGTGATGATTATCCCTTTGAATCCGGCGGCCTTGGCGATTGATGTCCATTGGTCGCAGTCAAGACTGGTCGGATTGAAGACATCCTCCGTCTCGGTTCCGAGTCCCCATTCCCTTCCCGTGAAGGTGTTAGGCCCGAAGTGAGCGAACATATTCATTTCCATCTTTTGCCACTCAAGCTGCCGGGCGGTCGGAGTAGGGCCGAAAGGTTCAGGCGAGTTAGAGCCGAAAACTTCGTGTGGGGTAGAGGCCCCTCTGTCGCAGGAGGCCATGGCGGCGATAACCGCAAATGTCGCTGTGAGTTGAATTAATCGGTTCATAATAAGGTGTTTTTGTGGGTTATAGGAAAATCAGAGATGATGTGCGTACCGGATTGAATATCTTGACCGCCGCATCGCGGAGGGCTTCCGCGGTGACGGCCTCGATTGCCTCGCGGTTCTGCCTGTCGGTGAATATGGTTCCGTACGAGACCAGACTTTTCCCCATTGACAGGCACTGGGTCTCTCCGTTGTCGGAGCTGATGGCAAGCTGGCCGAGAAGCTGCTTTTTGGCCGCCTTCAGCATGACGGAAGAATATTCCTCCTCCTGCATCTTGCGTATCACTTTCCAGACCGCGTCGAGACATTTTTCAAGATTGCCTCGCTCGCAGCCCAGGCTTATGGTCATGATTCCCGCCTCGGAGTACTGCGAGTATGAAGTCTCCACCCCGTAAACCCATCCGTTCCGCTCTCTCAACAGACTGTTCAACAGTGAATTGGATGCCGGACCTCCGATGATGTTGCCAAGCAATATCGCCGCGAACCGTTCGTCGGAACCGTAGAGTGAAGGCGCGAAGTTACCGATCACCGCGTTGACCTCGTGGTTCCGCTTCTCCACCGACCGGTTGAACGGAGTCTGGCTCTTGACCGGCTGGATGATCCGTTCATTGCCGGAGGTTCCGGCCTCAAGGAAAAATTTCCCGGCTAATTTCCTGACATTGTCCTCCATCTTCCTCTCGTCCATGTCAGCGACAATCGCCAGAGCCATATTCTCCGGAGTGAACCGCTCGCGGGTGAATCTTTTCAGCTCCTTGCCTGTTATCTTTCTTACGCTTGCGGGAGTCCCCAGAATCGAGCGCCCGAGCGGATGCCCGGCGAACAGGTTCTCCTCAAACTGGTCATAGACATCATCTGCCGGGGAATCCTTGTAGGATTTGATCTCATCGATCACCACACCCTTCTCGACGGCGATCTCCATTTCCGGGAATATCGGACAGGTGGCGAGTTCAAGAAGCAGTGACGCGGCCTTGCCCAGATCCTCTTTCAGTACGGTGGAATGGATGACAATCTCCTCCTTGGTGGTGAACGCGTTCAGTTCGCCTCCGAGTTTGTCAAGATAGCTGCTTATGACTCTGGCGCTTTTATGCTCGGTCCCCTTGAACAGGGTATGCTCGGTGAAGTGGGCTATTCCGCTGTGGAAATCCCCCTCGTCCCTTGTTCCGCATTTGATTGTCAGTGAGCAATATCCAACTGCATTACCGCTTCTCTTGACCGCATATCTGAGCCCGCAGTCAGCCTTCCCCGCAATCATTATTTCCTTAATGTTTTGATGGCCTTGAGGTCACTGGAGAGGAACCCTTTGCCCATTTTTGCCGTTATCCTGTGCTTTTTGAAATAGTAAAGCTCGTGGTTGTCGGCCCCGATGAGCATCTTGTAGCAGATGGAACCGTTGACAGGTTCGGACGGAGCCACCACATAGCTTATGACAGCATTGAAAGTTCTCTCGTTGAATATCTCGTCAACTTCATCCTCATCATCGTCAATGATGATGTCCTCGTCCAGCGAACGTTTTGTCTGCTCGTCAACCTGTGGGGCCAGATCCTCGGACCAGAAGAATATTCTTTTGATTCTCAGCTTTTTTGTGTCCTTCGCTCCGATGCTTGAGTAGGCCTTCATCTCGGTTTCGGTAAGTCCGGTGATGTGGTCCTGGATGATTTTGAGGAATGCCGGCAGCAAGACGAACTCGCGCCCCGACGGATCCTCTGTCGGCCGGAGCGGGAAACTGACGACCTCGAACATGTCGCTGATGGACTTGTCGGCCCCCTCTCCTCCCTTGACGAGGGTGAGCATGTCGATTCCAGGTTCGGATTCCCTGCGGAACTGACCTTTCACAACCAGAAGAAAATAGTGGTCGGCGTTGGCCTTGAGGCGTTCGAACTCCTCATTGGAGCAGAACTCGTAGGGAGAGATTGTCCAGGTTGACGCGACACTTTCCTTCAAGGCCTCGTCGAGGAACTCGTCACCGGTCAGCACGACCTTTGTTGTCTTGGTGGTGAAATCCTTGAGCTTTTCCCTTCGCGTCGTGATCTGCACCTGACCGAAAACATCAGTGGCCGACAGCAGCCCGGCGACGGTCAGGGCGAATATTAGAAAAAAACGTCTCATATCCTGTAGTTCTATTTGTTTCTCATCATTTCAAGTCTCGCAAGTGGCGACGGAAGATTACCAGGTGCTTTGCCGCGTTCCGAGCCGACAAAAAACCTCATACTTCGTGCCGTGCGACACAAATGTACGAAATATTGCGTAAATTTGCCTTACAAAACTTGGTGCGGACAACCACTCCCTAAGATTTGAACGTTGTTATGTCTGAATACATCGTATCAGCAAGAAAATATCGTCCCGACTCTTTCGAGTCCCTTATCGGTCAGGACAACATCGCCCAGACTCTGAAGAATTCCATCATCAGGGGGAAACTGGCTCACGCCTACCTGTTCTGCGGGCCGCGCGGAGTGGGGAAGACCACCACCGCCAGGATATTCGCAAAAGCAATCAACTGCTCCAATCCTTCGCCGGACATGGAGCCTTGCGGCGAGTGTGAGTCCTGCAAGTCTTTCCAGGAGGGCCGGTCCTACTGCATTCATGAACTGGACGCCGCGTCCAACAACGGTGTGGACGACATAAAGAACCTGATGGACCAGGTGCAGATTCCTCCGCAGGTGGGAAAGTACAGCGTGTACATCATCGACGAGGTGCACATGCTGTCCACTGCCGCGTTCAACGCCTTCCTCAAGACGTTGGAGGAACCGCCGGCACACGCCATATTCATCCTTGCGACTACCGAGAAGCATAAGATTCTGCCGACGATCCTTTCGCGTTGCCAGACTTACGATTTCAACAGGATTTCTGTGCCGGACATCGTCGCAAACCTGAGGATGATAGCGGGGAAGGAGGGGGTGAGCATTGACGATGAGTCTTTGCACGTGATAGCGCAGAAGGCTGACGGTGCGATGCGCGACGCGCTTACCATCTTTGACCAGACGGTGGCGTTCTGCGGGACGGCCGTGACGTACGATGAGGTCTTGAAGAACCTCAATGTGCTTGACTATGACTATAGTTTCAGCCTGGTCGATGCATTTTTGGCCGGAGACTATGGCACGGCTCTGCTGAAGTTTGACGAGATTCTGTCCAAAGGGTTCAACGCGCTTCATTTCTGTGCGGCTCTCAGCTCCCATTTCAGGGATCTGATGGTGACGAAGAACGGGGGGCTGGACGCTTTGCTGGAACTGCCGGACTCTTTGAAGGCCAGATACGTGGAGCAGGCCTCTCGGTGTTCGCTGAAGTTTCTGTACGATGCTTTGACCATCACCTCTGCCTGTGAGGCAGGGTACAAGCTGGCGGTGAATCCAAGGCTTCATATCGAGTTTGCCTTGATGAAGCTAAGTTTCCTGATGAAGGCTCCGGATGCTTCACGGACGGTGGTTGAGGCCGCGAAGGTTTCTGCGGGGGCGGCATCCCCCGGCAGCGGTTCGCCAGACTTCCGCGCTTCGCGCTCCATCCCGTCACCTGCGCCGCAGGTGACACCCGTTCACGAGGCCACGGGCGGATTGGTCACCGAACCTGCCGAAGCGACCAAAGCCATAGGCTCAGATGTCTTGTCTAAAGTCACTTCGACAAGCTCAGAGACCGGAACGGCAGGTAGTAGTAGCTTGGCTGCCGAGAATGTCGGCTCATCAGCCGTTGCGGAGGACAGTCCCGCTCCGAGGGCGAGAAGAAAACCGGTCAAGACCGGGGCGTCATTGTCGCTCAACTCGATAATCGAAGAGGAGGAAAACAAGAAAGTCATAAAGGCTGAGGGTCAGGTCACAGACGCGATTCCGGAAGACAGCGCTGTGCTGGAGGCCTGGAAGACCATCCCGGAAGACAATGCGTCAAGTCCGCGACTTGCCAACACTCTGCGGAATGCGGAAGTCAGCATTGAGACCAAGGAAGGCTACAAGGAGTTGACATTCAAGGTCAGCAACAAAGCGCAGGAGAAATGGATCCGGGAGAACCGGCTTATGGATCTGGAAGGGAATTTGCAGAAAAAGGTCGGCTCCTCAAAACTTCGTCTTCAGGTTGATGTTGTACCTGTTGCGGACAAGGGGGTGCAGCCTTACACCGATCAGGAGAAGGCCACTGCCCTTATGGGTCAGCATGGGGAAGTCCAGAGCCTGATCAAGGATTTTGGCCTTGAGACAAAATGATGGTAGAACATTAGATTAAGATAAGATGAAACTTCATTGCGAGAACCTCGTCAAGAAATATGGCATCCGGACCGTCGTGAAAGGCGTTTCGATGGAGATTAACCAAGGGGAAATCGTGGGGTTTCTCGGCCCTAACGGAGCCGGAAAGACCACCAGTTTCTACATGATCACCGGACAGATAGTCCCGAATGGCGGGCGAGTGTTCCTTGATGACGAGGACATCACAGAGCTTCCTATGTACAAAAGGGCTCAGAAGGGGGTCGGCTATCTTCCGCAGGAGGCTTCGGTGTTCCGCAAGATGTCCGTGGAGGACAACATCATGTCCGTGATGGAGATGTCGGAGATGTCCAAGGCCGAGAGGCAGGAAAGGTTGGAGGACCTGATCAACGAGTTCAACCTCTCCAAGGTGCGCAAGAGCCTTGGGATCCAGCTTTCCGGAGGAGAGAGACGGCGCTGCGAGATCGCCCGCGCCCTTGCCATCGACCCGAAGTTCATTCTTCTGGACGAGCCGTTCGCCGGAGTCGATCCGATCGCCGTTGAGGACATCCAGTTCATCATTGCTAAACTCAAGTACAAGGACATCGGCGTCATCATCACCGACCACAATGTGGGAGAGACACTTGCAATCACCGACCGCGCCTATCTGCTCTACGAAGGCACAATCCTTCAGCAGGGGACTCCTGAATCCCTTGCCGCTGACGAGGATGTCCGCACCAAATACCTCGGGTCCGGTTTCGTCCTGAAGAAGTCCGTCTCGGTGGAACGCGCCAAAGCCGAGCACGCCGCTCTGGAGGCCGCCCGTGCCGTCAAAGCCGGAGCATCAGTCTAATCCGTCAGCTCCGTACAGGAAACAACCTGCCCGCCACTCTCTCATTATCGGAGGGTGGCGGGCAAAGTCTTTAAAATCAATATGTTAGGCTTTCATCTTTGGTGAGAATAAACTAAAGGGAAAAGCCTGATGGTTTGACATTGAGGAGGTTGCTCTCCACGCCGGGTTATTGGCCGGGTTATTGGATTGTCCACTCGGCTCCGTCCTTGGTGTCCTTGACGGTGATGCCGAGAGCCTTGAGATGGTCGCGGATGGAGTCGCTGGCTGCCCAGTCCTTGGCGGCCTTGGCCTTGGCGCGCTCCTCCAGCACCATGTCCATCAGCCCGGAGACAATCTCCTGACCTTTGCCTGATTCGGCCGCGGCCTCGTCTTTCAGGCCGAGAACCCCGAACACGATGTCATCGAAAAGCTGGAGCAAGGTCTCGATGTCGCCTTTGCTTAACGTCCCCGGAGCCTCTCCTTTCGTCCCCTGAACCTGTCCCTTTAATCCCTGAACCTCTCCTTTCGGTCCCGGAGCCTCTCCTTTCGGTCCCTGAGCCTGCCGAAGGGCCGGCTGTCCAGCCTTGGCCGAGTTGATGAGCCGTACCGCATCGAAGATGTGCGACAGGGCGATCGGCGTGTTGAGGTCATCACAAAGAGCCTCATAGACGGCGTTGAATATTCCTTTGACCTCCTCCGAAGTAGCCGGGCAGGAGTCCGGAGCCGTGGCAGAGATGAACTCTCCGTACTGCATAGCCTCCACAGGATCGCCTTCCGTGCCCTTTGCCGTGTCGGTGATTCCCGCCGCCGAAGCCAAGGCGCGCAGATCCTTGGCTGCCTGCATCACCCTTCTGAGGCCTTTCTCGGCCGCCTGCAAAGCCTCATTGCTGAAATCAAGCGTGCTGCGGTAGTGCGCCTGAAGGATGAAGAAGCGGACTGTCATCGGGGAATATGCCTGGGCGAGTTTCTCGTGCTGTCCGCTGAAAAGCTGTGGCAGGGTGATGAAGTTGCCCAAAGACTTGCCCATCTTCTGTCCGTTGATCGTGATCATATTGTTGTGAACCCAATAATGCACGCCCTGGGTATGGCGGCTGGCCACATTCTGGGCGATCTCGCACTCGTGGTGAGGGAACATCAAGTCCATTCCTCCGCCGTGGATGTCGAACTCGTTGCCGAGGTATTTCTCACCCATCACTGAGCATTCAAGATGCCATCCGGGGAAGCCCTCACTCCATGGACTCGGCCAATGCATAATGTGCTCCGGCTCAGCCTTTTTCCAGAGAGCGAAGTCGTACGGGGCCTTCTTGTCGCTCTGGCCGTCCAGATTTCTGGTGCCCTCGCGGGTGTCGTCCAGTGTGCGACCGGAAAGGATTCCGTAGTGATGGTCCTTGTTGTATTTCTCTACATCGAAATAGACGGAACCGTTGGAGATGTAGGCGTAGCCCGCATCCAGAATCTTCTTGACGGTCTCGATCTGTTCGATGATGTGTCCCGACGCCCTCGGCTCGATGGAAGGTGGAGCGACGTTCAGCTGGCGCATAGCCTCATGGTAACGGAACGTGTAGGTCTGCACGACCTCCATCGGCTCAAGCTGCTCAAGCCTTGCCTTCTTTGAGATTTTGTCCTCACCCTCGTCCGCGTCGTGCTCAAGGTGTCCGACATCGGTGATGTTGCGCACGTAGCGCACCTTGTAGCCCAGATGTCTGAGCAGTTTGAAAAGCACATCATAAGTCACTCCCGGACGGGCGTGTCCCAGATGAGCCTCCCCATAGACAGTCGGCCCGCAGACGTACATCCCCACGTGTCCCGGCTGGATCGGCTTGAAAAGTTCCTTGCTGTGTGTAAGGGTATTTGTCAGAAATAAAGGTCTCATATCCAAGAATATTTTCAGTCAAACTTTTTTCCTGTAAGCCTCTCGAACACGGTCTTGTAGGCGTCTCCGACGTGTCCGTTGTCCTTGCGGAAGCGGTCCTTGTCGAGTCGCTCGCCGGTGGCGATGTCCCAGAAGCGTGCGCTGTCAGGGGTGATGTCGTCGCTCATCACGAGCCTTCCGTCCGACAGATGTCCAAACTCTATCTTGAAGTCAACCAGCGTGATGCCGATTTCCTTGAACACCGGAGTCAGGATGCCGTTGACCTGCTTTGTCAATGAATATATCCGCTCAAGCTCTTCCTTTGTGACGAGGCCAAGGGCCACGGCGTGGTAGTCGTTGATGATCGGGTCGCAGAGGATGTCCGACTTGTAGCAGAGGTCATAGACCGGTTCCTTCGGCACAAGTCCCTCCTCCAGTCCCAACCTCTGGGCCATCGATCCCGCGATGACATTCCGCACGATTACCTCCATCGGTATCACGTCCGATTTCCAGCAAAGCTGCTCCGTGTCAGAGAGCTGCTCGATGAAATGCGTCGGGACTCCGCCTTTCTGAAGCAGTCTTGAAATCTCGCAGGAGATCCCGTTGCAGAAGATTCCCTTGTCCTTGATCACCGCCTTCTTGATTTTGTTGAAAGCCGTGATTTCATCCGTGAAGTGGATGATCACCTTTTCCGGGTCATCCGTCCCGAAAATCTTGATTGACACCCCGTCGTGTATTATATTCCTCTTATCCATTGTTCTTATACTGTTCATTTATCGTTTCCTGCCGCTATTGCTGAATATGGCTTTGGCGACCCGACGCTTCGCGCCCTGTCCGGGTAAAGGGCCGCCAAAGTCACATTCGGCAACCGCTCTTCGTGCCGCATTACCAAATTTTTTATGGTTGCTGAGCTTGTCGAAGCAGAGTTTCAATATTCATTTTGTCTCCAAGGTCACTTCGATGGTTGGTGAGCTTTGTCGAACCACATTCTCAGTGACCAGTTACTGCCCTTGCCGATGCGGTCAAGCACCACCGCTGCGACCATTTACCCGGACAGGGCGCGAAGCGTAGGGAGCGGTGGTGGTGCTTGACCACAGCGGCCTTGCCAGATCATATTTTCAGTCACTTCGACAAGCTCGGTGACCGAATTACCCGATAAAATACCTGACAGCATTCTCGAACAGCGGCTGCTCAAGGTCGGCCTCAATGTTCTTCAATAGATTCTTCTCGTACCTCTCGCTGTGCCCCATCTTCCCAAGAATCTGACCGTTGCGGCCGATGATACCCTCGATGGCGTAGTAGGACCCGTTCGGATTGTAAGGCGACTCCATAGTAGGCTCGTCCGTCAGCGGATCCACATACTGGAACGCCACCTGGCCGTTGGCGAACAACTCACGGGCCAACTCCTCGCTCACAACAAACTTGCCCTCGCCATGGCTCACCGGTATGGCATATTCATCGCCGACCGTCATCCCTTTGAGCCAAGGGGAGTTGGTTGAAGCGACACGGGTGGTCACCATCTGCGAGATGTGCCTGTTGATGTCGTTGCGGAACAGGGTAGGGGAGTCCTTTGTCACCTTCCCGAGCTCCCCGTAAGGCAGCAGCCCCGATTTCACAAGAGCCTGGAACCCGTTGCATATTCCCAGAATCAGACCGCCGCGGGAAAGCAAACCCTCGATGGCTGCGGCTATGTCCTTGTTGTTCAGTACATTGGCGATGAACTTACCGCTTCCGTCCGGCTCGTCGCCGGCCGAGAAACCGCCGCTCAGCATCAGAATCTGGCACTCATCGATGTTCTTCTTCATCTCGGCGATAGACTCGAACACGTCCTTGTCCGAAAGGTTGCGGAACACGGATGTCCGGATCTCGGCTCCGGCCTTGCGGAACGCCTTGGCCGAATCGTAGTCGCAGTTCGTGCCGGGGAAGACAGGGAGGTAAGCGGTCACCTTGTCAACCTTCGGCCCCTTATATTCAAGATCGGCCTTCTTCGCCTTGAACGGCTTCACACCCTCCATCCCCTTAGGCAGCAGCCTCTTGAAGTCAGGCTTGCTCACCGCCGGATAAACTTTCTCGAAGAGCGACGCATTGAAATCCATCAGCTCGAAGATGGACAGATTCGTCCCGTTCACGCGCACGTTGCCGTCCTCGCCGGATGTCACAGTGCCGATTTCGACGGCGTTCTCGAAATCGAGCGCGCTTCCGTCAGTCTCCACCACGACCGAACCGTAGTTCAGATTGAAAAGATCATCCTCCGAAAGGTTCACATCGAAGCCGAAAGCGTTGCCGAAACTCATCTTGCAGAGTGCCTCGGCGACTCCGCCGAATCCCACGGCCCAACCGGACACGACCGTCCCGTCCTCTATCTTTTCCTGAATATGATTCCAGTTCCTCTTGAGCTGCTCTGTGTCAGGCATTTTGTTCGCGAGCGGCGTGTGTCTTACGAGGTAGAGGCGGTCTCCCTCCCATTTGAGTTCAGGGGAGATCACCTTGTCCGCCCTCACCGGAGTGATGCCGAAGGCGATAAGTGTCGGCGGAACATGAATCGTCCCGTTTTCGGTCTCGAATGATCCGCTCATCGAATCCTTTCCTCCGATTGAAGCGAGCCCGAGCTCCTTCTGCATCTTCAGCGCGCCGAGCAGAGCCGCGGTCGGCTTGCCCCAAACCTTCGGGTCGGCTGTCATCCTCTCGAAATATTCCTGGCAGGAGAATCTCATCGTCTCCCAATGGCCGCCCGCCGCCACAACCTTGCTGCAAGCCTCTATGAATGAATATGCCGCACCATGGTAAGGACTCCATTCGCAGAGGTCCGGGTTGAAGCCGAACGCCATCATGCTGGCCGTGTCCGTGTAGCCGCCTACCGGAAGTTTCTGAACGGAGACCTGCGTCTCCGTGGTCTGGAGTTCCCCTCCGAACGGCATCAGCACGGTCGAACGTCCGATGGTGGAGTCGAACATCTCTATGAGGCCTTTCTGGCAGGTCACATTCGGATCCTGAAGGTTGGCGAACATTCTTTCTTTCAGATTCTTGCCCGGAACGTCGCGGAAGAACGGATCCCTGTCCTCGACAGCTCCGACCGTGGCCTTTGACCAGTGCTTCGCCCCGGCGCTGTCGATGAACGCCCGGCTTAAGTCCACGACCACCTTGTCCCCGTAGAACATTCTCATCCTGGCGGTGTCCGTGACCTCCGCGACGTGCGTCACTTCGATGTTCTCGCTGTGGCAGAGAGACTTGAACTCTTCCTCGTCCTTGGCCTCCACTACGACCGCCATGCGCTCCTGAGACTCGCTGATGGCCAGTTCCGTGGAATTCATTCCGCTGTATTTGACAGGAACGCGGTCGAGGTAGATGTCCAGCCCGTCGGCAAGCTCACCGATGGCGACACTCACTCCGCCGGCTCCGAAGTCATTCGATTTCTTGATCAGTCTCGTGGCCTCCGGCCTTCTGAAAAGCCTCTCCAGCTTCCTCTCTTCAGGAGCGTTACCCTTCTGCACCTCACTTCCGCAAGTCTCCAGAGACTCCTCCGTGTGCTCCTTTGAGGATCCCGTGGCTCCTCCGATTCCGTCACGCCCGGTGCGTCCGCCGATCATCAGCACGACATCCCCCGCCTTCGGGCTTTCCCTTCTCACATCCTCGGCCTTGACAGCGCCCACCACGGCTCCGACCTCCATTCTCTTGGCTGTGTAGCCCTCGTGGTATATCTCCCGGACGTGGGTCGTGGCCAGACCGATCTGGTTGCCGTAGGATGAATATCCCTGGGCTGCTTTCTTGGTGATGACCTTCTGCGGCAGTTTGCCCGGCAGCGTCTCGCTGACAGGCTTGTAGATGTCTCCCGCTCCGGTGACGCGCATCGCCTGATAGACGTAGGAACGTCCGGAAAGCGGGTCGCGGATCGCTCCTCCGAGGCAGGTTGCGGCCCCGCCGAACGGCTCGATCTCCGTAGGGTGGTTGTGGGTCTCGTTCTTGAACATCAGCAGCCACCGTTCGGTCTTCCCGTCAGCGTCCACATCAATGAATATGCTGCAGGCGTTGTTCTCCTCGCTGACCTCCATGTCGTCCAGCAGACCGTTCTGTCTGAGATATTTCGCACCGATCGTGGCCATATCCATGAGGTTCAGCCCCTTCTTCTCACGTCCGGTCTCCGCCCGCATCTTAAGGTACAGGCTCAGCGTGCCGTCAATGTCCTCCTTGATGAAGGAGTCCTCGACATCGATGCTTTCCAGTTCCGTCGTGAAGGTCGTGTGGCGGCAATGGTCGCTCCAGTAGGTGTCCAGGATCCTGAGCTCGGTCTCGTTCGGATCCCTGCCTTCTCCGGTGAAGTACCTGACTACCTCGGCGAGGTCGTCGGCATTCATCGCCAGCCCCATCTTCTTGCAATATGCCTTCAGGTCGTCCCCGCCCATATTCCGGAATCCTTCCAGAACAGGGACAGGCTTGACTGCCGCATGCTCTGTGTCAGCGAGTTTGCTGAGGTCTTTCGTGCGGGACTCGACTGGATTTATGTAATAGTGGCGAATCTTCCGGAGCGTCTCCTCGGAAGCGTCCGGGTCAACGATCAGGAGTTTTGAGCTCTTGATGCTGATCTGTGCAGACGGCTCGATCAGATGCACGCAGTCCACAGCCGAGGCCGCCCTCTGGTCAAACTGACCGGGCAGGTACTCAACGGCGATGTACTTCGCTCCGTCCAGGTCGATCGAGTCTGTGACGGAATCGGTCACAATCTCTCCGAAGACACTGTAGCGGCTCTTCTCCAAAAGCTCCGGCGTGAACCCGAAAAGGTCATAAACATTAAGCAGCCGAAGCGTTTTCAGCTCCAGCTGCAGGTTCTCGTTGAGCTCCCCAAGAAGGCTCTTTGCCTCCACCTGGAACTCCGGGTGTTTCTCCACGAAAATGCGGTAATCGGACATCTTTGAAGTTCAATTTAGCTCGACTCTCGCAAGTAGGCAATTACTTGCTGCAAAAAAATATATCACGTTCAAGGGTGACTGCCCACCCACTTCAGTTCACGTTACCCCTTCCCTAAATCCCTCCCCTCGGGGGAGGGACTTGCTTTCACCGCAAGCGGTGAAGAAGATAGGTGCTTCGCATGCGAAGCTTGTTTTTAAGACTAATCGCAAAGTTAGCCTTTTTGACCCACATTTACAAAGATAATCGTGGATTATCAAGCATCTATTCAAGCCAGTGGCTGAAGAAACGCCAGATTTCGGAGCAGGTGTCCATGTCCTTGTCTGACCAGGAATGGCCCCCGCCATCTACCTTGTAGAGCCAGACTTCGGTCGGCCTGCCTCCTTTCACCGCCGGCTTGCCGGCCTTGAACTGGTAGAGCGTGACTTGGTTGCGGCCCTCCCGGCGGGGAAGTTCGGTGACATATTCCTCGTTGCATCCGTTGACGGCTATGATTCTGCTGACCGCGGCCGGAACCGGAATATACGCTCCCCAGCCCCCTTTGTTCCGCGGGTCGCCGAGCCACTCGGACGTGCGGTCCTGCGTGCCGTGGACCTCCATGAAAGGAATCGGGCGCTTGTAGGAATATTCAGTCTCCATCCAGGTGAACTGAAGTCCGGCGATCGAGGCCATCGCCTTGAAGGCCTTCGGGGCGCGCATGGCAATCAGGTAGATGATGTCGCCGCCGTTGGACATCCCGGTGAGAAAAGTGTTCTTGGAACTGAGACCGAATCTTTTCTGAAGTTCCTTGGAAAGGGCGATGATGAACTTCACGTCATCTGTCTTCATCCCCTCCTGCGAAGGATAGCGGACATTCCAGCCCGTTTTGCCTTTCGGATTCTTGATTCCCTGGGGGTAGCAGACGGCGAAACCGTTCCTGTCGGCGACATCCATCATTGCGGTCTTCCCTTTGAGCGCCGAGCCGCCGTAGCCGTGAAGGACAATCACGAGCGGGACCCCTGCCTTGAGGCCTTCCGGACGGTAGAGGTAATATTCCCGCTCAATCCCTTGGTTCTTCATCGTGTAGCGTTCGCACCGTTCCTTTACTCCGTACTCTTGGGCAGGGCTTTCACTGAGCGTGGGTGCTTCGGCAGGCTCAGCATCCGGTCGGTTCGTAACATTGAATATGTTTTGGCCGCTTGCCTGGTCGCTGAAGGCGTTGTCCCGGTCGCTGAGCCCGCTTGCCCGGTCACCGGTGCTGTTTGCCAGGTCGCTGAGCCCGCTTGCCCGGTCGTTGAGTCCGCTTGCCCGGTCGCTGAGCCTGTCGAAGCGACTGCCTGTAGTATTGTCTGCCCCATTGCTTCCCACAGCGCTGGCCAGGGCCAGAAACACGGAAATAATCGTGGAGGATAACATGTTGATCGATGGGTTTTTAATGAATATCCTCCCGTTGAACAAGGCGGGAGGATAACGCTTATCAATCTGATTTATAAATCGTTAATCTCCACGCACTATTTGCTTTCGGCA
This sequence comes from Candidatus Methanomethylophilaceae archaeon, assembly GCA_963617915.1. GTDB lineage: Bacteria > Bacteroidota > Bacteroidia > Bacteroidales > UBA932 > Cryptobacteroides. The sequence continues at coordinate 10,496 of CAVERO010000012.1, read as the reverse complement.
GCCTCTACGGCCTTGAAATAACGGTAAGAGTTGACCTTGAGCTCACCTGCGGCCGGCTCGTCAAGCACGACGGTTCCGTCCTCGTGGAGCTGAAGGGCCGAAAGGGTGACATAGTGGCTGACGCAGCCCTCGACGGCCTCTCTCACGACTCTTGCCTTCTTGCTTCCGAAGGCGAGGATGAGAACCTCCTTGGCACCGCAGACAGTGGCGACGCCGACAGACATCGCGCGCTTCGGAACGAGATTGACGTCACCGCCGAAGAAACGGGAGTTGACCTCGATAGTGTCTTGGGTCAAAGTCACGACCCTTGTTCTGGAGTTGATGGAAGAGAACGGCTCGTTGAACGCAAGGTGTCCGTCCTCGCCGACTCCGCCGAGGAACAGGTCGATTCCGCCGGCTTCGACGATGGCCTTTTCATATTCCTCACACTCCTTGTCAAGGTCGGCGGCGTTGCCGTTGAGGATGTGGATGTTGCCGGCCGGGATGTCAATCTTGTCGAAAAGGTTTCTGTGCATGAAACTGTGGTAGCTCTCAGGATGGTTTTCGGGGATTCCGACATATTCATCCATGTTGAATGTGATGACGTTCTTGAAGGAAATCTCGCCTTCGGCGCACATTCTTGCGAGTTCGGCGTAGGTGTCGAGAGGGGTTGAACCGGTCGGCAGTCCGAGGACGAACGGCTTGTCCGTCTTTTCGGCCTTGGCCTTGATGGCTTCCGCGATGTGATGGGCGGCCCAAAGCGAGCCTTCTTTTTTTGTGTCTCTGATGATGACTTTCATTTTTATTTGAATTTCAAATTGTTATCTATGATTGTGACTGTTCTCATTTCAGCCTCAGGAAAACCTCGATGGCCTGATATTCGGCCATTCCGAGTTCGTCATAAAGTTTTGCCGTGTTCTGCGTGCGCTCCTCGGCCCTCTGCCAGAACTCCCTCGGGTCGTCGCCAGGGAACGGAACGATGTCCTTCTGGGAAAGGTGGCGGAAGATGGCGTGGCGCTTTTCGATGAGCTCGTCCGGGCTGATAGGAACGGCCATGTCAACCCTCCAGAGCTCCCACTCCATCCACGCTCCTCTGTAGAGCCAGATTGTGGTGTCGTTCAGCCAGTCGTTTCCTTCCTCCTTCAGCTGTTCGATGGCCTCAAGGGCGGCTTCGGTGCAGACTCTGTGCGTTCCGTGAGGGTCGGCAAGGTCTCCGGCCATATAGATTTGGTCAGGATGAATCTTTACAATCAGGGCTTTGATGATGTCAAGGTCTTTCTGTGTGCGCGGAAGTTTTGTCACTCCTCCGGACTCGTAGAAAGGCAGGTTGAGGAAGTGGACATTGGTCTTGTCGTTGAGGCCGAAGCTTCTGTCCGCCCCACGGGCCTCGCTGCGGCGGATGGCCGCCTTTATCGCCAGAAGTTCCTTAGGTTCAGGCTCTCCCGGCTTCTTGGAATCAATGATCTTCTTGACCTCGTCGAACCTGTCGGCGAATCCCAGCTGGTAAGCCGCGTCCATGTGCTGGAGCACGACATCATCGTGCACGGCAAGGTCGCCGGAAGTCTCGTAGGCGACGTGCACGTCGTGTCCCTGATGCACGAGCCTGATGAACGTGCCACCCATCGAGATTACGTCATCGTCCGGGTGAGGGGAGAAGATGAGGACTTTCTTCGGGAACGGAGTTGACTTGACCGGTCTGGTGGAGTCGTCGGCGTTCGGCTTTCCGCCCGGCCATCCGGAGATGGTGTGCTGGAAGTCGTTGAACACATCGATGTTGATCTTGTCGAACGGCCCGTAGAGCTCGATGAGCTCTCCAAGATAGTTTTCCAGATAATCCTGCTGGGTGAGCTTCAGAATAGGCTTGTGGACTTTCTGGCAGAGCCACACGACGGCCTTGCGGATGAGTTTTGGAGTCCATTCGCACGGCCCGACCATCCAAGGAGCCACTGACCTTGTCAGCAGGGACGCGGACATCTCGTCAGTGTAGAAAGTGATGTTGTCGTGCTTCTGAAGCCACGACGCCGGGCAGGCGGAGTCGATGTTCCCCTCGACGACTTTCCGTACTATTCCCGCTTTGTCCTCCCCCCATGCCATGAGGATGATCCTGCGCGCGCTCATCATCGTACCGATGCCCATTGTGACCGCGGTCTTCGGGGTGTCGGCCATGTTGCCGTTGAAATTGCGGGCCTGTCTCTTTCTTGACTGGTAGGAAAGCGGAACGGTGCGCGTCCGGCTTTTCTCTGAGGAGCCGGCCTCGTTGAAACCGACCTGACCGCCTTCGCCGACACCGATCACAAGCAGGTCAAGGCCTCTCGCGATTTTGTCAAAATCTGCGCAATAGTCGGAAACTTCCCCCTTCGGAACCGTCCCGTCAGGAATATGAATGTTCTCTTTCCTGACATCGACCTGATCCAGAAACTCGGCGTGAAGCCTGTGGTTGCGGCTTTGGGTGGATCCGCTGTCGCAAGGGTAGTACTCGTCGATGGAGAACACCTCGACATTGGCGAATGAGACCTTGCCTTCCTTGAACTGCTCTGTCAGGTTGTTGTAGAGGGACACGGGAGTGACCCCGGTGGTGAGACCGAGTTTGAAAGGACGCGGTAGAGCCGCCCTTTCGTGGTCTTTTATGGCCTTGACAATGATGTCGGCCACTTTGTCGCTTCCGGTGACCGAGTCATCGGAAATCTCGGTGGTGATCTTCTCGTAGGAGTGGAGGATGCCCTTCGGCAGGTTCTCCTCAATCAAGCCACCGTCCTTCGGTAAAGAAAAGTGCTTCATGTTGTTGAGCTTAAAATTTCGTTGAATATGATATGTTTCGCCGCCCGTTTCCGGACCAAAAGCTCTATGTCGTTTCCGCGGAACAAGCAATCGCTGAAAATCTTTGCCCGAATCTGGGCAACTCATTTTTTGCCGCTTGCTAAAACGGCCGCGGAGGCCGCTCGGGATCGCTACAATTTGGATGCCGCGACACCGAATGTGTCACCGTGTTCCAAATCGCCGTATTCAAGTCCGCGCTTCAGCCAGGTGTAGCGCTGCTTCGCAGTACCGTGAGTGAAGGATTCCGTCACCACATAGCCCTGCGCCTTCTTCTGGAGATAGTCGTCCCCGATCTTTGAGGCGCAGTTCAATGCGTTCTCTATGTCGCCTTTTTCCAGAGATTTATACTTCTTGTCATCGTTCATCGCCCAGACACCCGCGTAGTAGTCCGCCTGAAGCTCAAGCCTGACGCTGATCGCGTTCGCCTCGGTTTTGCTGACCCTTGCCATCTTCTGATGAGCCTGTCCGAGCGTGCCGAGAAGGTACTGGACGTGATGTCCTACTTCGTGGGCGATGACGTAGGCGTAGGCCAGGTCGCCGTCCGCACCTATCTGCCGCTTCATCGAGGTGAAGAAACTCAGGTCGATATAGACACTCTGGTCGGCCGAGCAGTAGAACGGCCCGACAGACGAACTTGCCGCTCCGCATCCCGAAGTGGTCGATCCTGAATATAACACCATCTTCGGCGGGTCATATTCATAGCCATGCTTTGCGAATATGGCTGTCCAGACATCCTCGGTTCCGGCGAGGACTTTCTTTGCGAACGATGCAAGCTCCTGCTCTTCTGCGGAGAACTCCGTCTGTCCGCCCGTCTGTTCGGTGCCTTGGATTGAGGACACTCCTTCCAGCACGGAGGAAGGGTCTCCTCCGAGCAGCATGACAATCAATGCGATGACAATCGTCCCGCCCAGTCCCGCTCCGACCTTGGCTCCGCGTCCCGTCCCTCGCCTGTCGTCCACATTCGTGCTTTCGCGTCTTCCTTGAAGGTTCATATTAATCTCAGTGTTGATTTAAATCAGACAAAGATACTTACTTTTCCCGTAAGGCGGATTGATTTTCCGAAAAAATGAAGTGCGGAAAACAAAGTGCTTCCCGTATTATTATCCAAAGCTTTTTGCGGAATGTTTTTGGAATATCGGGGGAAAAACAATAACTTTGCAATCCTTATGGGAGCGGAAGTGCGATGCTTCCCGAGGAAAAGTCTGCTTGAATATGCCCGAATGGCGGAATTGGTAGACGCGTTGGACTCAAAATCCAATGTCCTTTAAAGACGTGCCGGTTCGAGCCCGGCTTTGGGCACCAAAAGAGGGACGGTGATTTTTACCGTCCCTCTTTTGATACCCAAAACTCACCCTCAGTCACTCCGTGACAGCCCCGGTGGGGCACGGGGAAAGGTTTCCCCGAACCCCTTCGGTCGCTTCGCTCCTCGTGCGATATGCCTCTCACCCCCAGTCACTCCGTGACAGCCCCGGTGGGGCACGGGGAAAGGTTTCCCCGAACCCCTTCGGTCGCTTCGCTCCTAATTTTGAAGTTATTTCGTCCCTTTTTACTATATTTGTCAGGCAGATGGCTTCGGGAGGCGGGAATGCCGGAACGGGACGGTCTTGATTAACCATTTTTGATTCTGTAAAACATTATGTATAAGAGAGTTTTGCTAAAATTGAGCGGCGAGAGCCTGGGCGGGTCTGTCGGAAAGGGACTTGATCCGGAGAGTCTGCGGAGATATTCAAAGGAGATTGCGGCCGCGGCGAAGGCTGGCCTGCAGATTGCCATTGTCAACGGCGGAGGCAACATATTCAGAGGACTTCAAGGGCTTGAAAAGGGTTTCGACCGCGTTGAGGGTGACAGGATGGGAATGCTGGCCACCGTGATAAACTCTCTGGCGCTCAGTCAGTTCATCAAGGACGAAGGGGTGAAGGCCGAGGTCTTCTCCGCCACCCCGATGGAGCCGCTGGTGCGCTACTACAACCGCGACAATGCCGTCAAGGTGCTGGAGGAAGGAGGCGTGGCTCTCATCGCCGGTGGGACCGGAAGCCCGTTCTTCACGACCGATTCCGGCGCCGCCCTGAGGGCACTTGAGATCAAGGCGGACGTGGTTTTGAAGGGGACCCGTGTGGATGGGGTCTATACGGCTGACCCGGAGAAGGATTCTACCGCGGTCAAGTACGAAGAGCTGACGTTCGACGAGGCGATGGCCAGGCATCTCAAGGTTCTCGACCAGACGGCTTACGCCCTTTGCAACGACGGGAACATGCCGATCATCGTCTTCGATGTGAACGGCGAGGGCAACCTGCTGAAACTGGTGAACGGGGAGAAGGTCGGAACTCTTGTCCATAAATAGTACCCGATGGGGCTTGCCCAAAATGATGGCCTGAATAACAAGTATTTACGTTTTTGTTATATAGAAGCCTTCTGTCCGGAATAATGGGACGCTATCGTAATGTGAGTTGATATGGGGCGGTCACCCTCGAACGTGAGATAATGTTGAATATATTGACAGATAACAATTAACACAATACACTATGCTGACAGACAAAGCCAAAGAAATCATCAGCGGAGTAAAATCCAAAATGGAGGACTCTGTGCTGTTCCTTGAGGAAGACCTCAAGACCTATCGTGTCGGAAAGGCCAATCCGTCCATCCTCAACAATGTGATGGTTGACTACTACGGCTCCCAGACTCCTGTCCCTCAGGTGGCTTCAGTCACCGTGCCGGATGCGAGGACAATCGCCATCCAGCCGTGGGAGAGGAACATGATCTCCGTGATAGAGAAGGCGATCATCAACGCCAATCTCGGATTCACCCCTTCAAACAACGGTGAGGTCATCCGCTGCCCAATCCCGGCTCTTACCGAGGAAAGGCGCAAGGAACTCATAAAGAAGGCAAAGGCCGCGGGCGAGAACATCAAGGTGGCCGTGCGCAATGCCCGCCGCGACGGGGTGGACGCCCTGAAGAAGGCCGAGAAGGCCGGGGACTTCTCCGAGGACGTGCGAAAGGAGGGCGAAGACGAGATCCAGAAGGTCACCGACGCCAAGGTGAAGGCCGTCGATGAGCTCGTGTCCGCAAAAGAGAAGGAAATAATGACCGTCTGATGAATGCATTGTGGCGGTGCGGAAGGAGAATCTTCCGTCGCTTCGGCATATTCATTATTTTTTAGGAACATTTTTCCTCGTTTTTTACTATCTTTGCGGCGTTATGATGATGAGCACACGATTTTATTCTTTCGGTTTTTATTTCTTTTACCGCGGCAGGTAGAGGACCGGACGAGCGTGTGCAGGAATATTCAGAAAAAAGATAGATGAATATACGGCTGTCCGGTACTTTCCGGGCAGCCTTTTTTTGACGGGCCTCGTCACCGTTTGCGGTGAAAGCAAACCCAGCCTCCGAGGGGAGGGGATGATAGAGGTAATGTGAAATGATGATGAATATGATAAAAGTTGCGATACAAGGCTACAGAGGCTGCTTCCACGAACAGGCTGCGAGGGAGTTCTATTCCGCCAGAGGTGAGGAAATCTCAATCGTGGAATGTCCGACCTTCGAGGGACTGTTCAAGGCTGTGGCTTCGGGCGAGGCCCAGGCCGCGGTGATGGCCATCGAGAACACGATTTCGGGAGGGCTTATCCCCAATTTCGAGCTCCTCAGGTCGAATCCCTACAAGATTAAAGGAGAGGTGTACATCCCCATACACCAGAACCTTATGGCGCTGCCGGGACAGGACATCCACGACATAAAGGAGGTGCGTACGCATTATATGGCCATCAATCAGACCCGTCAGTTCTTCGAGCGCAACTGCCCATGGATCACGATGGTGGAATCCGAGGACACTGCCAAGAGCGCCATCGACATCGCCTCCGGAGGACTTATGGGAGTCGGAGCGGTCGCCTCCGAGCTGGCCGCCGACCAGAACGGTCTGGAAATCCTTGCCTCAAGCATCGAGACCTACAGGCAGAACTTCACCCGCTTTCTGATTCTTGACGACGCCGTCACTGTCCCCCGCCGCGAGACGAGCAAGGCTTCCCTCTGCTTCACCCTGCCTCACAAGCCTGGCTCTCTGGCTCAAGTACTTACAATTCTCTCGTTCTACGACATGAACCTCACCAGAATCCAGTCCCTTCCAATCCCGGGACAGGAATGGCAGTACTTCTTCTATGCGGACATCAAGTTCGCGGCTTACGACCGCTACCGTCAGGCCTTGAAAGCGGTCAGACCGCTTATGGATGGACTTAACATTTTAGGCGAATATAAATCATCGATGTAGTCATGGTCATTGAACCCGCAAAAAGAACTTCCTCTGTTCAGGAATATTACTTCTCACGCAAGCAGAAAGAGCTTGACGCGCTGAACGCCGCGCGCGCGGCCCGCGGAGAAGACAGGATAATAAATTTAGGGATAGGCGCTCCGGACGGGATGCCTCCTTCCGCAGCCGTTGACGCTTTGGAGGAAGCGGCGCGCAAGCCGGGCAACCACGCCTACCAGAGCTACAAGGGACTCCCCGAGTTGAGGCAGGCCTTTGCCGATTGGTACTCACGCTATTACGGCGTGACTCTGGCTCCGGACGGCGGCATCCAGCCGCTTGTCGGCTCAAAGGAGGGAATCCTTCTGATCTCGATGGCGTTTGTCAATCCCGGGGACAAGGTTCTGGTTCCGGATCCCGGCTATCCGACTTACACTTCGGCCTCAAAACTGGTCGGAGCGGAAATCGTTGCTTATGGTCTGACGGAGGAGAACCATTGGTGGCCGGATTTCGATGCGTTGGAGAGAATGGATCTGGAAGGCGTGAAGATAATGTGGACAAATTACCCGAATATGCCGACCGGAGCCAAGGCTACCCCCGAACTTTATCAGCGGCTGGTGGATTTCGGGTTGAGACACAGGATATTGATAGTTAATGACAATCCATATTCATTCATCCTTTGCGGGAAGCCGCTTTCCATTCTGGCCGCGGAAGGGGCCGGGGAGTGCTGTCTTGAGTTGAACTCGCTGAGCAAGGCTCACAACATGAGCGGCTGGAGGATCGGGATGGTCGGAGGCGCTCCGGAACTGGTCGCCGAGGTGCTGAAAGTCAAGAGCCAGATGGACTCGGGGATGTTCAAGCCGCTGCAGCTGGCGGCTGTCGAGGCGTTGAGGCAAGGCCCGGAGTGGTTCGAGGATCTGAATTCCGAATATGTCCGCAGACGTGTCGCCGCAGGTCGGATCTTTGACACTCTCGGTGCGGTCTATGATCACGACACCGCGGGACTGTTCCTATGGGGAAGAGTGCCGTCGGAGTGTGCGGAGAACGGGATGACGGCCGGGGAAGCGGTCTCGGAACGCATTCTGCATCAGGCTGGTGTGTTCATCACCCCGGGTTTCATATTCGGAAAGAACGGTGACAATTACATCCGTATTTCCCTCTGTGCCAAGCCTGAGACGCTTGACCGTGCTCGGAAAGAAATAGAAAAAGTTATTGATATGGTCACTTCGACAGGCTCAGTGACCGAAATGTCCGGTCGCTGAGCATGTCAAGGCGGTCAGGAAAATAAATGAGGGTCGCTGAACCTGTCGAAGCGACCAGGAAAATAAATGAGGGTCGCTGAACCTGTCGAAGCGACCAGGAAAATAAATGAGGGTCGCTGAACCTGTCGAAGCGACCAGAGAAATAAATGAAAGGTCGCTGAGCTTGTCGAAGCGACCGGTATGATATAATGTTATGATAGTAGGAATAATAGGCCTAGGGCTGATAGGAGGCTCGATGGCCATCGACTTGAAACGCAGGGGATTCGCCCGGACAGTTCTCGGAGTGGAGGCCGACCCCGTGAACGCCGCAGCCGCAGGGAAGATGGAGCTGGCGGACGAGATTGTTCCGTTCGAGGAATGTGTCCGCCGGAGCGACATCACGGTGATCGCCATTCCGGTCGGAGCCGCGGTGAAGATGCTCCCGCAGGTGCTTGACATATTCAAGGAGGAGGGGAACGGGAAGAAGATCGTGATAGACACCTGCTCCACGAAGAGCAACATCGTCCGCGCCGCGCATTACCATCCTATGCGGGGCCGCTTCGTGGCGACACACCCGATGGCCGGCACTGAATATTCAGGCCCATGGGCTGCGATGCCGAATCTCTTCGATGGCCGCGCGTGCATATTCGCAAACACCGAGGATTCTGATCCGCAGGCGGTGAAAGCCGTTGAGGGATTGTACGATGCGCTGAACATGCGCCCACTTTTCATGAACGCTGACAGCCATGATGTGCACACCGCCTACGTCTCGCACATCTCGCACGTCACCTCCTTTGCGCTGGCTCTGACTGTCCTTGAGAAGGAAAAGGACGAGAAGCACATTTTCGACCTTGCGTCGGGAGGATTTTCCTCGACCGTGCGCTTGGCTAAGAGTTCCGCCCAGATGTGGACACCGATTCTGGAGCAGAACAGGGACAATGTGCTGCACGTCATCGACACATATCTGGAGAAGATGAGACTCTTCCGCGACGCCATCGCTGACTATGACGGCGAACGAATCACCGAGCTCATCCACGAGGCAAACAGGATTAAAAAGATTTTGAGATAGTTATGGAACGAACACTTGACATTGTCCCCGTCTCCGAGTGGGGATTCTTCGACGAGAGCATCCCGCCTCTTGTCATCGCCGGCCCTTGCAGCGCCGAGTCCGAGCTGCAGTTGATGATGACCGCCAAAGGATTGAATGAATTCGGGATTCACGTTTTCCGCGCCGGAATATGGAAGCCGCGTACCCATCCAGGGTCTTTCGAGGGGGTCGGCACTCCCGGGCTGAAATGGCTCCAGAAGGTGAAGAATGAATATGGAATGAAGGTCTGCACGGAGGTGGCGAATGAAAAGCACGTCTATGAGTGCCTGAAATACGGCATCGACATGGTTTGGATCGGAGCCCGCACGACTGCCAATCCTTTCCTCGTGCAGGAGATCGCCGAGGCCTTGAGGGACACGGACATCCCTGTCCTGGTGAAGAATCCGGTCAATCCTGACATCGATCTTTGGGTCGGGGCTCTGGAGCGTCTCAACCGTGTGGGTGTGAGGAAACTGGGCGTGATTCACCGGGGCTTCTCCACTTCCGAGAAGATTCCGTACAGGAATCTGCCGGGCTGGCAGATGGCTGTCGAGTTGCGCACCCGCTATCCTAAGCTGCCGTTCTTCGCCGATCCAAGCCACATGGGCGGTTCCAGGCAGTATCTCAAAGAGTTGTCCCAGAGGGCTATGGATCTTGGCCTTGACGGTCTGATGATCGAGTCCCACTGCGATCCGTCATGTGCCTTGAGTGACGCCAAGCAGCAGATTGTGCCGTCTGACCTTAAGACGTTGCTTGAGAGCCTGACCGTCCGTCAGAAGGTCACCAATGACAAGGAGTATAACGAGGGCATCGAGCAGCTTCGTTCCCAGATAGATGTCATTGACGAGAACCTGCTGATGGCCCTTGGCTCCAGAATGGAAATCTCGCGCAGGATAGGCGAGTTCAAGAAGGCTCACAACATCGCCATCGTCCAGACCTCGCGCTGGGACAGCATACTCTCCGCGATGATAGAAAAAGGCAGGGATTACGGCCTCTCCGAAGAGTTCATAACGGCTTTTTTCACAGCCATTCACGAAGCCTCCGTCGCCGAGCAGAACAAGATTCTGGAGAGGTGAGCTTTGCCTAGACGACCTTCCAACCGTCGATGCGGCGGGCGGAGGTGGAGAAGTTCACGCCG
>CAVERO010000011.1:0-29317 GCA_963617915.1 Candidatus Methanomethylophilaceae archaeon | reverse complement strand
TCCGCATGATAAAAATCGGGAACCATTTCAAAAACAGCTTCTTATTGTTGAAGAGCTTTGTGGAAGAACTCCTTGCGGAGTTCCGGTGAGATCGGATGCCTGGCGATCCGGTAGGTGTCCGAGATCTCTCCGGTCAGGTTGCAGACATCAAGGCCGCTGATTTCGGAGAGGTAGAGACAGCTGTATCTGACTTCCTGACCTTCCTGTACCTTCATCGTGTAGCGCAGGATGTCCAGCACCTCGACCTCGCTCAGGCTGTCCTTGCAGAATACGTACAGGTCAAGAATCCTGAATGAGCCGTAGAACCCGTCCCCGGCCTTGCGCACCTTGCTCTCGATGATCCGGCGCATCGGAAGGGCCATCGACCAGTAGTCATACTCCTTTGACCCGACATAGCGTCCGCCCTGAAGGCCGTAGCCATAGCCGGATGAGAGAATCGTGTCCAAGTCCTCCATGTCTTCCGGAACCGGCGCCGCACCGGCCATCTCCTTGATCATCGACTGCGCCGCCTCCTTGGTCTGGGGCATCGCCCTTGTCACCTCAATGCCCAACGAAATCCCGTCCGGGCTCTGAAGGTCAGGCCTGTCCTTGTTCAGCAGCTCGGCGAATCTCCTGTTCAGGAGTGTCTCCAGCGAGACCCTCGCGTATCTCTCAAAAAAGCAAGTGTCAAACCGGCTCATAATCGTTCTTTCCCCAAATATCGCAAATCCGCATCACTTTCGCAAATCCTGTTCCATTCCCGGTCTTTCGCCAAGGTAAGCCGACCATAACTCTCGAATATAAGGAGAAACAGTAAGCGATTGTTTAACGTGGAGACCGCCCCGCTCTGCATTGCCGGGTATCGCGCGCAGACCAAATCCGACAAGTTCAGCGACCGAGAGTGACGTTCGGCCCGTTCGTGATTCGTAATTGATTCAGACATAATAAGAAAAGCCATTACCTTTAGTGCAGGTGTCCTGAAGGTAATGGCTCTGTCTGTTGATTTACAGTGAATTATAGTTCACGGAAATCTCAATGCTACTCGTACCGGATGGCTTCGATCGGGTCGAGGTTGGAGGCCTTGCGGGCCGGGTACCAGCCGAAAAAGATGCCTATTATCGTGCAGACGAGGAATGAGACGATGATGCTCCACGACTGGATGAGAATCGGGTAGGAAAGCACGACCTTGACTATGTACGAGGCGACCACGCCCAGGATCACGCCCAGAAGACCGCCCGTGATGCTTATGAGGGTGGCCTCAATCAGGAACTGGGCGAGGATGTCGCGGCCTTTGGCGCCGATGCTCATCCGCAGGCCGATCTCCTTGGTCCTTTCCGTAACGGACACATACATGATGTTCATGATTCCGATGCCGCCGACAAGGAGGGATATTCCCGCGACCGCCGCCAGAAGGGTGGACATCATGTCGCTGGTGCTGGTCATCATCGAGGAGAGTTCCTGCTGGGAACGGATGTTGAAATCATCGTCATCGCTCTCCTTCAGCTTATGGTTACGGCGAAGCACGTCGGAGATTTCATCGATCGCCTCGTCGGTATATTCCTCGCTCAGGGCAGAGCAGACTATCTCCTGAAGGTAGGTTATCGCCAGGATTCGCTTCATCACCGTGGTGTAGGGAGTTATGATCAGGTTGTCCTGGTCCATTCCCATGCTGTTGTATCCCTTGCTCTCCAGCACCCCGATGATGCGGAACGGAATGCTGCCGAAACGGATGACCTTGCCGACCGGGTTCTCGCCGCCTGTGAAAAGCTGGTCGATGACGGTTTTCCCGACAAGGCAGACCTTGGCGGCCGTCTTGATGTCCTGTTCGGAGAATATGTCCCCGTCCTGCACCTTGTACCCCCTGATGTCGAGGAATTCCTCGTTGACACCGTAAACGGAGGTCGGAGTGTTGTTGGCTCCATAGACGGCCTGGCCGGAGGAGTTGACGGAAGGGGAGGCGAGCGAGATGTGGGCGCATTCCTTGCGGATGTCCTCGAAGTCCTTGACTTTCAGCGTCTGCATGTCATCGGCGCTGAGGCGTACTCCTCCTCTCATGTCCTCTCCAGGGTGGATCATTATCATGTTGGATCCCATCTCGCTGATCTCGGCCTGGATGCTCTTCTTGGAGCCTTGGCCGATCGCGAGCATCGTGATGACTGAGCCTACACCGATGATGATGCCGAGCATCGTCAGGAATCCTCTGAACTTGTTGTTGCCCAATGCTTTCAGGGCTATTCTGAATAGATTGGCGAAATTCATTGCAAAAATCTTTTATGAATATTCAGCTTCACCGCAATGGCGAGGCCATCTTTGAATATCTCAGCAGTCGTTCTCGACCGGCAGTTTGGCGAGGGCTTCCGCGGCGTCAAGAATATGCCCGTTCTGCACGTCGCTTGTCACCCGGCCGTCCCTCAGGGTGATGGTCCTGGTGCTGTAGTTCACGATGTCAGGATTGTGCGTCACGAATATTATCGTGCGGCCCTCGGAATGGAGCTTTTGGAACAGAACCAGCACCTCGAAACTTGTGCGCGTGTCCAGGTTGCCGGTCGCCTCGTCGGCAAGAATCACGGCGGGGTCGTTCACGAGCGCCCTTGCGATTGCGACCCTCTGCATCTGACCGCCGGACATCTGGTTGCTCTTGTGCTCCAGCCTGTCGCCCAGACCTACCGCCTTCAGAGCCTCCACAGAGCGGTCGTACCTCTCTTTCTTGGAATATTTCGGATTGTACATCAGCGGCAGCTCCACGTTCTCCACAGCCGTGGTCTTCGCCAGAAGATTGTAGTTCTGGAACACGAAGCCGATCTTGCGGTTGCGCAGGGTCGCGCGGTCGTTCTTGTCCATCGTCCTGACCGGAACCCCGTCCAGATAATATTCCCCGTAAGTCGGGGTGTCAAGGCATCCGAGGATGTTCAGAAGCGTGGATTTTCCGGATCCCGACGTGCCGACGATAGTGACGAACTCTCCCTCCGTGATGGTGAACGACACGCCACGCAGCGCATGGACGGTCTCGTCACCCACTATGAAGTTGCGGCGGATGTCCTCAAGTTTTATTACCTCTTTCATGTCCTACTTCTTTTTGTCTTCTCTCGGGCCCGGAGCGAACGGACTCCTTTCGGTGGCGGCGGCCTTTTTCGGAGTCTCGGCCGTCAGTCCGGTGACTACCACGTCCCCGTCATTCAACCCGCTGACAATCCCGGTCTTGTCACCGCTCGTGTGGTCGGTCTCCACAGCCTTTGGCGAGATGGAGTTCCCCTTCTTGACCCAGACCGTCTTCTCTGACCCGTCCGCTGTCCCGTCCACGGTTATCCCGATTCCGTCAAGCATCTCAGGGTCAGGATTGAACCGCAGAGCCTTTGTCGGCACGGCAAGCACGTCCTTTTCCTCCAGAGTGCAAATCGTGACGTTGGCGGTAAGTCCAGGCTTCAGTTTCAGGTCAGGGTTCGGGGCGGTGATCACAACCTCGTAAGTCACAACGTTTGACGTGGTCGTGGCCTCAAGCCTGACCTGCTGGACGGTCCCGTTGAACACATCGTCCGGGTAGGCGTCCACCGTGAAGGACACTTTCTGCCCTTCCTTTACCTGTCCTATGTCCGCTTCATCGACATCGGCGATGACCTGCATGTCGGCCAGATCCTTGGCGATGGTGAACAGGGTAGGGGTCTCGAACCCCGCGGCCACGGTCTGTCCTTCCTCCACGGCCCTGCTGATGACAACCCCGTCGATAGGCGAGGTGATGGTCGCATAGCTCAGATTCCGCTTTACCTTCGTGAAAGAAGCCTGCGCCTGATTGTAGGCGTTCTTTGCGGTCTCGTACTGGTAATATGCGGAATCATATTCCGAATCGCTGACCAACTCCTTGTCGTGCAGGGTCTTTATGCGGTTATATTCCTTTTCCCTGTACTCGTATTCCGTCTTTGCGGCGGAGAGCTGCGCCTGTGAGGAGACCAGCTCGGCCTGAAGGTTCACCTTGTCCATCTCGGCGATGACCTGTCCGGCCTTGACGATGTCGTTGTAGTCGGCGTACAGCTTGTCGATGATTCCGGACACCTGCGTGCCGACATCAACCTTCGTCACAGGCTCAACCGTTCCGGTGGCGGTCACAGAGCCGGTTATGTCTATCCTGGCGGTTTCCGCGGTTTCGAGGGTCACTCTTGACTTTCCGGTCGGTCGGAAGACCAGCCACAGAGCCACTACGGCGCAAATGGCCGCCAAACAAATCCATAAAGTCTTGGTTTTCATATTAATTGATTTTATAATTACCTTGGTATATATCGAGTAACGCATTGTTCATCAATGCCGTGTATTTAGATTGAAGAAGCTGGACGCGGGCGTTCAGAAGGTTGTTCTGCGCTGTGATGAGCTCCACTGTGTTCTTCATCCCGACGTTGAACTGCTCAGCCGTGAGCTCGTAACTCTGCTCGGCGTACTTGGTCTGCTCCTTTGCGCTTGTGTACTTGGACTGTGCTGAAACCGCCTCCAGATAGGTGTCCTCAACTTCCTTGAGCAGAGCCTTTTCCGCACTCGCCATCTGGAGTCTGCTGTTGTCAGCCTCGATTCTGGCTTTGTTGACCGCAGTCTTGGCCTTCCTGCCCTGAAGGATCGGAATCTGAAGGCTAAGGCCGATGCTCTCATTGAAGTTCTTCTCCAACTGGCTGCCGAAAGATCCGTCCCCTCCGGAAACATTCGTCGTGCCGATGCCCGCGGTCGCGGAAAGGGTCGGGGAATATGCCGACTTGGCCTGCCTGACACCGAGGTCGGCCGCTTGTACGTTCAGCCCGGCTTTCTTTATTTCAGGCATTGATTCAAGCGCATTTGTATAGACCTCCTCTTTGCTTGGAAGCAATCTAAGAACTCCAGTCTCGTCATCGGAAGGCTCTTCGAGTTCAATCTCGTCGCTGACACCGAGTTCCAGAAGTTGCTTGAGTTGAAGCTTGCAGTTGTCCAAAGAAGCCTTGGCGGATGTGATCTGGTAGAGGTCGCCGGCATATTGACTTTCCAGCTGTGCGACATCGACCTTGCTGAGTTCACCTGCGTTCTTGAGTTCCACCGCCCTGTCCAGCTGCGCCTTTGATGCCTCGGCGGTGTTCTCGCTGACCTTGACGGCCTCGCCGGCGTAGAGGCACTGCATGTAGGCCTTGACGATTGAAATCACGACATCATTAGTGTTCTCCAGCACGGAAAGCGAATCGACGGAGTTCTGCAGGCGGCTCTGCCTCAAGGCGGTGCGCAGACTTCCTCCGCTGTATAGCGTCATCCCGGCGTTAAGCCCATAGTTCCCGGACCAGCTTGTGGACTTGGACGTGCTATAGACATCCGACCCCACGACCGTGCTGTTCCCGCTTTCGGAGAACGGCCTGTTGGTTATCCCCTGGCTGGCCGAGGCGTTGAGCGAAGGGAACATCGCGGCCTTTGCCTGATAGGTGTCCTCGAGTCCGGAAAGATGCGCGTTCCTGCTCTGGCGCAGGGCTATGTTGTTCTCCACCGCATAGTCTATGCATTCCTGCAACGTCCATTTCTTTGTCTGCGCTCCGGCGGTCAGAGAGATGGCCGTCATGGCTGTGATAATGATGATAACGTCCTTTTTCATATTCTTTGATTCTCAAAATCCGGATGCGAAAGTAGCCTGACGGCGGATTATGTCCAACTCAAATCGACGAACCCCCTCATTTCATCGACGAAAATGCTTATATTTGTCCTTCAGTTTTAGGCGGACAAGCCTCTGCTGGCCGAATGCTGTGTGACTGACCGTCGCGGCTGACGGCCTTGGAATGAACAATAATCAATGTAAATGACAATGAATATATCAAATCTCTTCAGGATGTCGGTCCTCTCCGCGGCCTTGGCTCTTGCGGCCACCTCATTCGCCGGAGCGGAGTCGCGCTCCGACTGGAAGGCCCATTGGGTCACTCATCCTTGGGTCCAGAGTACCACCAACACCTGGATTTCCTACCGTAAGGAAGTCAATGTGGCCAAATGCCCGGACAAACTTGTCGCCAAAATCGCCGTGGACTCAAAGTACTGGATGTGGATCAATGGCGAACTTGCCGTCTTCGAGGGAGGACTCAAACGGGGGCCGTTCCCGAACGGAACCTACTACGACAAGGTTGACATCGCACCTTACCTCAAAGAGGGCAACAACACTATCGCCATCCTGCTTTGGCACTACGGAAAACAGGGATTCAGCCACAACAGCAGCGGTCAGGCGGCGCTGATCTTCGAGGCGGTGTCCCCTGAATTGACGATTCTGTCCGACAAATCCTGGGTCTGCGTTCCGAATCCGGCCTATGGCAGCACAGATGCGCCGCACCCGAATTACCGTCTCCCTGAAAGCAACATCCGCTTCGACGCGCGCAAGGAGCTGCAAGGTTGGAATATGCCGGGCTTTGATGTGCGCGGCAAAATGCACGGGGCGGACAATGTGGACGAAATGGCCTGGCCGGCGATGGGTGAGCTTGTCGAGCGCCCGATCCCGATGTGGAAGGATTATGGGCTCAAGGAATATGTCTCTGTACGTCAATCCAATGACACCGTTTACTGCAAGCTGCCTTACAACGCTCAGGTGACGCCTTACCTCAAGGTCGAGGCGAACGGGGGAGAGATGATCCGGATAATGACCGACAACTACCATGGTGGCAGCGAGAATAATGTCCGTGCGGAATACATTGCCCGTCAAGGTGTTCAGGAATATGAGAACCTTGGATGGATGAACGGTCACGAGGTCTGGTACGTAGTGCCTTCCGGAGTGAAGGTCCTCGGGCTTAAATACCGTGAGACCGGTTACGACACAGAGTTCTCCGGCTCGTTCGAGTGCGGGGACCCGTTCCTTAACGAACTTTGGAAACGCTCGGCCAGAACTCTTTACATCACAATGCGCGACACCTACATGGATTGTCCGGACCGTGAACGCGCACAGTGGTGGGGAGACGAGGTGAACGAACTGGGAGAGGCTTTCTATGCTTTGTCTCCATCCGGACAACTCCTTGCCAGAAAGGGGATTCTTGAGCTGGTGAATTGGCAGGAGGCGAACGGCGTGATTTATTCTCCGGTACCGGCCGGCAACCGAGTGATTGAACTTCCGCTCCAGATGCTCGCTTCCGTGGGCTGGTACGGATTCCACACCCAGTACTGGTTCAGCGGTGACAGCACCTTTGTCGCAGAAGTTTATCCGAAGGTTGAGCGCTATATGCTTGGAAGCGGTCTCTGGAGATTCAAGGACAACGGTCTGCTGAATGTCCGCCCGGGAGATTGGAACTGGGGAGACTGGGGTGACGACATCGACACTGAAGTCTTGACGAACTGCTGGTATTACCTTGCCCTCAAGTCTCAAAAGGAGTTCGCCCGCATTCTCGGCAAACAGAAGGATGTGGAGACGCTCGACGCTTTGATGAAAAGAATCTCCGATGCCTTTGACGCGCAGTATTGGACCGGTTCAGCTTACCGTGATCCGAACTACAAGAAACAGACTGATGACCGCGCCCAGGCCATGGCCGTTGTTTCCGGCCTTGCCTCGGCTGACAAGTACCCTGCTCTGTTTGAGACCATTAAAAAGGAGTACCACGCCAGCCCTTATATGGAGAAGTACGTCCTTGAGGCTCTCTTCAAGATGGGGCATGCTGACTTTGCCATCGAGAGGATGAAGTCCCGCTACGCCAAAATGCTCAAGTACGACTACACGACCCTGTTCGAGGGGTGGGGAATCGGCAGCGAAGGCTTCGGTGGCGGCACGATCAACCACGCTTGGAGCGGCGGCCCGCTGACGATTTTGAGCCAGAAGCTCTGCGGAATCGAGCCGACGGCTCCAGGCTTCAAGACTTTCGAGGTCAAGCCTCAGATGGGGACTTTGAAGACCGCCACGGCCGCTCTTGAGACCCATTACGGAATGATCCGCATCTCGCTCAGCAGGAAGTCAGCCAAGTCTAATGTGGCTTCACTCACGATCGAGGTTCCGGAAGGCACTTCGGCCACCGTCACGGCTTCCAACGGAAAGCCGAAGACTGTCGGCGCCGGGAAATATTCATTGAAAATCAAGGTTGACTGATGGTTGCGCGTCGTTTTATACTCGGTGCGGCGGCGTTCTTGCTGCTTGCATCAAGCCTCCTTCCCGCACAGGAAACCTGGCGGGCGCGTTGGATAGGGAAACAGGAGTACCGCAGCGAGACCAACACATGGCTGGCCTTCAAAAAGAAGGTCGATGTCCGGACAGTACCGGAAAAAATGGTGGCCAGAATAGCCGCTGACTCAAAGTATTGGCTCTGGATAAACGATACGCTTGCGGTTTTTGAGGGTGGTCTGAAACGCGGCCCGTCCCCCGGTGACACCTACTATGACGAGGTTGACATAGCCCCTTATCTTCGTAAGGGTGAGAACTGCATTTCGGTTCTGGTCTGGTACTTCGGGCGGAATGGTTTCAGCCATGCCGACAGCGGAACGGCCGGTCTGCTTTTCGAGGCTCGGGCCTCGGGGCTTGAGATTCTCTCCGACAACACTTGGGAAGCCACTGTCTATCGTGCTTACGGGAGCGCTGGAGAACCGGAGGCCAATTACAGGCTTCCGGAGAGCAACCTGCGTTTCGACGCGAGGCGCGACATCGTCGGTTGGAGGAGTCCGTCGGCTCCCCGCCTTGGCCGTGCGATGGAACTTCCGGCCATTGTCGGCGGCGCTCCTTTCGGCAAATTGGTGAAAAGGCCGATTCCGATGTGGAAGTGCAGCGGATTAAAGGAATATCCTGATGTCCGCAGGTCCGGAGACACACTGGTCTGCTCCCTGCCGTACAATGCCCAGATCACACCGTACCTGAAAGTCAAATCTCCGGCCGGCAGGACAATCAGGATGCTGACTGACCACTGCCGGGTCGGCCTGGACAAAACGCAATGCCTGTGGGCTGAATATGTCACCAAGGACGGCATACAGGAACATGAGAGCCTCGGCTGGCTTAACGGAGACAAGATGTTCTACATTGTGCCTTCCGACGTGGAGGTGATTGACGTCAAGTACCGCGAGACCGGCTATGACACGGAAATCACGGGCTCTTTCGAGTGCGATGACCCTCTTCTCAATGAATATTGGAGAAAAGCGGTGCGCACCCTTTATGTCTGCATGCGCGACACCTACATGGACTGTCCGGACAGGGAGCGCGCCCAGTGGTGGGGAGACGAGGTGAACGAGTTGGGCATGGCATTCCACTCGTTGTCGCCTTCGTCCTGGAAGCTGGCGGAGAAAGGAATATATGAGCTGATGAACTGGCAGCGCATCGACGGGGTTATCTCCTCCCCGGTGCCGACGATGAACTATTCGGCGGAGCTTCCGTCACAGATGCTGGCGGCTGTGGGATGGTACGGTTTCTATACCCAGTATTTCTATTCGGACAACGACTCTTTCGTTCCGGTCGTTTACGATAGGATGAAAAAGTACCTGCATGAGGTCTGGCAGCTGGATGAGAACGGCATTCCGGTTTACAGGAAAGGGGGCTGGGATTGGCCTGACGCCGATTCTCCGGTGGACAGATTCGCCTTGATGCCTTGTCTGTACTACCTTGCGTTGAAATCAGAGCTGGAGTTTGCCCGAATGCTGGACAGGACGGCCGACGCGGCGATGATAGAATCCGTCATGACCCGTCTGAAGGATTCCTACAACAGGCTTTTCTGGACCGGCAACGGCTACCGCAGCCCATCCTATAAAGACCGCACCGATGACAGGCCACAGGCTATGGCGGTCCTTTCCGGAATCGCTTCCGAAGAGAAGTACCCGGTCATCTCGGAAATCCTTAAAACAACTGACATGGCGTCAACCTACATGGAGAAATATATGGTTGAGGCTCTCTTTGTCATGGGAAAGTCGTCCGACGCCCTCGACAGGATGAAAAGAAGGATGCCGAAGATTATGGACGACAGAAGCTCGACGCTCTACGAGCATTGGAACTGGACTAATTCCAGCAACCACGCCTGGTCGGGCGCCAACATTATCCTGCTCAGTCAGAAGGTCTGCGGTGTCGCTCCTCTGACTCCCGGATTCAGGTCGTTCTCCATCCGTCCGCAGATGGGATGGCTAAAGCGCGCCTCCACCTCGTTTGACACGAAATACGGCACCATAAAAGTCTCCTTGACCCGAAAATCCTCCAAGTCCGGAACAGCGTCGCTCACCGTTGACGTCCCGTCCGGAACCGAGGCTCACGTTGTTCTTCCGAATTCAAAGACCGCTGTCTTGACTTCCGGACATCATACGCTGAACGTCAAGGCCGACTTGTGATTGCCGGCTATATTTGGTATTTGTAATTCAAAATATTAGATTATATGACACTGAAATCTTTTTTGGCGGCTGCCGCGGTTTCTCTTGCGGCCATTCCGCCGGTTTCTGCCAGAGATGTGACCTACAAGGTCGTGTCTCCTGACGGCCATCTTTCCGCAACCGTTGTTGTCGGCAAAACCATCTCCTACTCTGTCTCCAGAGACGCTGTCAGCCTGATTGACCCGTCAGAGATATCGATGACCCTGTCCGACGGCATTGTGTTCGGAGAGAATGACAAGGTTCGCAAGGTTCGCAAGGCCAGTGTGGACCAGATGCTGCCGGCAGTGGCCTACAAGAAGGCGCAGGTCCGTGACAACTACAATGAGACCGCCCTCATATTCAAAGAGTTCACTCTGACTTTCCGCGCCTACGACGAAGGGGTCGCCTACCGTTTCACAAGCGCCCTGAAGAATGATTCGAAGGTTCTGGCGGAAAAGGCTCTGTTCAATTTCGCCAAGGACTGGGACGCCTATGTGCCTTATGTCCGCCAGCACACGGAAACCCTTGAGAGCCAATACTGGAACTCTTTCGAGAACACATATTCCATCCACGCCCTCTCCCAGTGGAACAAGGAACGTTTGGCGTTCCTTCCTGTCGCCGTGTCCTCCGAGGGCGGAATGAAGGTTCTGGTCACAGAATCCGACCTTATGGATTATCCCGGGATGTTCCTCTACAATGAAGGTGAGGGCACAACCCTTGCCGGACGTTTCGCTCCTTATCCGAAGACAGTCGAGCAGGGCGGACACAACATGCTTCAAGGTGTCGTCAAGGATCGTGAGGATTATCTCGCCGTTTGCGCCGCTGGAGAGTCTTTCCCTTGGAGAATCATCATGGTCTCGACGAACGACGCTGAATTGGCGGTGAACGACATGGTCTGGAAGCTCGCCACCCCGCAGGATGCCACACTGGATTTCAGCTGGGTGAAGCCAGGCAAAGTGGCGTGGGACTGGTGGAACGCTTGGAATCTCTACGGGGTGGACTTCCGCGCCGGAATCAACAACGACACCTATAAGTACTACATCGACTTCGCTCAGGACCACGGCATTGAATATGTCATCCTCGATGAGGGCTGGGCAGTCAACAAAAAGGCCGACCTGATGCAGGTAGTCCCTGAAATCGACCTCCCGATGCTCTGTGAATATGCCAAGGCGCACAACGTGGGTCTCATCCTTTGGGCCGGCTACTATGCCTTCGACCGTGACATGGAGAACGTCTGCCGTCACTATTCCGAGATGGGTGTCAAGGGCTTCAAGGTCGATTTCATGGACCGTGACGACCAGTGCATGGTTGGCTTCTTCAGGCGCGCCGCCCAGACTGCGGCCAAGTACGGTCTTCTGATTGATTTCCACGGAGCCTACAAGCCTGTCGGACTCAACAGAACCTACCCTAATGTCGTCAACTACGAGGGTGTGCACGGTCTGGAGCAGTTGAAATGGAGCGCTCCTACTGTCGATCAGGTGACCTACGATGTCACCGTTCCGTACATCAGGATGGCCGCCGGCCCTATGGACTACACCCAGGGTGCGATGCGCAACGCCACCAAGAACAACTACCGTCCGGTCAACTCCGAGGCGATGAGCCAGGGCACGCGCTGCCACCAGCTCGCCGAATATGTAGTATTCGACTCTCCGCTGAACATGCTTTGCGACTCTCCGTCCAACTATATGTCCGAACCTGAATGCACGAAGTACATCACCGACTGCCCGACGGTCTGGGACGAGAGCGTGGCCGTGAATGGTGTGCTAGGCCGTTTCATCACACTTGCCCGCCGCAGCGGAGATGTCTGGTATGTCGGCTCCCTGAACGACTGGAAGGCGCGTGACCTCACTCTTGATCTCGGCTTCCTCGGCGATGGCGAATGGACAATGGAGATCTTCCGTGACGGAGTGAACGCCGACCGCGCCGCCCGTGACTACAAGCGGGAGTCCGCCTCCGTTCCAGCCGACCGCCAGGTCAAGATTCACATGGCTCCCGGCGGCGGCTGGACTGCCAGGATCACCAAACTGTAGTTTTACTCTATCCTCGTATTGACGGAACAACAAGAGAGGAAGGCCAAGAGACACATTGGCCTTCCTCTTCTTGTTGTCAATTCAGAGAATGGACTCCATATATACTGATTGCCATACGCAACATTATGGGCGGGGCGGCACAAAAAAAGGATGCCCCTTACGGATCATCCTTTGTGCTGTTGTGGAGCATAGGAGGATCGAACTCCTGACCTCAAGATTGCGAACCTTGCGCTCTACCAGCTGAGCTAATACCCCGATTGCGGTTGCAAATATACAAAAAAGTTCAGTTATTCAAGGCCAAATCATCCAATAATTGAGGAAAAACCACGATATTGACATTGGCAATGCTTTCCGGAAGGAATCCGGGACAAAAGTAAGAAGCTGTTGAACGTCTCTTACCTTGTTGCGGCCACATAATCCTTGTACCTGATGAAATCGTCCGGAAGCGGCATTTCATAGACCTTGCCTCTTAAGAACGCGCCGAAATCCTTGATGTCGGAATGCCTGGACTGTTCCTCCACGCTCAGGGTCTCGCCGACCCCCACCCTGAGCCTTCTGTATTTCTTGTTGACCAACTCGTGCGGAAGCTGCAGAAGGCGGACTCTCCAGTCAATCAGCCCCAGATTGTAGAACCACAGAGAATTATGGTCGAAAAAGCGTACCGGGACAATCGGCACTCTGGCTTTCTGGATAAGCCTCAGGACTGCTTCCTGCCACTCCCTGTCCCTGATTCTCATTTCCTTAAGACTGAGGTCAGAGACCGCGCCGGAAGGGAAGAACCCCACCGGCTCGCCGTCGCGAAGCCTTCCGATGACCTCCCGGACTCCCTGGATGTTCTTGGCCGTGATGCCCTTGTTCAGATTGTTTTTGGGATTGACTACGATGAGACTCGGGCGAAGGGCCTCGACGAGTGCAAGGAATTCTGTCACCATCACCTTGAACCCCGACCTCAAATGCCCGATAAGGTCTATGAGTATGACACCGTCCATCCCTCCGTAGGGATGGTTGCTTACAGTTATGAACGGCCCGTCAGGCAGAGACAGGAGCCTTTTCGAGCCGCCCAGCTGATAGTTGACCCCGAGCTTGTCCAGAAGGGCGCCGGCGAAATCGGCTCCTTGATGCACGTCGATTGTGTCGTAAATGTCGGACAGTGTCTTGATGGAAAGTACTTTACGCAGCAGACCGGCAGCGGCGTTGCCGAATTTCCCCTTGAAAACCGGCGCGAGCTGCTCAATCTGTTCTACTGGAAGAAGCGGCATTACTTGTCGTCCCTTTTTGGCATCGGGTCCATCTTGGCGTAACCCTTTGCGTCACTTATGATTGTCACAAGATAAATGACCAAAAGCAGTGCCAGGATGACAAGGCCTGCCACGTCAAGCGCCCGGAGGTCAATGTCTTTCCCGAATATTCTTACAACGGCTTCGAACTCCCTCAGGGGTTTGATGAACACGAACAAGGAGGTGATGATGATGGCGATTACCCGGAACTCGGTCGGACCGAGCTTTGCGTAGGTAAGCCTGAACTCGCTCTTGAGGTGCGCGTTGACGCTGACATTCACCGTAAGGCAAAGATAGACAACGAATATCATCAATGCCAGGTCCAGACGCATAAGGCATGACAATCCGAGTCCGATGAACATGAACGCCTCGTTGATGCAATCGACAGTGTGGTCGAGGTAGTAGCCGTAAACCGGCCTCTGTGTCTTGCGGACCCTGGCCAGAGTCCCGTCAAGGGAATCCCCGTACCAGTTCACAACGAATCCCAGACAACTGAGCCACAGGAAATTGACGTTGACGCCGCAGAGTATGTAGCCGGTTCCGATCATGATGGCGCCGAGCGTGCCGATGGCTGTGAGTGTGTCTGACACGACCCATTTCGGCTGCCTCTCGGCCAGCCAGACAAGGGCCTTCTTCTCGACTCCATTCAGGATGGAAGTCTGTATTCTTTCCGCTTTCTTGTCTGCCATATTCATTATGTGTTAGATGTTCTTGACGTAAATCCTGGCCCTCTTGTGGAGGTGATGCTCGAACTTGCCCCAGAGGTTCTGCACGTTGTGGTTGTCCTCAAGCTCGCGGGTGCTCTCGACGTATTTTATGCCGTTCCTGTGCATACCCTTGCCGATTTTGGAGATTATCATTGCGTTGACCCCTTTCTCCTTATATTCATTGGAGATGGCTATGAGCAGGGCGTCGATTGTGTCATTGCGCCGCAACGCCTTGAGGATGTGGATGAAGCCGAACGGGAACAGATGTCCCTTCGCTTTCTGTAAAGCCTTTGAAAGGGAAGGGAGCGTGATTCCGAACCCGACCACCTTGTCGCTCCGGTCAACGATGACCGAGACGTAGTCCAGATTGAGGTTCGGAAAGAACTGGTTCTTCAGATCCTCGCACTGGGCCGGAGAAAGCTCGGAGAAGCCGTGAAGGACGGAATAGCACTCGTTCATGACGCTGAATATCCCGTCGGCATATTTGTGAAGCAGTTCGTTCTTGTTCCTGTAGTCGCCTTCCCTGAGGCTGTAGCGTTCGCCGATCATCTCCGCGAAGTGGATGTAGCGGTCGATATTGTCCGGGACGGTGATCCTATACTCCACGAAATCTGTCTCTTTCGTAAATCCCTCGTTGAGGAGCATCGGCTCGTAGTACGGTGCGTTGTACTTTCCGTAGGCGGTCGGAATCTGGTCGAAGCCCTCGACGAGAATTCCGGAGATGTCAAACTCAAGGAATCCGACAGGCCCTTCGATGACTTCCATTCCCTTTTCCACGGCGTACTCCTTCACCTTTTCCATTAGGGCGTGAACCACTTCCTGCGACTCGACGAAGTCAATCCAGCAGAACCGGCAGATCTTCTTGTCAACCTTTTTGTTGTACTTGTAGTTTATGATTCCGGCCACCCTGCCGACAATCTTGCCGTTTTCGTCGTAAGCCAGCCAGTATCTGCCCTCGCAGACCTCAAACGCGCGGTTCTTGCCCGGAGTCAGGGTGTCCATTTCCATTGACTCGATCTGCGGGACATAGTACTCATTGTCAGCGTACAGCTCGTTGGGAAACCGGACAAAACGCCTCAGCTCCTGTCTGCTTGTCACTTCCTTGGTGGTAATAGCCATTGTTCTCTCGTTTTACAATCCGCTAAGGTAGTAAAAAAACGCATAAAACAATCTTTTTATGTAATATAAATTAGCCTCGCCTACGATGGTTGGCGAGGCTGAAATAATTGATTTTTGCTAAATTAAAACATTTTGCAAAAATAGTAAGACGGGTTACTTTTTTCCGTACCCGACCGGATGATTAAGCAAAAGTTCCTGTCCTTCCTTCAGGCCGAGAGCCGCCCTGACCGCTTCGTGCTCCATGCTTCCGCGCGGAACGGTGGCCAGTCCGAGAGCCTCGCAGGCAAGGCAGATGTTCTGTGAGACGTAGCCCGCGTCGATGGCCCCGAACGTGGCTGTTCTCGCGTCACGGAACCTGTACTTGTTCAGGTCGCAGACAATCACAAGGAACAGGGGAGCGTTCGCCACGGATGTCTGCCGACCTGCCAGGTCCTGACGGATGTCCTTTCCTGAAACCTTGGTCAGGGTGTTCTCCTGCGCGTTGAACAGCCAGGCTCCGTCAGCCCTGCAGACATAGACGCTTTCCTCCTGGGTGTTCATGGCCGAAGGCACGGTCAGTCTGCCGTCCTCGCGGTTCACCCCGCAAGCTGCCCAAAGAAGCTGTGACAGAGTGGCTTCGCTGACCTGGGCTTCTGAATATTCACGGACGGACGCTCTTTGCCCAAGAGCCTGGTAGAGGGTCATTGTCACATTCCTGTCAGGCTGCGGGAGCCTGATGACTTCCTGTGCCGGAGCTGACGCGGCGAGCGCTGTGGCCGCCAAGGTGATGATGATCTTTTTCATATTCATTGGATTTTAGTGTTTGAGGCTTGGACTGTGTGAAGCGGCGCGGCTCCGGTTGACGACCGCCACTCCGCTGAAGACCATTATGATGGCGACAACCTTCTGCCAGGTCATCGTGTCCATCCCGCCGATGACGCTCAGCAGGCACGCAAGGATCGGCTGGAGGTAGGTGTACATCGCCACGATTGTCGGGCGGACGCATTTCTGACCTATCGGAATCAGGAAATATGCCACGAAGGTCGCGAAGAAGACCAGGAATCCGATTTCCAGAACCTGCGGCAGCCTGATGGCGGCGTAGTCGGTGTGGAGAAGGTCCGCGGCGGAGAGCGGCAGCGACATCAGAAGCGAGAAGAGGAACATCCACTTCATGAATGTGATCACTGAATATCTCTGGATGAGCGGCCTGAACGCCCCGAGGTACAGGGAGAAGCTGATGCTGTTCAGGAACAGCAGGATGAAGCCCAGAGGCTTTGTCGCCTCCACCCCGTTGTGGCTATGCACGGAATTGAAAATCAGGAATATGATGCCGACAAAGCTGATCCCCACTCCGGCCGCTTTCTTCGCGGTGATGGGTTCTTTCACGAATATGAACGCGAAGAACATCGTGAAGATCGGGCCGAGGGTCCCGATGACGGACGCGTCGATGGTCGTGGCCATCGTGATGCCTTTAAGGAATGTGTACTGCGTTATGAAGAGCCCGAAGATGGATGCCAAAGCAATCTGTACCAGGTCTTTGACAGGTACTTTCTCTTTTGGGGTGAAGAGGGAGATCAGCCAGAACAGGGCGGACGCTCCGACGGCTCTCAACGTGAACAGCGCGATGGGGGAGACCACCGCCGAGTTGGAGACGTCTTTCGTCAGCACTATGTTGATTCCGAAAATCGTGTAGGCCGCCAGCAGTGCCAGATGACCTTTTGCGTTATTGTTACTCATTGATTGTGTCTGAACATTGCGGACATATTCCTTTGACAAGGTAGTTCGCTGTTGTTTCTGAATATCCCGCCGGGAGCGTCACCGGGGGGATGCCGATGCCGTCAAGGCAGAAGGTGCGGTGGCATTTCTCGCAGAAGAAATGGACGTGCGCATCCTCGTCGCGTCCGGAGTCGTGGCTGAGGCAAAGCTCGTACCTTGTGCCGTCGCCGCCGTCCTCTATCGCGTGCACGAGGTGGCGTTCCCTGAACAGCGCGAGGCACCGGAATATTCCTGACTTGTCGATAGTTCCGATCCTGTCCTCCAGCTCCATCAGGCTCAACGGCCGCTCCTCGCCAAAGAGCGTCCTCGCCACTATCAGCCTGTTGGCCGTGGCCTTGATGTCATGCCGCTCAAGCAGCTCCGTGATGTCTATGTTCGGCATACGTGCTAGTCTGTTTATGATTCCGTACCGCAAATTTACTTATTTTTTTGAAGTATCGGTATTTCTGTTTTTAGAAGCTGTTTTGAAATGGTTTCCGATTATTATCATGCGGAATTATCGAGACAGTTTCGGCTTCGGAAGAGGGAGCGTAGCAGTGGCTACGTGACTGATGACGAAGATGAAAATGGCCGGAAAGGCCGTGTAATAAAAGAGAGGAATTAATTCAAAACAGCTTCTTAATGTCGCTTCGACAGGCTCTGCGACCAGCCCGTTCCGGTCGCCGAGTCTTCGATGCTCTGAATTTGTCGAAGTGTCGAAGCGACACTTTATATTCAAACCAAACTTTGCAACCAAGTTGCAGAGTTGTTTTCCGACCTTTGCACCGTTGAGATCAAAGTCAAAGAAAGAATATGGAAAAGGAAAACAGAATCAGATTCGCTCGAATCATTCTTTCAGCCGTCCTTCTCGGCGCGGCAGTCTTGGTGGAGAAAAAACTTGACCTCGGAGTTGGGCAACTTCTCCTCGTTTATTTGGCGCCTTATCTTATAGCGGGTTACGACACACTGCTTGAGGCCGTTGAGAAGATTGTCAAAGGCGACTTTCTCGATGAGGATTTCCTTATGAGCATCGCCACGGTCGGCGCCCTGTGCATCGGATTCCTTCCCGGGGCTGAGACCCAGTTCCCGGAAGCCGTTTTCGTGATGCTGTTCTTCCAGGTCGGAGAGCTTTTCGAGGACATCGCCGAAGGGCGAAGCCGCAGGTCAATTTCGGCGTTGATGGACATCAGACCCGACACCGCCAATGTCGAGAGGGAGGGGAAGATTCTGACTGTCAATCCTGAGGAAGTGAAGGTAGGCGAGACCATCGTGGTCAGGCCGGGGGAGAAAGTCCCGATGGACGGAATAGTCCTTGAAGGCACATCAAGCCTTGACACTGTGGCTCTTACGGGAGAAAGCGTCCCCCGGAGCATTTCCAGGGACGATGAAGTCGTCTCCGGATGCGTGAACCTGACGGGAGTGATCCGCGCCAAGGTCACCAAAGCCTTCGGAGAGTCAACGGCCTCGAAGATCCTTGACCTTGTCGAGAACGCCTCCGGGAACAAATCCAGGAGCGAGAGCTTCATCTCAAGGTTCGCCCGGATCTACACGCCGGTTGTGGTCGCCGCTGCTCTTGTCCTTGCGTTCATCCCTCCGGTTCTGTCGGGCGATTTCGGCGGCGCGTTCGCCACCTGGCTCTACAGGGCGCTGACGTTCCTTATCGTGTCCTGCCCTTGCGCCCTTGTGATTTCCGTCCCGCTCTCATTTTTCGGAGGCATAGGCGGAGCGTCCTCAAAAGGAATCCTCGTCAAAGGCTCGAACTATCTTGAGGCTCTGGCGAAAGTCGGCACAGTCGTGTTCGACAAGACGGGAACCTTGACGGAAGGCGTCTTCGAAGTGACCGCAGTCCATCCCGAGAACATTGGCGAAAAGGAACTCTTGCACTTGGCGGCGCACGTGGAAAGATATTCCTCGCATCCTATCGCTGTCTCGCTGAAGAGCGCCTACCCCGGCGAGGCGGACGGCTGCACTGTAGAGAATGTGGAGGAGATTGCCGGCCGCGGTGTTCGCGCTGTGGTGAACGGGAAGACCGTATGCGTGGGCAACACCAAGATGATGGACGCTGTCGGAGCGCAGTGGAAGCCTTGCGAGAAAAACGGCACGGTCGTGCACGTCTGCGTCGATGGGGTCTATGCAGGCCACATCGTGGTCTCCGACAGGATAAAGACTGACTCCGCCGACGCCGTCAAGGCTCTGAAGGCGGAAGGGGTGTCAAAGACAGTTATGCTCACCGGGGACAAGCGCGAGGTCGGTGAATATGTCGCCTCCACTCTCGGGCTGGATGAGTTCCGCGCCGAGCTTCTGCCTGCTGACAAAGTCGCCGAGCTTGAGAGGCTTCTTAAGGAAAAGCCTTCCGGAAGGACTCTCGCTTTCGTGGGTGACGGCATCAATGACGCTCCGGTCCTTGCAAGAGCCGACCTTGGGATAGCGATGGGCGGACTCGGCTCCGACGCCGCGATAGAGGCCGCCGATGTCGTCCTGATGGATGACAAGCCGTCAAAGATCGCCCTCGGCGTGAAGATCGCCCGCAAGACCCTGCGTCTGGCAAGGGAGAACACCTTCTTCGCCATATTCATAAAACTTCTGGTGCTTGTCCTTGCCCTTCTGGGAGCGGCGACGATGTGGATGGCCGTCTTCGCCGACGTCGGAGTCACCGTCCTCGCCGTCCTGAACGCCATGCGTGCCATGAAGGTGTAGTAATGATTTGGAAGCTCTTTTGATTTGTTTGTTTGACGGTTTTTCACCTCAAAGAACATTTCAAACAAATCAAAACAGCTTCTTAATCAAATGACATTATGGCAACTATTTCGATCAAGTTTCGGGCGTCCTCTTCCGCAGGGAAAGAGGGCGCATTGTATCATCGGGTGATCCACAACCGGATTGCAAGGCAACTGAGTGGAAACATGGAAGTCCCCTGTCTTGTTTCATTTGCCAATGAGATTGTGGCGCAACTGAAAACGATAGGCAAGATACGGACTTCCGAGACCTATGCGACAGCGGTGAAAAGCTTCATGAGGTTCAGGAAAGGGCGGGATGTGCCGCTTGATGAAATTGATTCGGATTTGATGAGGGCTTACGGGGCTTATCTTTCGGCGGTCGGCGTCTGCCCGAACACGGTGTCATTCTACATGCGCAACCTGCGTGCAATCTACAACCGCGCGGTGGACAAGAACCTGACGGTGCAGCGTTCTCCGTTCAAGCATGTTTATACCGGCATAGACAAGACCGTCAAGCGCGCCGTGCCCATAGAGACCATCCGGCGGATCCGTGACCTCGACCTCTCGCGGCATCCTGCTCTGGACTATGCCAGAGACATCTTCATGTTCTCATTCTACACCCGCGGCATGTCCTTCGTTGACATCGCGTTCCTGAAGAAGAAGGACCTGCGTGACGGAATATTGTCTTACCGCCGGCACAAGACGAACCAGCGGCTTCTCATCAAGTGGGAGAAACCCATGCAGACGCTGATCGACAAGTATGACACATCGTCAACTCCCTTCCTGTTGCCGGTCATCAAGTCATCCGGCAATGACGGGCGCAGCCAATATCTCAGCGAGGAGCACCGCGTGAACCGCAATCTGAAGAAGATAGGCAGGATGCTCGGACTGACTGTACCTCTCACCACCTACGTCGCCCGCCACGGGTGGGCGAGTGTGGCCAAGAGCAAGAATATCCCGATAGCCACCATCAGCGAGGCGATGGGCCACGACTCCGAGACCACGACGCGCATCTATCTCGCCTCCTTGGACACCTCTGTTGTGGACAAG
Source organism: Candidatus Methanomethylophilaceae archaeon (assembly GCA_963617915.1). Taxonomy (GTDB): domain Bacteria; phylum Bacteroidota; class Bacteroidia; order Bacteroidales; family UBA932; genus Cryptobacteroides. The sequence continues at coordinate 8,441 of CAVERO010000011.1, read as the reverse complement.
GCTAACAGCCTTGTTTTGAGGTCGCTGTAATTTTCCGGGAAAACTGATAATGGTCTTTCTCTCCGCAAGAGATGTACACTAATGGTGACAAATATACATAATTATTCGTAATAAATAGAAGAAAACAAAAATAATTTCAAGGCCTAAGCGCGTTCCTGATGGCTTTGCTTGACAGATGTTGTGCGAAAGACTGCGGAGCAGTCTTGAAAATGACTGTTTGTCAACTAATTGCATACTGTTTCAATCATATGTACTTCTCTTGCGGAGAGATATAAAAGGACAGGCGCAGATGCGCCTGATGTAACTGCTTGACCGAAAGAAAATTATATGGTCGTGCAGGATTGATTGAATTGTCTTGAAGTGAAACAATGGCAATCTTGGCGAACGAAGTGAAGGTGCGGTGGTACGTAATGCGCGACCTGAAAAGGCCGAATGCGTGTCTTCCTGCCTACGAGTTGTTGAGGGGGCTTGGAATGGAGGTCTTCACTCCGATGAGTTGGCGTTTGTCCACACGCGGCGGCAGACGTGTCCGCGAGGAGGTGCCTTTCATCCGGGATCTGCTCTTCGTGCATGAGACACGGGAGAATCTCGACACCGTGGTCGAGAGGACTCCGACATTCCAGTACCGCTGGCTGCGCGGCACGTGGCGCGAGCCGATGACTGTGGACGAGGCAGAGATGGAGCGCTTCATTCTGGCCGTGAAAGCCACGGAGTTTCCTGTATATTACCTGCCGGAAGAAATCACCCCGGCAATGTGCGGGCGAATGGTCCGCATCGTGGGCGGTCCTCTGGACGGCTACGAAGGGAACCTGCTCACCGTCCGCGGTTCCAGAGTCAAGCGTCTGCTTGTCGGTCTGGAGGGGTTTCTTTCGGTAGGCATAGAAGTCAAGCCCGAGTATATTCAGTTTCTAAAATAAATCAGCGGAGATCAATGAACATTTGTAAGATTATTGTCGTAGCGGCATCCGTCCTTGTCTGTGTCTCGTGCTCCACATCGAGACATATTCCCTATTTCCAGGACCTTGGTTCCGGGGTTGACGAGCTGACATCAGCCGAGTTGACGGAGATCAGGATCCGTCCCAAGGACAAACTGTCCATTCTTGTCAACAGTCAGGACTTGAGGCTGACCAACCTGTTCAACCTTCCGATTGTCAGCCAGCAGGTCGGTCTGGACAATTATTATTACAACACTGCCCGCGGGATGTCCGGCTACACGGTGGACTCCAAAGGCTACATAGACTTTCCCGTGTTGGGAGCGCTCCGCGTGCAGGGAATGACGCGGGAGAAGATGGCGGCATACATCAAGGATGAGCTACAGTCGCGCGACCTCATCAAGGATCCGGTGGTGACGGTCGAGTTCATGAACATGACAGTGGATGTTATGGGAGAGGTGAATAATCCGGGCAGGTACAGCATCGACAAAGACAGGTTCACTGTCCTCGACGCCTTGAGCCTTGCAGGTGACCTGACAATATACGGACAGCGCGGGAATGTGCTTGTGCTGCGCAACGAGAACGGCACGCAGCATGCCTACAGCATAGACCTCCGCTCCGCCAGACAGCTGAATTCATCGCCGGCTTACTATCTGCGGCAGAACGACGTGGTCTATGTGGAACCTAACAAGACAAGGGCGCGGCAGTCCACCGTCAACGGCAACAACGTGCGCAGCACATCGTTCTGGCTTTCGCTGTCCTCGCTGCTGACATCCGTCTGCATATTGATATTCAATTAGAACGCATCGCTCATGGCTACAAATAAAGAGATTCCCGCTCAGGAACAGCAGGAGTCAATCAATTTACAGGATTTGCTGTCACTCTGCATAAACAAGTGGCATTGGTTCATTGTCTCTCTGGTGGTATGCCTCGGTCTGGCGGTGTGGTACCTGCTGGTCACCCCTCCGGTCTATACCCGTTCCGCCTCGATCCTCATCAAGGACGACACCAAGGGAAAGTCCGTTCCCGGTGAGATGGACACGTTCTCCGACCTTGGACTTTTCACGTCACGCACCAATGTGAACAACGAGATGGAGATGCTGCGGTCTCCTGACCTGATGCGCGAGGTAATCTCGCGGCTGCACCTGAACATGGACTATAAGATTCCCGGGCGTTACCACCTTCAGACGGTCTATAGGGATTCACTGCCCGTCTCGGTCAGCGTCATAGGCTTGCCTGAGGACGAGTCCGCCACATTCACCCTGCGCCTGTCCGGAGACGGCGAGGTCGCGTTGTCCGACATCGAGCGCAACGGGGAAGATGCCGGCGGGTCCGGGCTTCGCGGAGCCTTGAACGACACAATCCAGAGCGCCATCGGGAGTGTCATAGTCTCCCCGACGGCCTTGTACAGACAGGGTGCCGAGTCCCTGATCCACGTCAGCCGGATGTCGTCCGGTGCGGCCCTGACCTACTACACCACCCGGCTCACGGTCTCTCAGGAAGACGATAAGTCAAACGTCATCTGCCTGTCATTCCGTGACGTGTCCACACAGCGTGCGGAGGATGTCCTGAACACCCTCATCGCCGTCTATAACGAGAGCTGGGTTAGCGACAAGAACCGTATGGCGGTCAGCACGTCGAAGTTCATCGACGACCGTCTCGGCGTGATAGAGAGAGAACTCGGAAGCGTTGACGACGACATCTCCAGCTTCAAGAGCGAGCATCTTTTGCCGGATGTCCAGGCCGCGGCCAGCATGTACATGGCGCAGGCGAGCGAGGCGGAAGCCGCGGTGAAAGAGTTGAGCAACCAGGTGTACATGGCACGCCACATCCGGAACTACCTGATGGACTCCGGCGGCAGTCCCCGCCTTCTTCCTACCAACTCCGGAATAGATGACTCCAACCTTGCTTCCCAGATAGGCGAGTACAACCGCAAAGTCCTTGACCGTAACAGTCTGGTCGCCCACAGCAGCGAGCGCAACCCTCTTGTCGTGGAGATGGACGCGTCTTTGGCTTCAATGCGCGGCGCGCTGCTCACCTCCATCGACAACCAGCTGGTGTCGCTCAACGAGCGTATCAAGAGCCTTCAGGGAGTCGGCGGTCAGGCCACATCCCAGATAGCGTCCAATCCTCGCCAGGCCAAGTACCTTCTCTCCGTGGAGCGCCAGCAGAAAGTGAAGGAAGCCCTTTACCTGTTCCTGTTGCAGAAGCGTGAGGAGAACGAACTCTCCCAGGCGTTCACGGCCTACAACACCCGGATCATCAGCATGCCGGGAGGCAGCATGAAGCCGACGTCCCCCGTAAGCCGCAACATCCTTCTCGTGGCCTTCCTTTTGGGACTGGCCATCCCCGTGGGCGTGATCTTCCTTCGCGAGAGCATGAACACCCGTGTGCGCGGCCGCAAGGATCTCGAGGATCTGACGGTGCCGTTCGCCGGCGAGATTCCTCTGTACGTGAAGAGTAGAGGCTTTTTCGGCAAGAAGGTCGGCGACGTGAAAGCCGTTGTGGTGAAGGAGGGGAGCCGCGACATCATCAACGAGGCGTTCCGCGTGCTCCGCACGAATCTGGAGTTCATGGCGGGCCGTGACCGTTCGTCGGAGGTCATCGTGGTGACATCCTTCAACCCGGGGAGCGGGAAGTCGTTCCTGACGCTCAACATTGGCGCGAGTCTGGCCATCAAGGGCAAGCGCGTCCTCGTCATCGACGGCGACCTGCGCCACGGCTCGGCGTCAGCCTACGTGGGATCTCCGCGCAGGGGTTTCAGCGACTACCTCGGCGGCAGGGAGGAGAGTCTCGAAGGTCTCATCGTCACGGATTCGGGATTTGCGGGTCTCGATGTCCTGCCGGTCGGCACGAACCCTCCAAACCCGACTGAACTGCTGTTCAGCGACCGCCTCAAGCAGGTTATCGACACCGCCCGCGGGAGCTATGACTATGTCCTGATCGACTGTCCTCCTGTGGAGCTTGTGGCCGACACCCGGATCATCGGGAAGTTCGCCGACCGTACTGTGTTCGTTGTCCGCGCTGGACTGCTTGAGCGCGTCATGCTTCCGGAGCTGCAGAAACTCTACGAGGAAGGGACGTACAGGAACATGGCTCTTGTCCTGAACGGGACGGAGGGCGGCGGTGGCCGTTACGGCTACAGGTACGGGTACCGCTACGGCTATCACTACGGCTACGGTCAGGGCTACCACTACGGCTCAGACAAGAAACGGTAGAAGTGACCTGACAGTCGCCAAACAATCGATATGTGGCCGTTTACAAAGCGTGTCGCTCTTTCCGGCAGCGGCGTGTTCACCGGTTTCACGGACTGGCACAGCCATCTTCTCCCCGGCGTCGATGACGGAGTTCAGACTATTGAGGAATCTCTGGAGACGCTGCGCCTCTGTGAGGCTTCCGGCGTGAGGGAAGTGTGGCTCACCCCTCACGTCATGGAGGACTACCCGAACCGCACGGACTCCCTGCGAGAACGCTTCGCGGAGCTGCGGTCGGCCTACAAGGGAGGCGTGGAGCTGCACCTTGCATCGGAGAATATGCTCGACGCCCTCTTCGAGGAGCGGCTTGAGTCCGGCGACCTTCTGCCCCTTGGAACCAGAGGCGACCACCTTCTTGTGGAGACATCGTGTTTCAACCCTCCGATGGGTCTTGACTGCATTCTTAAGCGCGTCAAGTCGAAAGGTTACCATCCCGTTCTCGCCCATCCGGAGCGGTACGCATATATGGAGACAAGTGACTACCGCCGCCTGAAAGATCTGGGTGTGCGGCTTCAGCTGAACCTCCCGTCCCTCGCCGGTCTTTACGGTGCGCGGGTGCGAGAGAAGGCGGAGGCGCTGCTTGGAGCCGGCATGTACGACTTCGTCGGCACCGACACCCATTCCATCGACCTCTTCCGGTGGCTTCTGCTCTCGAAAGTCCGGAAAAAGATGATAATCAATCTGTCAACCAACATCAATACCTGAAGAATATTACTGATTACAAACCTTTATGAGCCCGCTGAAAAGACTTTCCAATTGGTATTTTTCCCGTAAGGCACTTCCATACTGGTGTGTACTTGTTATGGATTGCGCTGTTGTGTACTTGTCGGGGATTCTTGTGTTCTGTGTACAGCACGGAGTAATGTCGCTCGCCAGCAATTTCTGGCAAGTGACGGTTGGCCTTATGGCCTGTCTCGTGATATACATCATTTCATTTTTCGCATTCCATACCTTCCACGGCATAATACGCTACTCAAGTTTCATCGACCTCCATAAAGTGGCATATTCTACAGCAGCCGCTGGTGTCGGGGTATGTCTGCTTCATCAGGTGCAGGCGCGCATGGGACTCGGATCATTCATGATTGTCCCGCGCTTCGAGAGCGCGGTGCTGCTTTTCATTGCGGCCACAATGATGATGTGGGGCATCCGGGTGATGGTCAAGTATATGTACGACACCTACCGGGGAGATGACAGCGTTCAGAAAGTGTTCATCTACGGCAGCGTTCAGAATGTCATGGCAATAGCCAAAAGCCTGTGCAACGAAACCCCTCAACGCTACCGTCTCCGCGGCTTCATCTCCACTGACAAGGCGCTCAACGGAACATGGCTGATGGGAGAGCAGGTGTATGACGATGATGATTCCGTGGTGGAGACGATGAAGAAAATCCATGTGTCCGCCCTTATCGTTTCCTCTTTCCAGAGGGAACATTTCAGCAAGCGTACGACACTCGTCGATGCTCTGATAAAAGCCGGGATCAAGATTCTCATCACTCCGCTGGAGGAGGAAGAATGGGATGGCAAAAGCGAGATATTCCATCACCAGCTTCGCGAGATCGAAATCGAAGACCTTCTTTCACGTGAGAAAATAGAGGTTGACATGACCGCCATAGGCTCGATGCTGTGCGGAAAGCGTATTCTTATAACCGGAGCGGCCGGAAGCATAGGAGGTGAAATAGCGCGACAGGCGGCAAGATTCCAACCGTCAGACCTTATCCTTGTGGACCAGGCTGAAACTCCGATGCACGATGTGCGCCTGTTCATGGCGGAGCATCATCCGGACATCCGAGTCGAGACGATTGTGACGAACGTATGCAGGGAGGAAAGGATGGAAAGGATATTCAAGGAATATGCTCCCGAATATGTCTTCCATGCGGCCGCGTACAAGCACGTTCCGATGATGGAGGACAACCCGGCCGAGGCTGTTCAGAACAATGTCCGTGGCACTCGTGTCGTCGCCGACCTCTCCGTCAAGTACGGCGTAAGGAAATTCGTGATGATCTCCACTGACAAGGCGGTCAATCCCACGAACGTGATGGGCTGCTCGAAGCGCATCAGTGAAATATATTGCCAGAGTCTCAACAAGGCCATTGTCGAGGGCAAGGTCAACGGTGTCACACAGTTCGTGACCACCCGCTTCGGCAATGTCCTCGGTTCAAACGGCTCTGTCATTCCTCTGTTCAAAGAACAGATCCGGAACGGCGGTCCTGTGACCGTGACCCACAAAGACATAATCCGCTATTTCATGCTTATCCCTGAGGCTTGCCGCCTTGTCCTTGAGGCCGGCACAATGGGTAAGGGCGGAGAGATCTTTGTCTTCGACATGGGGGCACCTGTACGGATTGCGGACCTGGCCCGGAGAATGATCGACCTTTCAGGGGCAAAGAATGTCGAAATCAAGTACATAGGTCTTCGTGACGGAGAAAAGCTTTATGAGGAAGTTCTCAACGGAGCGGAGCAGACCATGCCTACCTGCCATCCGAAGATCAAGGTCGCGGCGGTCAGGGAGTACTCTTATGAACTTGCCCTGAAGAATGAAGAAGAGCTTTACCGGCTTTCGTTTGAGGCGGACGACATGACCATTGTCAGGAAGATGAAGGAGATCGTTCCGGAGTACAGGAGCCAGCATTCAAAGTACGAAGTATTGGATAAGCAAGACATATAATTGTATAACCTTTAAAGATCATTAGAATCATGAGACAATTGATCCTTGCGGGATTTGCCGCATTGATGGCGATTCCGGCATTTTCTCAACCGACAGCGAAGACTGACACTACGGTGACAGTGGAGTACAGCAGCGCGAAAAACCGCGTCGAGACCGCGCCGTTCAAGTCGAACTGGTTCGCCGGGTTTGACGGCGGAGCGCAGATTTGGTTTGGCGAGTATGACTCGCAGTGCAGTTTCGGCGACAGGCTTGCGCCCGCGCTCAACGTCCATGTGGGCAAATGGTTCACTCCGATCGTCGGAGCGAGGCTCTCCTACAGCGGCATCGGCATGAAGGGAGCCACCTCGGTCTCCAATCCTGTACACTCCTCCGGGAACATCATTCCGGACCTCAACCTCAAGGAGCAGAAATTCAAGTTCTGGAATATTCACGCCGACGCGATGTTCAACCTTGCCAATGTCTTCTGCGGCTACAAGGAGGAAGGACATTTCTGGACTCCGTCCGCATTCATCGGCCTGGGCTTCGCACACATATATTCGGAAGCCCCGAAGGGCAAGGACATCACGGCCAACGGCGGCTTCAGCAACGCCTTCAGGCTTGGAAAGGGTCTTGACCTCAATGTGAATTTCGGAGCGTTCCTCGTGAACGAGGGGTTTGACGGAGAGGTCGGCCACCGCTGGGGTGAGGGTAACTTCGCCGCCACGGTCGGTCTGACCTACAGGTTCAAGCCGCGCGGCTGGGGCAGGACCAAGATTGTGAAGGTCGTCGAGACATCAGACGTGACTGACTACGAAAGAGCCATCGCAAACCTTAATGCGGAGAAGGCCGGCCTTGAGAAGGAAGTAGCCCAATTGAAGTCCAGACCGGAGGTCGTGGAGACCACCAACATAATCGCTTCGCCTTTCTATGTGAGGTTCGACATCGGCAAGAGCAAGCTCTCCAAAGAGGCCAGAGTCAATCTCGGACTCCTCGCTGATGTCCTGAAGTCCGCCGGTACGAAGGTCACCGTCAGCGGCTACGCCGACGCCGCCACCGGCAACAGCAAGATCAACGAGAAACTCAGCCGCGACCGCGCGCAAGCCGTCCGTGACTGTCTGGTGAATGAGTTCGGTGTCCCTGAGTCCCTGATTACGGTGGACCACAAGGGTGGTGTTGACAACATGTTCTACAACGATCCGGCCCTCAGCCGTGCAGTCATCACCAAAGCAGAATGATGAGCGTGCCATCGGCAATGCCCGGTTCCAAAAGGCCGGAACAGTAACCGATGGCATAAAAAAACAATAAAGATATCTATGAGCATATTCAAAGACCGGGTGCTTCTGATCACCGGAGGCACCGGGTCATTTGGCAACGCCGTCCTTAGGCGGTTCCTCGATTCAGACATAAAGGAAATCCGCATCTTCTCCCGCGACGAGAAGAAGCAGGATGATATGCGTCACTTCCTCCAGGCCAACCGCTCGGAGGTGGCGCACAAGGTCAAGTTCTACATAGGCAATGTCCGTAACCGCGAATCACTAGATTACGTTATGGACGGAGTGGACTATGTGTTCTCCGCCGCCGCCCTCAAGCAGGTCCCGAGCTGCGAATTCTATC
>CAVERO010000010.1:0-30843 GCA_963617915.1 Candidatus Methanomethylophilaceae archaeon | reverse complement strand
CCCTCGGTCGCGTTCATGCATATTCCTTTGCCGGAATATTCCTACGCATTCAGGGAAAGCCTGAATTTCAAGTCCTACGGCACGCATCGCGAGCAGGTCTGCTGCCCTCACCTTAATTCCGGTCTTTTCTGCAAGATGCTTGAATGCGGGGATGTGATGGCTGTCTTCTGCGGGCACGACCACGACAACGACTGCTCGGTGGGCTACTACGGCATCATGCTGGCCTACGGGCGTTACAGCGGGGCGGCCACGGTTTACAACAACATCGGGCTGAACGGAAGCAGGGTCATCCTGCTCCGCGAAGGTGAGCGAAGGCTTGACTCCTACATCCGCCTCCGGGACGGTTCGACCAAAGACCTTACGCATTATCCTGAATATTACAGATAGCCCCATCGGTCTCCGATACAGATAGACCTACCGGTCGCTGATATAGATAGCCACGTCGGTCGCTGATACAGATAGACCTACCGGCCGCTGATATAGATAGCCCCGTCGGTCGCTGAGCCTGTCGAAGCGACGTTATGACAGAACAATGACTGTCAGTCATGTCGCTTAGACAGGCTCAGCGACCGGAGATGTGGCTCGGAAGCCGAGACAAAAAAAACCATTTAAACCAAAATATTATGAAAACTGTTATGAAAGCGCTTTGCGCGGCGGGAGTGATGCTTCTGGGCATGACATTGCCGTCGGGAGCGCAGACATCCTCCGGAGATGTCAAAGGATTCAAGTACGAGGCCAATTTTATGATCGGTGTGATGCAGATGGCTTACAACAGTGATGAGTTCCCGACTCACTATTGGTTCGGCGGAAGAGAGTTGAGTGATTTCTACGAGTCCTACACCGGGGATCCGGGCTTTTCCGCCTTCTACACAGCTGATTTCAATGTCTATCTCACCAAGTGGCTGAAGATCGGCGCCAGCGCGGGCTACGCCAAAGCGTGGGCGAATGTGTTCAACCCCAGAGACAACAAGAAAATCGGAGAAAAGACACTCAACGACTGTTCTCTGCTTGGGCAGACGAAATTCACATTCATCAACAGGCAGCTGTTCAGGATGTACGCCGGAATCGGAGCCGGAGCCTCCGTCTGGGCGGGAAATGACTGCGGAGAATCATATTCCAAGATTCTTCCAGCCGTAGAGTGCATTCCGTTGGGTTTCCAATGGATGGACCATAAGATATACACGACTCTTGAGATTGTGGTCGGCACCAGGATGAGCGGAGTCAGAGGAGGATTAGGTTACAGATTCTAAACTTGAACATCATGAAAAGAATTTTATCAATCGCGACAGCTGTCTCGGCTGTCATTCTTGCGGCTTCCTCATGCAGCAAGGCAGAGAAAGATTTCTCAGGAAGCGACGGTGATGTGTCATATTCAATGGGACCGTACATGATGTGCATAGCCGACAACCTGATTGTTGACAACCTCAAGATTCTGGAGTACAGAATCATGGGCAAGGGCAAGGGCAAGACCAACATACAGAGCAGGACTTCCGTCGAAACTCCGGATGACCCTTCTTATAGGATGCCGGGCGTGACAATTGAGAATGCTTCCGAGGACAGCACATGGTTCATACGTAATAAGAATCTGAATTATTGGTTTCTCGGAGACGACTCCTACCCGACCGACTACACGATAACAGCCCGGATGCTGCCCGGCGAATGCATTCATTTCCACAACTGGGAAGTCTCAATCGAAGGCGAGAGACGGGAGCGGAAAGGCTACTCGTGCAGATTCACCACGCCGGAAGGGCCGCTGACCTACACGGTCAGTGATTCTGAATATTCATGGGGCAGCTGCAAGGGCCAGCTGAATATGCTTGTGTACAAAGACGGAAAGGCGATAGACTCCATCGCAATGATTCTCCGGGGAGGCAGGGAGGACTACACCCTCGTCAGAACATATTGACAGTCAAGAGAATTCATCACAAGCCACAACGACAGAAGCCGCTGCGGGATTGCTTCCCGGCAGCGGCTTCCATCTAGTTATATGGTTAAGTTTACTTTCTCAATGTAGGGAGCCAGGTCTGGATGTGCTTGCCTTTCCAGCAATCAACCGAGGAGTAGTCAACCATCTTGATGTCACCCTCAGTGGTAGGGACAAGGAACTGCATCCTGGTGCCCGGACGCTCAGCGTCCACAATCTTGACCTTGACCTCACCGTTGGCGTCGGCGATGACCTGGACAGGCTTGTTGTAGTCAGGGTCAATATTCTCATCACGCGCAAGAACCAGCGGCCCCCACTGCACGGCCTGGAAATACTTGCCTTCCGGATTCCGTCCGTTCTGGGGAGCATTGATGAGCCTGGCCTTCATGTCGAAGATGATGTAGATGCTGTCTCCGGCCTGCCACTTGCGATCCAGAGCAAGGTATTTTCCGGCCTCGACATTGCCGACAGGCTTGCCGTTGACCGCGACGTAGGTCATCTCACTCCATGCCGGGATGTGGAGCTTCACGGTGAATCTCTCTTTGGCCGCAGGGTCAACGGAGATGCGCACCTCGTTCGCACGGGGATATTCAGTGACGATTCCAAGTCTCACCTCTTTGCCTTTGGCCGTCCTTGCGGTCACGGTTCCGGCGTTGTAGAGGTTGATGACCGGGCCTTCGTTGGACTGCATAGCGGCAATGTAAGGAAGGTATGACAGTCCGCAAGGGCCGCTGAGGTTGCAGCAGGTCACAGGCTGACCGTCTATGTTGGTTCCCCAGCCGCTGTTGGTCACTTTGGCGCCGTTCAGGAGATTCACATAGCTGAAGCTCTTCCCGTTCGGCTGCATGGCGCCAAGAAGCCCGTTGTAGGCATATTTCTCGATGTAGTCAACCGCCCTCGGGTCGCCGGTCAGACGAAGGTACTGCGAGCAGTACTTCATCCACGTCACTCCAACGCAGGTCTCCATCATCCTCTTGATGTCGGGATTGGTCTGCTCCACTGCGGTGTTGCTCCATCCTTCGCCGTTAAGCCTCGGCCAGTAAACGTCCGACCCGGCGTTGCCGATGATGGTGATCTCATTCTCAGCCACATCGTTGAAGAAGTTGTCAAGGCATACCTTCCATCTCGGGTCGCCCGTCGCGCGGTAATATTCAGCCAATCCCTCCCAGACCGACGTCATCTCGTAGGCCTTAGGGTACGGCTTGCCTACCTCGTAGAGGTGTGCGCCCTCATAAACCTGCTGGAAGATGTTGCTGCCCTTGGACGCGCCGGTTGTGACGATATATTCAGCAAAGTCGAGATATTCCTTCTTTCCGGTGATGAAGTAGAGTTTCATCATCGGTTCGAGGATGGACGAGGATTCGATTTTAGTGGAACTCCAGCCAAGATCGGTGATGCTTTTCTTGGGGGCGGGACCGACCTGGTCAATCACGCTCTTCGCCTCTTTTTCCAAGGCGGCGAGAACTCTCGGATCCCGCTCCACATCAGTGTAGTACTGAAGCAGGCCAAGCATGACGTATTTTCTCTCCCAGATGTCACCGTCACGGTTGCCCGGCTGGTCATCCACGGCGGTGCAGCTGATGCTGCCGTTGCTCTTCTCGGTGGCCATAAGCTTGTAAACCAAGTTCTTGGTCAGTTCCTTAAGTTCAGGGTCTCCGTTGTAACGGTACAGCAGGGAGTTGGTGCGGATGCACTTGCCCGGCATCTCGCCGAGGGCGAACTTCGGACGGCCTTTGACAAAGTAGTCGATGACCTTGTCGTAAGGCATAACTCCGTTGACCCAGTGGTCGATGGAGTTCTGGATGTCATCGGCGAAATAGCCGTTGAATGTCACACTTCCGGCTGGAAGAGGCTCGATCACGTCGTTAACCTTAATAAGGTTGTCCTGCGCGAGCGCTCCGGCCGAGAGCAGCAATGCCGCTGCGAAAACGATTGCATTTTTCATCAATGTAACTTCTGAATATTCCTAAAAGTTTACAAAGTTAACATTTTTCCGCTCATTTGCTATATTTTTCAGAAAAGTGACAGGTGAATATTCCCATTCATTCCTCGGGAATGATCATCCGTCGGCATCCGGGCTTGCGGGAACGACGTTTTTGCCGGAGAGGATTTTTGTTCGTATCTTTGTCAACATTCGCTTCAAATCTGGTTTATGGTAAGAATCTTCTGCAAAAACACCGGGACTTTCAAAGAGTTCCTCGAAGGGACGACGCTGTTGGAGATCGCTTCGCAATTCGAATTCGACAAGCCCTACGACATACTTGCCGCCAATGTGAACAACGTGGCGGAAGGACTGAAATTCAGGGTTTTCCGCAACAAGGACGTGGAGTTTCTGGACTACCGCTCCTACATCGGACGCAACTTTTACAGCCGCTCGCTCTGCTTACTGCTCTACAAGGCGACAAGGGACATCTTCCCTGAAAGCCGGATAACAATCCGCAGACCGATCTCCAAAGGCTATTTCTGTTCGGTCTGCAAGAGCGACGGTTCTTCGCTGAAAGAAGAGGATGTGGAGGCCATCGGCGCGAGGATGAGAGAGATTGTGAATGAGAATGTTCCTTTCAGACGCCGTGAACTTCAGGTCGAGGATGCCATCGGGATATTCAAAGCGTCAGGAGACATGGACAAGGTGAAACTGCTCCGCACGTGCGGCGAGGTTTACATCACCTGCTACTCTCTTGGTGACGTGACCGACTACTTCTACGACGAGCTTGTCCCAAGCACCGGCTACCTCAGGACCTTCGGGGTAAGGCTCTGCCATGATGGAATATTGCTTCGCGTCCCCGACCGGCATCATCCGGAAGATCTGGCGCCGCTCGACGAGCAGCCCAAAACCATAGAGGTGTTCGCCGAGACCCACAGGTGGAACCGGATCATGGGGCTTGCCAATGTCGGCGATGTCAACGAGTCTATCCTGAAAGGCAACGCCTCTGACCTCATTCAGATCTCGGAGGCTTTGCAGGAGAAGAAGATAGTCCAGATAGCGGAGGAAATCGAAAGGCGGCACAATGACCCTGAGAATCCGGTGAAGCTGGTCCTCATCACCGGGCCGAGCAGCAGCGGAAAAAGTACGGTCTGCAAAAGGCTCAGCGTCCAGCTGAAGGCCTGCGGACTGCATCCGGTCTCCTTCTCGACAGACGACTATTTCGTCAACAGGGTGGACACACCGAAACTTCCGGACGGAAGCTATGACTTCGACAACTTCGACACCGTGGACCATGACTACCTCCAGAAAGACCTCGTCAAACTGCTTGACGGTGAGGAGGTCGAGGTTCCTGAATTTAACTTCGTCACCGGCCGCCGCGAGTTCAACGGCAAGAACCTGAGGCTGGGAGAAAGGTCAGTGCTGCTCATAGAAGGCCTTCACGCCCTGAACCCCCGCCTTACGGACAAGGTTCCCGAGAGAGGGAAATTCAGGATATTCATAAACACCATCACATCCATCTCGCTGGACTGCCACAACTGCATTCCGACAAGCGACAACCGCCTTCTGCGCCGGATTGTCAGGGACTACCTCAAGGGCGCGTTCACGGCCCGGGAGTCGATTGCCAACTGGCCGAACGTGCGCATGGCAGAGGTGAAGTGGATCTACCCGTTCCAGGAGAGCGCGGACGTGCTGTTCAACTCGGCCTATCTGGTGGAGTTCGCGGTTCTGCGCACCCACGCCGAAAGGATTCTTGCGACTGTCCCGAAGAACTGTCCTGAGTACGGCGAGGCAAACAGGCTGCTGAAATTCCTGCACTACTTCGTACCCGTCTCCGACAAGGAGGTCCCGGCGACGTCGCTGCTGCGGGGGTTCATCGGAGGGGGAAGTTTCTGACTCCCGGACCTCGGATGATGCCGCACGGGAGACAAGATGCCTCCTGCCTCCAAGGATTTGACATATTCACAAACAACAACATAAAACATCTACCAACAAAATGGCGGACGAAAAGATAATATTCTCAATGAACGGTGTGGGGAAGGTTCTCCCGCACAACAACAAGGTTATCCTGAAGGACATCTACCTATCATTCTTCTACGGAGCCAAGATCGGCATCATCGGTCTGAACGGCTCCGGCAAATCGACCCTTATGAAGATCATTGCCGGCGTGGAGAAATCCTACCGCGGCGAGGTGGTCTGGGCGCCCGGATATTCAGTGGGCTACCTTGAGCAGGAGCCGCAGATGAATCCGGACAAGACTGTCATCGAGGTCGTGCAGGAAGGTGTGCAGGAAGTCATGGACGTGCTCAATGAGTATAATGAGATTTCCCTCAAGTTCATGGAGCCGATGGACGATGAGCAGATGAACGCTCTCATCGAACGTCAGGGCGAACTGTCCGAGAAGATCGAGCATCTGGGCGGATGGGAGATCGACGCGAAACTCGAAAGGGCTATGGACGCGCTGAACTGCCCTCCCGCGGACGCGAAGGTCTCGACACTTTCAGGAGGTGAACGCCGACGTGTGGCACTTTGCCGCCTTCTGCTCCGCGAACCCGACGTGCTGCTCCTGGACGAGCCGACCAACCACCTTGACACAGAGAGCATCCAGTGGCTTGAGGCGCATCTGCGGCAGTACAAGGGCACGGTCATCGCCGTGACCCACGACCGCTACTTCCTCGACAACGTGGCCGGATGGATTCTTGAGCTTGACCGCGGCGAGGGCATTCCGTGGAAGGGCAACTACAGCTCGTGGCTGGAGCAGAAGACCAAGAGGCTTGAGATGGAGGAGAAGCAGGAAAGCAAGAGGAGGAAGACTCTCCAGCATGAGTTGGAGTGGGTCAGGATGGCTCCGAAGGCCCGGCAGGCCAAGCAGAAGGCCCGTCTGGGAGCCTACGAGAAACTTGCCGCCGCCGACTCGAAGGAGAAAGAGGCCAATCTGGAAATATACATCCCTAACGGTCCGCGTCTCGGCAACAAGGTCATCGAGTTCAAGGACGTGTCAAAGGCCTACGGGGACAAGATTCTCTTCGAACATCTGTCGTTCGCCCTTCCGCCTGCCGGAATTGTCGGAGTGATCGGCCCGAACGGAGCCGGGAAGACTACCCTGTTCAGGCTCATAATGGGCATAGAGAAACCCGACACAGGTTCAATCGACATCGGGGAGACAGTGAAGATTTCCTACGTTGACCAGCAGCACAGGAGCATAGATCCGGACAAGACCGTGTTCGAGACCATCGCCGGGAACTCCGAGTGGGTAAGGCTCGGGAACAAGGACATCAACGCCCGGGCCTGGGTGTCCAGATTCAATTTCAGCGGCTCCGACCAGGAGAAGCTCTGCGGGGTGCTCTCCGGCGGCGAGCGCAACAGGCTCCACCTTGCGCTGACCCTCAAGGACGAGGGCAACGTGCTGCTTCTTGACGAGCCGACGAACGATGTGGACGTCAACACGATCCGCGCCCTGGAGGACGGCCTTGAGAACTTCGCCGGATGCGCCGTCGTGATCAGCCACGACCGCTGGTTCCTGGACAGGATCGCCACCCACATCCTCGCCTACGAGGGTGACTCCAATGTGGTGTTCTTCGAGGGCAACTACGCCGAGTACGAGGAGAACCGCAAGGCGCGTCTTGGCAACACCGAGCCTAAGAGGTTCAAGTACAAGAAATTGATGGAATAGTTATTGCAGTGACCCTGGCCGGTGCGCCGCAGTGGCGCATCGCCAAGTTTCACTAAAAACCAATAACTATGGCAAGTGACTCCAAAAAGTACGAATGCCTTCGCTGCGGCTGGATCTACGACCCTGCCGATGGCGATCCTGACGGTGGCATAAAGCCCGGAACCCCGTTCAAGGACATCCCGAAAGACTGGAAATGTCCTGTCTGCGGAGCCCCAAAATCCGATTTCGCCGAGTACCCGGACTAGCAGTCTCCCCCACTCCCAAAAAAGGTTTACAGTCTTCGGAGGGGCGAGTGCGCAAGGATGCGCTCTGAACAGCGAATCCACGATTCCAAGAAAGTTTGACAGTGCCGGTCGGAAGTGTTTCCGGCCGGTTGCATTGTTTTACGGCGACGGCAAAGGCATGCATGGCCGAATCTTTTTCATCCTTGTCGGATGAACTCCAGCGTGGAGTTGAAAATCTCAATTCTCTGTGCGTGTTTATCTGCCATAGGTCTATTCCGGGAATTTGAACATTTCTTTGACCTCGTTCACCAATCGTTCAGTACGGTTGGTGATGTCATCTACAGTCCAACTCTCCTTATCTGCGAGTTCGCGGTTTATTTCCAAACCATTCTTGTATCCGATGGGCTTACCGTCTTTATTGACACGGTCCCGCTTCTGTTCGAAAGAGTAGTTGCTTAGGGCACTGTTATAACCGCTGACAGTCAGGTTCCCCAATTTGTGGACATACTTCTGCAAGTACTCGTTAGCAAGGTCTCTATCTCCTCCTGCAATCATATCTACCCATGCCTGAGGAATGTTCTGTCCTTCAGGGAAAATATGCTCAATGGTCCAGACGAATACCTGATTATTGCTTTTCTCATACTGCTTGTATTCCCAAAGGTCTGTCCATGTTTCTTTGGTCATAGCCTTTTGTGTCAGAGCGCATAGGATAAAACGCGCCGCACCAGTATTCTCTTTGTAAATATCACCGTTCAAACAGCGGATGAACATTTCATCGGAGGCAACCCGTTTGGCAAGGTTTTCTTTTACCGTGTCGTATATGGCATTACCAGTTACACCGTTTGTCTCAATAGTCGATATTGCATCCATGAAGATGCTGTTGAGATCGCGGGTGCCTGGATAATCAGTCACATTGCGTCGCACAAAGAAAACGGTCAGTAGATTGACTATTTTAATGAAGGTTTCGTCATTCAGTTGCAGGCTCTCTTTGTTGCGTTGGAGGAACATGAGAAGTTGGTAAGACGGAACACCTTGAATTCTTGCCAAATCTAATAACGCGCGGCGATAGGGTGTCTTATCGTCCTCTCTGTTGCGAAGGTCGGCAAAAATGCGACCAACAACAAGAATCTCTTCCAGAAATCCCGGCAGGTCATGGTTAATAAGCCTCTCATAGATCTGGAGAAGATTAGACTTGGTTGCAACTATGCCCAGCGGGTCCTTCTTTTTTACATCTTCCTTGCGGAACGGCTCGTTCAGTTTGTTCTTGAAGGCATTGTAGTAGTAACGGAAGAAACGTTCTTGTGTGGCATAATCGTCAGTGAGATAGTCCAGAAGTTCTTTCCACTGTTCGAAGCAATCATCAACGGTCAGGCCCACCTTCTCTGCTCTGGCCATAATGAGGTTCTTCATCAGGTCAATGGCAGTGAGGGGTGTACCACGATTGTTGAGGGATTCAAAAAGGATATAGGCATCAGAATGAGAAGACACCTCTATCTTGACCAACATGGCATTGCAAACCTTCTTCTTGATTTCCAGCAATGTAGCAACCTTATCGTCATTCTTGTTCAAGTCTTGGTCAATCTTGTATAAGAACCAGTTGAAGCAGCGGGCAATCTTGCGATGACCGAAGAATGACACTTTTTTGGCGTTTTTCAAGATGCCGTTTTCCCACATCACTGTTGAGAAATCGTCTTGATTGTTGTTTTGTACTTGGGGAAGAAGTATTAAGCCATTGGCATTCTTTGCGTTTTGCAAGGCCTTACGAATCCATGATATCTCAAAATGGTCATCTTCATCCATTTCCTCCTTGTGCTCATTCATGCGTTTGTAAAGGGCAAGGAGGAGAAGGCACAAGGTCGTCAGCCGCTGTTGTCCGTCAATTACTTCCA
Organism: Candidatus Methanomethylophilaceae archaeon; assembly: GCA_963617915.1. Lineage (GTDB taxonomy): Bacteria > Bacteroidota > Bacteroidia > Bacteroidales > UBA932 > Cryptobacteroides. The sequence continues at coordinate 21,209 of CAVERO010000010.1, read as the reverse complement.
AGCGGGGATAATTTGAATCACCTGTATTTATGCAAATTATCGAGCCAATGAAATATCCCTCTTGATTCTCGGTAATGTCATCATATAAGGCATCCCACTCTTTGTATGACCATGTATATTCACGCTGGTATTTCGGAATAACATAGTGAAAAGAAGCATCCTTTTTGATGATTTCATCGATGGGGTACTTGTTTACTGTTTGTATCATATATTTACACCTCTATATTTTTCAATACTCCTTGTCGCGTGTTACTCAAGCGATACATGCCACAAAGAAAAAAGCATCCTGTCCCAAAATGTGGTACAGGATGCGTAATACTTCTTTAACAATCAAATATCTCGATGATTTTGCCGAGAGTATAGTCAATCTGGGCGGCGATGAATTCTATGCCGGTGTCTTCATCAAGAACGATGATGTTTTCTCCGTTTTCATCAAGAGCGTACTTGATTTCGGCAGCCTTGACTTTGATGACCATGTAGGGACGCTTGCCAGAGTATGCCCCCGTGAGGAACTTGATGCAGTCATACTCAACAGGGCAAGGAACAACCTCGCCGGGCAACTCTTCCTCTGATGGGAGTTCAGCGTCACCGGGGAATATCTTGTCGCCTATGCGATAATAGACGAACTTCTTGACATTCTCGGGGAAGATGTCACGGTATTCGTGGGTCTTTGTTCCGGCAAGAATTTCATCGAAATATTTGCGCTTGAGATTGAGTGTCAATGTCTTCATGCGGCGTATCGGTATTATCCTAAATTCCGCAGACCAATAGCCTGCTAAAGTTTCAAAAGCCCTGATAAAGAAACCCTTACCAGGGCTTGACAATGTCAGATATTTCACCTGAATCAGCGAAGTACAATTCAACATAATTTTGGTCCACTGACATGGCGAAGATACAACTAAAATCTGACAACATCAACCCTTACGGGGGACTTTTCTCATTTTTCAACCAGTTCGACCGCAGCGGCCTCCGTCAGGTCCTCGACGGGGATCTCGGCCGTCGCCACGAAGGCCGCGTTCACTCACGGCGGCGTGTTCGCATCGATGTTCGGCAGCTACCTGTGCGGCGGCGACTGCATTGAGGACGTGAGGCACGGTTCTCTCCACGCCGCCGGTGCTTGTAGGGGTTGACGCTCCCTGCGAGGCGGACCTCTCGCTCACGGCAGACCAGTTCACTTTCCAGCTTCCGGACTCTCCGGCAGTCACCACCGACCTCAAGCTCGTCATCAGGGCTTTCAGCTCCGCAGAGCAACGGCGTGACCATGGCTTACAGCAAGGCCGTGATGATTGGTTCTCCGAGGACTGTCGTTGACACCTCCATCGACCTCAAGACCGAGTACGAGGCTGCCCACGGTGCTGTAACTGCTGCGACTCCGAAGGTGTTCTTGAAGTATATGCTCGTCGGCGGAATGCCGCAGGCAGTTAATGCATATCTTGACACGAACAATCTCAAGAAGGTTGATGCCGTAAAACGGAAAATCATCAAGCTCTACGCCGATGACTTCAGGAAAATAGACCCGACAGGGCGCATCACCAAGCTCTTTATGTCCATACCGGGGCAGCTTAACAAGAAAGCCGCCCATTTCCAGCCAACAACTGTAGTCAGCAACGTCGAAAACGAAAAGATGCTGCAGTTGCTGTCCGATCTCGACGACAGCAAGACGGTCAACTTTGCTTATCACACAGATGATCCTAATGTCGGGATGGAACTCTCAAGAGACAATACGAGATATAAATTATTCGTCGGGGACACCGGTCTCTTCGTGACAATGGCATTCTGGGATAAAAGCTATACCGAAAACGTCATATACGACAAGCTGATTAGCGACAAACTTGCAGCCAACCTCGGTTATGTGTATGAGAATCTTATAGCCCAGATGCTCACAGCCTCAGGCAACAAGCTCTTCTACTACACCTGGCCCAAAGACGAAAAGCACAACTACGAGATTGACTTTCTTCTTTCCCGCGGAGCAAAGATTGTTCCCGTTGAGGTAAAATCATCAGGATACAAAACCCACGCTTCGCTGGATGACTTCTGCAAGAAATTTTCCTCCCGCATTTCAGACAGATATCTTATATACACGAAAGACCTTGGTCGGGACGGACAAGTCAGGATGGTGCCGGCTTATATGACACCCATCATCTGACCAATAGCATCAAGGACAACAATCCATAGAAAAATCAACCGAAACGATACGAACATGACAAACGAGAAACCTACGGTCGTGAAGATTCACGATGTGAAAATTGACAGAGAATATGTACAGTGGCTTGAAGAAGTCAAGGCCAGATATCGCAGCGCACAAATCAAGGCGGCTATCAAGGTGAATGCCGAGCAGTTGCGTTTCAACTGGGAACTCGGGCGAGACCTTGTGCGTAAAAAGGCGGAAGAGAGATGGGGTGCAGGAGTGGTTGAGCAGCTCAGCTTGGATTTACAGGCTGCATTCCCAGAGAAAAAAGGATTTGGCCTGACTAACCTTTGGTATATGAAGCGATGGTATTTGTTCTATTGTGCTTCAGGAGTAAAACTTCAACAAGCTATTGAAGAAATTCAAGCCGTTGATAATAAGGCAAATGGAAAACTTCAACAAGTTATTGAAGAAATGCCTGTTGTCGAAATCCAGTGTGACGGTGTGCCATTTCCGGAATTATTCTCCCATATTCCGTGGGGGCATCACATAGACATAATCGCCAATTGCAAGTCATTGGAAGAGGCGTTCTTCTATCTTTCAAAAACCATTACTGACGGACTCAGCAGAAAGGCTCTCGGACATTGTCTGGATGCCCAGCTCTATAAATCATCTGGAAAAGCCATCACCAATTTCTCCGACAGGCTTCCATCCCCACAGAGTGCGCTGGCAAAGGAGATTACAAAAGACACTTACGACTTCGGCTTCTTGTCTCTCCCTGACGGATACGATGAGGATAGACTGGAGACAGAACTTGAAAGACAGCTTACAAGATTTCTGCTGGAACTCGGTAGCGGCTTTGCATATCTTGGAAGGCAGAAACAGATTGTCGTGGCGGGAAAGACCCGCAAGCTCGATATGCTGTTCTTTCATATCAACTTGAATTGCTACATAGTCATAGAGTTGAAGGCCGTGCCGTTCCAGCCGGAGTTCGCCGGCAAGCTCAATTTCTATGTCAATGCAGTCGATGACCTGATAAAGACTCCCTCTCAGAATCCGACCATAGGGCTTCTGATTTGCAGCAACAAGGACGAGACGGAGGTTCAATATGCGTTCAGCGGCATCACCACCCCGATGGGCGTGGCTTCCTACAGCAATGTGCAGATTCAGGAAATCCAGCAGCAGCTTCCTTCCGTCGAAGAACTGAAGACTCGCATCAGGCTTCTGGAGGAAGAACTGCACAGGAAAAAATAAAAAATCGTCTTTGAGTCCAGTTGGAGTCCAAGAACGGGACCGAAATATTCATAGACATTTGCACTCGGAACCTCAAGACGAGGGCACGGTTCTTTTTTCTGTGCGCACAAAAGAAGGAGCCTTTGTTCAACTCAAACTATCAAAACAATGACTTCTACGGAAGAAAAAAAACACATTTGAGCAGATTCCGCAAAAAAGTTTTGTTTTCTGCGGAATTTAGAAATTCACATGACCGAACCGCGCAAGGCGACCGCGCGGGCGACGGTGTAGCCCATGGTCCAGGCGGCCTGGAGATTGAAGCCGCCGGTTATCGCATCCACATCGAGAACCTCGCCGGCGAAATAGAGGCCGGGACAGGACTTGCACTCAAGGGTGAGGGAATCGATGTTGGACAGGGATACTCCGCCGCAGGTGACGAACTCTTCCTTGAAACGGCTCTTGCCGCAGATTTGGTACTGGTCGTTGACCAGAGTGTTCACAAGGCGGTTCAGGCCTTTGGAGCCAATTTCGGCCCAGCGTGAATCTTCCCTTATCCCGCATTTGGAGATTATGTAAGCCCAAAGCCTTGACGGCAGTTCGGAAGGATGCGTGTTGAGAATCAGTTTTTGATGATTGTCTTTTGAAAGCAACGAGATTCTGCCCCGGACATCCTGTTCACAGGTGTCGCCGAACCAATTCACTGAAAGGGTGGCGGAATATTCATTCCCGGCGAGGTGGCGCGCGGCGTAGGAAGAGAGTTTCAGGATAGCCGGGCCGCTCATTCCCCAATGGGTGACGAGGAGCGGGCCTACGGCCTTGAACTTCGTGCCGGACAAGGATGCGGCGGCATTCTCGACCACAGTCCCCATCAACCCGCGGACAGGGCTGTCCGGCAGGTTGAAGGTGAAGAGGGACGGGACAGGAGAAACAATCTCAAGGTCAAGGCCGTGCAGCATCCCAAGGCCTGAAAGTTTCGGGCTGCCGCCGGTGGTTACGACCACAATGTCGGCAGAGAATTCCAGCCTTTTCGTCGCTTCGATGGTTGGTGAGCGATGTCGAACCACAGACTCAGCGACCGTTAACGTGTAACCACCTTCCAGACAAGGAAATATACTCATGACCTTATGTCTGGTATGAAGTACGGCTCCGGTCTGCCGCATCCGGGAAAGCAACGTGTTCACAACCTCCATCGCATCCTGCGAGGCTGGGAAAACGCAGCCATCCTCCTGTAGAACCAGCTTGACCCCCTCGTTCTCAAACCATTGCCAAGTGCTCCGATGGTCAAAGATGCGGAACAGGCGCTTCATAAGCCTGTCGCCGCGGGGATATGCCGCCGCCAGCGAAGATATTCCCTCAAAGGAATTTGTAAGATTGCACCTCCCTCCTCCGGTGACGGCCACCTTGGCAAGAGCCTTGGGGCCGGCCTCAAACAACTCCACCGAAGCGGAAGGCATCCTCCGCTTCAATTCAATGGCGCAGAAACATCCCGCCGCCCCGGCCCCTACTACAGCAACTTTCATACTGCAAACCTACACAAAATAATCGACATTGCAGCGGCATGGGAACACGCACGCAGTGCGAAGCGATGCAAGGGCGACGCAAGGAGTCCCGGGAATATGTTTCCAATGCAATTAGGGTCAAATAGAAAAGCATACTGTCCGGACACAGGCGGACAGCATGCTTTTCCAATTTATGATCAAGTTATGCTCAAGGCGTAAAAACGCCAGGAGAATCAGTTGTTCACCGGACGGAGCACGAAAGTGAACTCACGTTCGGCGGCCGGGATGAGGTACTTGTCAAGAGGCAGGGTACCCCACGAGTTGATGCCGCCGACACCCATCTGTACAAGGTCGAAGTTGACGTAGGTCGTACCGTCAGTGCGGTCGTTCTCATGAGCCTTCGCCTTGAGATTCAATGAGTGGCGTGCCTCTCCGTTCTGGATGTTTGTCTTGTTGGCACGTACCGGTGTCCCGTTCTCAAGGCAGTCCAGATCCCTCATCGGGAACGGAAGGGCGGAAGCGGAGAACTTGCCGTCGGCAGTGACCTCAAGACCGGTTCCGTTTGAGTCAAGAACACGGAAATATCTCAGGCCTGTCTTCGTGCCGGATTCCTGGGTGCGGACATAGCCGTAATGATACTGGTCATTGACGCTCTGGACGTAACGCCCGACAACGGCAGCGGTGTTCCTGTCTGAGTAGTTCTCCCAAGGGCCCTTGCCGTAGAAGTCAACTGTAGAGTAACGCCCTGGCATGGCGAACTTCATTCCGAAACGCATAAGGGACGGAGCCTGGGCCAGCTTACCGGCGTCCTTCATCATCTCGGTGGCCTTTATGGTTCCGTCAGGGAAGATCTCGTAGAACATCTTCACGATGGCGGCACCGCCTGCGATAGGCTCATATTCAGCGGACACAGACATCAGGCCGACACCGTCGGTCGCTTTTTCGACAACCAACGACCCCGCCTTCAGTTTGAAAGCGGGATAACGCCACGCCTTGTACATCTCGCGGATCTTGCCCGCTCCCATGTCGTTCTCGGTCGGCGCGCGCGCGAACTCCGGAGTCAATGGCTCGGAAAGCATCTGGACACCGTTCACGGTGTAGCCGGCAAGGAATCCGGTGGCCTTGTCGAACGTGGCAGTCCAGTCGGCGACACGTTCAGCCGCTGTTCCCGCAAAAGCGAAGGATCCGCTGAACACATAAGATCCCTCCGTCTCGCTCTGAACCAAAGACTTGCCGCAGACCGAAGCGGAGCCGGCCTTGAAGGCGGCATCAGATTTCTCATTGAGCGGAATCTGGTCGTAAGCGACCTCGGTACCTGCCGGAAGCACGCCGTCGGTGGTCTTGAGGACATACGAGACGTTCAGGAATATGTCAGCGTCGCCCCCGGGAACACTCTTGAATCCAAGGTCAACGGTCGCAGTCTTCTGCGGAGCGACATTCAGGTTCTCGATGACTCCCGAAGACACAGCCTCGCCGTCCACGGTCATATTCCAAAGCATCCGGTACTGACTCAGATCCTTGAAGAAATACTCATTGAACACGTTCACCCTTCCCTGCCCCGCAAGGGATGTATGAATATTCCTGTGCTGGTAGCGGACCTCGTAGGCGTGAGGGTGCAGGGTTCTGTCGGCGGCGATGACTCCGTTGCAGTTGAAAGAGCCGTCCGAAGGGTCATAGTCATTGAAATCTCCTCCGAATGCGAAGATGTGGTCAGTGCCGCCCTGGTCGGAAGGCCAGCGGAGCGCCTGGTCCACAAAGTCCCAGATGAAACCGCCCTGATAGGTAGGGTACTTGCGGATGAGGTCCCAATATTCCTTGAAATTGCCCATCGAATTGCCCATGGCGTGGGCATATTCACACTGGATCAGCGGCTTTCCTTCCTTACGGAGCACTATGGCCTCGCATTCCGCCGGAGAAACGTACATCGGGCAATGGATGTCGGTGTTCGCGCCGCCGCGGGCCCTTTCGTACTGGACCGGCCTCGTCGGATCGTTCTCTTTCATCCATTTGTAGCAGGCTGTGAAGTTCTCTCCGTCTCCGGCCTCGTTGCCGAGACTCCAGATGATGACGGACGGATGGTTGAAATCCCTGCGGAGCATCCTCTGGTCACGGATCAGGTGGGCGGCGCGGTAGTCAGCCCTGTGTGCCAGCGAGGCCTCTCCGTAGCCCATTCCGTGGGATTCGATGTTACCCTCGTCCACCACGTAGAGACCGTACTTGTCGCAGAGGGCGTACCAGCGCGGGTCATCAGGGTAGTGGCAAGTGCGCACCGCGTTCATATTCAGTTCCTTCATTATGCGGATGTCGTTGATCATGTCCGCCTCGGAGACTACATAGCCCTTGTCTGAGTTCACCTCGTGGCGGTCGGCACCCTTGATGAGGACAGGCTTGCCGTTGACAAGCAGCTGACTGTCCTTTATCTCGACGGTACGGAATCCGAAATCAATCGAGGTGCTTTCGGCAACGCCTTTCTTTCCGGACGCGGTCACTTTCAAGGTGTAAAGATTCGGAATCTCGGCGCTCCAAAGGGCAGGAGCCTGGACAGTACCGTCCAGAACCGCCTCTCCCTTGACCGGAGCGGCTTCACGGCAAGCCACCTGATTGCCGTCCTTGTCGACCACGGCGACACTGACGTTCCTCACGCCCCTCGTCACCTTGGCTGTCACGGTGAAGTTTCCGTCCATCCCGGCGGTGACGTTCACATCCTCGATGCGCTCTGTCTCGCGGGTATAGACATAGACGCCGCGCGCGATTCCGCTGAGCCTCCAGAAGTCCTGGTCCTCCAGATAGGATCCGTCACACCAGCGGAACACCTCAAGGGCGATGAGGTTCTCCCCCGCCTTGACGTATTTGGTCAGGTCAAAGCGGGCCTCAAGCTTGCTGTCCTCGCTGTAGCCGACCATCTTTCCGTTGACCCAGACGCGGACGTTGGATGTTGCGGAGCCTATGCAAAGGCAGATCTGCTTCCCGATCCAGGATTTGTCGATGTTGAAAGTCCTGCGGTACTGGCCGACATAGTTGTGCTCTGTCGGCGGATAAGGAGGATTGTTAGTGTAGTGGCCTCTCCAGGCGAAGCCGACGTTAAGGTAGAGAGGGTCGTTGTACCCGTTCAGTTCCCACATTCCGGGAACAGGGATAGTGCCCCATCCCTCATCGTCGTAGTCCACGGCCTCGAAACCTTTCGTTCGGCCCTCAATGGTCTCATTCCACTTGAATTTCCAGACACCGTTGAGGCTCAACGTTTTCTGCTGATCCGCGGTGAAAGTAGCCGTCATCGGAAGCCGGTTCTCCTCGAACACGTTCGGATCCTGCCACGGCTCCATCCTGTTGTTTTTCTCCGCCAGAAGCGGGGCTGCGGCGCAAACCGCCGCAAGAATCAGTAGTAACTTTTTCATATTCATTATAATAACAAAATGTTTCATTGTGTCGCTTCAACGAAATCCAATGACCGGTGTCCCGGCATCCGGTTCATGATGTCCACCGGGGCTGCCGAATCGGTCTGACTGCACCGGACTATTCCCGCAGCAGCGTCACCGTCCCGTCCATGGTTGAAGCGAGAATGCAGGTGGAATCCCCTTCTCTCCAGACCTGCATCGGATTCACCAAAGCGATGGAAATCTTGTGCGCCCAGAGGCGGCTTCCGTCCACCGCGCTGAAGCCGATGATGTTGCCCTTGTCAGTCGGCATGACCACCTCGTCACCGACGCGCTCGATTGAAGTCGGCGAAATCTCATAGCCGGCTCCGGTCTCCGCGCACCAGTCCACCTCAAGGCTTGACGCATCCACGGAAGTGATTGTGTGCCACATGGATTTGCAATAGACCTTCTTCCCGTCAGGAGAGACGCCGACCGCCTCTCTGGCCGCCCTGTCATAATGCTTCAATTCCTTTCCCGTTGCCGCATCAAGCGCATAAAGCCTTCTGTCAGGAACGGCAATGAATATCTTCCCGCACGCCTTGACAGGCCAAACGGCCGCCGGAGAGTACATCCTCGAAGGTTTCCCGCATTTCCATTCCCATTGGAGCGAACCGGTCTCGGGGTCAAGCGAATAAAGTCTGTTGCCCCATGATCCGAACACGACCTGCTCCCTATCGGCATAAGCGCGGCACTCCACAAATCCCCGCACGTCTGAATATGTCCACACAGCCTTTCCGGTCTTTAGGTCAAGCGCCCTGAAACATCCGTCCGAAGCTCCGACATAGACTTTTCCGTTGAATATCACAGGGCTGCCCAGCACGGACTTCCTTGCGGCATATTTCCAGACAGTCTTTCCGTTTTTGGCGTTCAGCGCATAGACGTTGCCGTCAGTGCAGCCGAACACAAGGTACTTTCCCTGCACGGCAGGAGTTGAGAATATCTTGCCAGGGAACTTCTTCGTCCATATTCTTTTACCATCTTTGACGCTTATGCAGCGCACGTTGCCGGAAGCGGTCGTGTACCAGGCGCGGTTTCCGGCCCGGGCAAAGCCGGCGACGATGTTGCCCTCGTCCTTGAGCTTCCAGACCTCCTTGACAGGGCTGTCGCTGTTGACATCGTATCGCATCCACGGGTAAGATGCCGGCAGACCGTCGGCATCATAGGTCACGGTGTCCTTCACCTCTGTCAGCCTTTTCGTGTACCACGGTTCCAGCTGCACGGCAGTGGAGCCGTAAAGCCTTCTTTCCGAAACGGTGACGCTGTCATTCCGGATTGTGACGACATTGTACCCGGGCTGCCTTCCGGCGGTCAACGTCGAGCGGTTCAGAACACCGGGCAGACCGTCATAGTCCAGAGCCACGTTCGTGTGCCAATGCCCGCCGACCTCGAACCTTGCGCCTATCCTCTTCAGCTCGCGCGTCACATCAAAGTAGTTCAGCACCGACGTGTCCTGCGGATAGTGGTTCACGAATATGGTCTTCTTCCCCGGCTTAAGGCCTTTCAGCCATTCCATACTTTCCTGCGGAATCAGCGCCGGGGCCATCCTCATGTCCGGGCCGCAGTTGCAGCCGATGAAGCGCCAGCCCTTGCACTCGAATTCGTAGTTCTCGTAGCCGAACACCTTGAGGAAAGTGTTGCATCCGCTCTCCGACCACTTGGCGTCGTGGTTTCCGGCGACAACATAGTACTTGTACCTGAGCGAGTCGAGCATCTGTTTGACAGCCGCAATCTCCTCGTCGGTTCCGAAATCCGTCAGGTCGCCGCCTATAAGGACGAAATCCAATCCGTCCAAAGTGTTGACATCCTTGACACAACGGCTGATGTCGGACACAGACCCGCTCCCGGCAGAATAGTGCAGATCCGTCAGAAACGCGAACCTGAGCGGCGTCTCCTGCGCCAAGACCGCCACAGCAGACACGCACGCCGCCGTCACCATTGATATTATTCTTCTCATATACATCTCAGCGTCATTAATTTCAATTCTTACTCAATGCCACAGGACCTGCGGTCACCGGTCGGCAACATTTTCCGAATATGCCGGCTCACAAATTTACTTAATTATAAGGAATATTCCGCCGGCCCGGCAGCATATTCCGAAGTTTTCCAACCGTTTCAGGAAAGAAATATTTGCGGATAGCGGAAAAAGCGTTATATTTGCAATCCAAATCAAGGTGCTTTGGCCGAGCGGTTAGGCACAGGTCTGCAAAACCTGCTACAGCGGTTCGATTCCGCTAGGCACCTCACAGAAACGCCTCTGACGCAAGTCAGGGGCGTTGTGTTTTAAATTTGATACTTAGAAGCTGTTCCCGTCAGGGGATTTCAGCACTATGGTCACGTCAAGAGCCGCCCTTGTGCTGTTGGAGCAGATGATGGACATCCTTTGGGCGAACGTTTCAGTTCCCCGAATTCCTACAGAAAGAATAAGCAGGAGGCAGATGACATATTTCTTCATAGCGCAATGGTTTAAACGTTACAAACATACATAAAAAACCTGGACTTTTACATCCGGTCAGTAAAATGTAACTATGTTTCTCCCCTAAGGGAAAGAGATTGCCGGAGCGACTGGGATGCCGCTACTCCACGTAGAGGAGCAGTCCCTTAAGATACTCGCCTTCAGGGTGATAGATGTTGACGGCGTGATCTGCCGGCTGGTTCAGGCGGTCAAGAATCCTCACGCTGCGCCCGGTCTGGGCCGCGGCGGAGAACACAGCGAGGGCAAAGGCTTCCTTGTCAACGACTTGCGAGCAGCTGAAGGTGAACACCAAACCACCGGGGGCGACTTTTGAAATCGCGGCGGCGTTCAGACGCTGGTAAGCGCGGAGGGCATTGTTCAGAGCGCCTCTATGCTTGGCGAATGCCGGGGGATCCACAATCATAAGGTCGTACTTGTCTTCAGGAACGTTGCGGAGAAACTCAATGGCGTCAGCACAATAACCTGTGTGCTGCGATGGTTTGAAGCCGTTCAACGACATATTCCTTTCCACCATGTCGATGGCCTTGCGCGAACTGTCAACCGAATCGACATGGACCGCGCCATTGCCAAGGGCATAGACGGAAAAGCCTCCCGTGTAACAGAAGAGGTTCAGGACGTTGCGGCCTCTGGAATATTTCCCCACAAGGGCACGGTTCTCCCTTTGGTCGAGGAAAAAGCCTGTTTTCTGACCTTCAGTCCAGTTGACAAAGAACCTGTTACCGTTCTCAAGGACTACCTGTTCGTCATCGGAGAAACCTTCCGAACGGTAAAGGTAGCCGTCAACGAGATCGAGCCCTGCCTTGAACGGGGCGGTGCCGGAACTCTTGTCGTAAACCGCCTTGAGAGAGGTTCCATAGACAGCTTTCAAAGCCTCGCAGATTGCGCCTTTGGCACGGAACATCCCTACGGAGTGGGCCTGCATTACACAGACACCATCGTAATAGTCGATTATCAGGCCTGGGAGGCCGTCTCCTTCACCGTGGATCAGGCGGTAGCAGTTGGTCTGAGCCGGTCGCCGGGATTGTCTGAGCGACTGTCCGGAATGCTCCGGCTCTTCGACAGGCTCCGGCCCTTCGACAAGCTCAGGGACCGGAGAGACAGACTCGGGTCCTTCGACAGGCTCAGGAACCGGAGTGACAGGCTCAGACCCTTCGACAGGCTCAGGGACCGGAGCGGCAAGCCCGGCTGCGATGCGGACCCGGAGCGCACGTGCGATCATATTCTTCCAAAAGTCAGGAGAAAGGACATCCTCACCAGCGAAACTCAACACCCGGACTGCGATTGAACCGATCTGATAATGCCCATAGGCCAGAAAGTCACCACCTTGGGAGAACACTCCCACAATGTCACCTTCGGCCGGTTCTCCGACAATCTGCGCGATGGCACCGGAAAAAACCCACGGATGGAATCTCAAAAGAGAGTCCTCTCTACCCTTCTTTAATATTATCTTTGTCATTTTCAGTGTGTTTTGGAGGATTGGGAAGCAACTGCTCCGGAGTCAACGGATTTTTCTCGGAAGCCATCAGCTTGTAGTACATCTCCCGGCAGATCCAGGCGTCAGTGGCCGCATAGGCCTGCTGCGAATCCGAAAGTTCCTCCGCCTCCCAATTGGAAAGCTGTTGGGTCTTGGAGATGCGGACTCCCAAGATTATGGCAGCCATCTTCTTGACGCTCTTGTCCTTGATGCCGTATTCCCAGACCATCTTCTGAAGATCGACGAAAGCCTTCGGCTCGAAATCGTGATGCTTCTTCAGGCCGCGCACATCGTCAGTGACAGCCGCCCCGACCTTGATTATCTCCTTGCTCGCCAAAATCTTGCGCAGTGACTTTGGGATGCCGCCCATCAGCTTGACCCTGAAAAGGAAAGCCTTCTCCTTACCGGAAAGCTGCAACAGAGAGACCCCGTAATGCGGCTGGTCCGCCGAGAAACAAGGCCTGGATTCCGTGTCAAAACCTATGACCTTCTGCCGCCTGAGGTAACTGATGGCCTTGATGAACTCAAAACCTTGGTTGTCAACAACTTTTATCTTACCCGGGAAGCTCGAAGGCTCCAGCCGTTCTATCTCTTCAGGACTAATGCTGATTTTGTACGACATATGAATAATAAGTGTTTGGAGCCAGCACCCCGACTGTGTCAGGGTAAGAGGCAGGAACAAGACTGTCAACGAACGGCAGGACGGACACCGTGGAATCCGACGAGTCGCGCACAGCGACAAACAGCTTCGCCGAAGGATAGGAAATGTTGTGCGTGAATGCGCCTCTTTCTCTCATTTTCAGGAAGCAAGCCTCGGGGAATGAAAAAGTTGTGTCCGAAGAATATATTACCGGGACATCGCAGCCAATCTTTTCAAAAAGGTCGCAGACATCGCTGCCGCCATATTCCGAAAGAACCGGGCTGCAGATGATGAGAATCTTGCAGCGGGAAGGGCATCGAAGAGCGGCAAGCGCACCGTTCACCGCCGATTCGCGCAGGGATGTCCGTCCGCCTTCCGTGGCAGACCGAGCCTCATAGGCAGTGTCAGCGAAATTCAGGATTGAGACTATCGTCTCGCCGGCGAAATCAGGCAGTCCGTCACTGACTTTCCGCGCGTCGATGTTGTCAAACTCATCGCAGAGCAGCATCTTCTCGCTCAGGCGCAGACACCCCGAAGGATCTCCGACCAGCACAACCGCCCCGGAAGGTTTGCCGCTGCTTTCGGCCAATGACTTTAACTCTGAAAGAGAATCCGTCAGGAGAGAATTGACGTAGGCTATCGTCCTATAGCCATTTTCCACCCGCCTTGAACAGCCAACGGCCGCAATGACGGATAAAGCCAACAGTATAACCTCAAAAAATCTCTTCACTGTCATCAAACACTTTCCGGACGGCAAGGCCATCCGAGCCACTCAAATATTGCAATTTGTACCATTCAGACTGCAAAGGTAAAAAAATCTTCACTATCTTTGATGTCCGTAGTGTATAAAACTCCTTGACAAGATGGTTAAAATCTCTAAAAAATCCAGCCTGATGCCGGCTTCCGCCATCAGAAAGCTCGTGCCTTTCGCCGACGCGGCCCAAAACGACGGCGTGAAAGTCTATCACCTCAATGTCGGCGCTCCTGACATCAAATCCCCCGAGTGCGCCCTTGAGGCGGTGCGAAAAAGCGCCCTTGACCACATCTCCTACACCAATTCGGCCGGTCTGCCGGAGCTTCGCAAAGGCCTGGCGGAGAAATATTACCGAGGAATCGGCATCGAGGTCACAGTCCCGGAAATCATCGTCACAGTGGCCGGGAGCGAGGCTGTCAGCCTTGCGCTCCAGATAGCCTGCGACGAGGGGGACGAGCTCATCGTAATCGAACCTTTCTACACGAACTACAACACATTCTGCTTTGAAAGCGGAATAGTCCTCAAAGCCGTCCACACCGACATCAAAAGCGGATTCAAAGTTCCTCCGGTCGAAGAGTTCGAAAAACTTGTGACTCCGCGCACAAAGGCCATCCTCGTCAGCAACCCCGGCAACCCCACCGGGACACTGTACTCGAAAGAAGAAATGCTCGCTTTGGGAGAAGTGGCAAGAAAACACGGCCTTTTCCTGATTTCAGACGAGGTCTATCGAGAATTCTGCTACACAGACGAGCCGCATTTCTCGGCGATGAATATCCCCGACCTTGCTGACAACGTCATCCTCGTTGATTCAGTCTCAAAGCGTTACAACCTCTGCGGCTGCCGCATCGGATGCGTGGTCTCCCACAACAGGGACGTGATGGAAGCGGCGATGAAATACGCCCAGTCCCGTCTCTGCCCTCCGGTTTACGGGCAGATCGCCTCGATCGGAGCGCTTGACACCCCGCAATCCTATTTCACCGAAGTGAGAAATGAATATATCGCCAGACGCGACTATGCCGTCTCCCGTCTCAACGCCATGGAAGGGGTATATTCCCCGACTCCGATGGGAGCTTTCTACACAATCGCGCGCATCCCGGTTGACGATGCCGAGAAGTTCGCAAAGTGGATGCTGACGGATTTCAGGTTTGACGGCCAGACCGCTATGGTGACTCCGGTGAAGTCCTTCTACAAGACTCTCGGTTTCGGGACAGACGAAATACGGCTGGCCTACGTGCTTGGGATTCCGGAACTGGAGAAGGCGTTCAACGCGCTTGAGGCCGGGCTCAAGGAATATCCCGGGAGAACCTCATAGACTGCGGGTTCATATTCCCAAAACCTCGCGGATTTTGGGGATGAGGAGCGAGAGAACATATTCATACTCCATGAAGTGGGTGCCGTCATAGACGGTCCAGGTGCCGTCACCGAAATATTCTTTCCAAGTTCGGATCGAGACGACACCGCTGCGCCGGTAATGGTCACGGGTGCCGAAAAAGGCATAGAAATAGTCTTTCCCGCCGTTAAGAGGCGTGTTCAGCATCGCCTCGGCGAAGACCTTCCGCCATTTTTTCAACGGTCTGTAAGTGAAATGAAGTTGCTGTCTGTCTCCTGGCTTTGGCCGGTAAATCCGGTCAAACAGAGCCGTCACGCCGGGAATCAAAGTCAGCCAGGCCAAAGCGATGAAATACCTTGGAGCGTTCAGCGACGGCGAGACGAAAAGATGAGGATAGCCCCTCAGCGCGATTGCGTGTGTGGCGCCCATGCTCTCCCCTATCACAAGATCGGGACGTACCTCGTCCGCCCATGCGGACAGTTGACCATGGGCGGTTTCGGGGTCAAAATCATAAGTCCTGACCACCACCTCGAAATCCCCCCCCAGATTATCCCTCAAAATGGACGGGATGCGGCTGTCTCCGCCCCCGCCCATTCCGTGGACATAAAGTATGACGTGTTTGGCCATCCGCTTATTTCTTGGCGGTCAAGTCGCTCATCGCCAGATTGATGAGCACATAGCCCAGAAAACTGGTCAGGAATATGAAGGACCAGTGGGAACGCTCGACAAGCGCGATGATTACCGCCAGGACGACGATTACGAGAAAGGCGACCCTCTTCGCAACTTCCAGTTTCGAGGCCTTCTTCCCTCCTCCGAACTTCATCGAGAACATCGGAATCTCGCTGACCAGAAGGAAGCACAAAACAAGAGTCAGAACCGGTATGAACACCGGCCCGTCGCACCAATGCGCCAGAAAGCAGTCAGGCCTCACGGTCACGAGGGTCGCAAGCGAGCCGCAGATCATGGCCGCCGCCGGGGTCGGAAGCCCGATGAAGCTGTCGTGCTGTCGCTCATCCAGATTGAACTTCGCGAGCCTCAAAGCGGAGAACGCGGCAAGCAGGAGCGGCAGATATCTCAGGACCGGGATGTCCGTCCCGCCGATCCGGTAAAGCATCACGGCCGGCAGCACCCCGAAGCTGACGTCATCAGCAAGCGAATCCAACTCCTTCCCTATCTCCGAATATGCCTTCAGAAGCCTTGCGGCCAATCCGTCGCAGAAATCAAAGACAGCTGCGAGGATCATCAGCAAGAACCCCAGTTCCAGTCGTCCGTCCAAAGAAGCGATTACCCCCAGAACTCCGCAGAGGAGGTTCATAGAGGTAATCGTGTTGGGAATATGCTTGACGATGTTCATCTACTTGATTCCAAGCTTCTTCTTGAGATCCTTGGAGAGAGCGTCCTTGTGGACGAGAACGTCCATCGTCTTGGCGCGGACGAACGAGTCGGAGCAGTACCAGATTCCGCCGTACTTGCTGGAAGTTCCCCAAGAGTTCTTGACCATGAAGTACTTGGTGCCGTTCTGGTCTGTTGCCAGTCCGAAGATCTGCATTCCGTGGTCGTCGGTTGTTGTCTTGTTGTCGAAGCCCTCCTGACGGGATTCCTGGGTCACCGGAGCCTCCTTAGGGAGCTCGGCAACAACCTCCTTCTTCTCTCCGGCCTTGCCTACCCAACGCTCCTGGTCCGAACCGGCGGTGGCTTTCACATCCTCAAGAAGCACTCCGATTCCGTTTCTGGTGAAACCCTTCTCGCTGACATCAGTCCCCCAAGCGAGGGTGTAGCCCTTGTCGATGGCGTTGTAGATCACCTCCATGAACTCGTCGAGAGGGACATTGTACGCGGAATCCCATCTCCAGTTGTCGGAAATCTCCATGATGAACGATGTGTAGAACGGATGGTGGGTGAACGACGTGAGGGTCACATAGTCAGCGGGAACAATGCCCATCTCGTCCCTGTAGGAGGCAGGAGTGTAGGTCTTGCCGTTATATTCAAAAGTGTCAGGGGTCTCGCCGAGGAAGGTGTCCACGATGGCGTCGAAGCCCTTCTTCCAGTTTGTGGAGAGGGTCTTGTTAGGGTTCTTGGCGATCGCCTCGACATAGGCCTTCGCGGTTGCGTCAAGCTCTCCGTGAACCGGAAGAGGCTGAAGTCCCGGCATCGCGTCCTGAGGCACAATCCCGTAGTCCTCGACGACGTGGAGCACATCGTCAGCCTCGGAGCCGGCAGCGAAATTGATGTGGCCGTCCGTGCGGACATATTTCACAGCCCTGTCCTTGTAGGAATGCGAAACCACGAACATCTCGGAGAAATCCGGGTAGAGAGTGGTGTCCTTGATGTTCTTGATCCTGATCGCCTCCGACTCAAGGAATCCAAGGGTCGAGAAACACCAGCAGGTTCCGGAACGGTACTGGTTCTTGACTGACGTGATCGGGTTCTCCTTTACGACGGTGAACTTGTACTCTGCCTCAGGCTGCGCAGGCTTCGGCTGTGCGGCGGCAATGAAAGGGAAGACGGCCACCGCTGCGGCGACCGCAAAAAATTTCTTCATATTTTACAATAAATTAATAGTTTTCCGCTTTAATCTGGAAATAGCTTCTCGGGTGCTTGCACACAGGGCAAACCTCCGGAGCCTTCTTTCCGACCACGATGTGACCGCAGTTCGAGCACTCCCAGATCATGTCCTCGTCCTTTGAGAAGACAACCGCATCCTCAACGTTCTTCAGCAGCTTCCTGTAGCGCTCCTCATGGGTCTTCTCGATCGCGCCGACCTTCTCGAACAGGAAAGCGATCTCGTCGAATCCTTCCTCCTTGGCGGTCTTGGCGAAGCCGGCGTACATGTCCGTCCACTCATAGTTCTCACCTGCGGCGGCGTCGGCAAGATTCTCCTCCGTTGAAGGGATTCCACCCTCGTGCAGCAGTTTGAACCAGATCTTGGCGTGTTCCTTCTCGTTCTTCGCAGTATCCTCGAACAGCTTGCCTATCTGGACATAGCCGTCCTTGGCCGCCTTCGAGGCATAGTACAAATACTTGGTGTGAGCCTGACTCTCTCCCGCAAACGCAGTGCGCAGGTTCTCCTCTGTTTTTGATCCTTTCAGTTCCATACTCAATGAATATTAATGTGTTTTTCCGCGGTTCCGCCGTCCCGCCGGCAGGTTCACCCCCTAACCGAGGAAGCAACCTCCCTATTTCCCGGGACCCGGTCGGCTCCAACATTGCAAATATAATAAAAATCCCTTTATAAAGAAGCCCTCCCGGCACAACTCGTCATCCCACCGACATTTTCTTTTCAGCATTGCTAAAAAAAAACAGGCCGCGGAAATAATCCGCGGCCTGAAATATGGTCAGTCAAAAGACTTCGAATTGATTAGGCTTCAGCCTCAACGGTTACCTTTACGGTGGCCTTGACGGCTTTGTAGCACTTGATTGAGCCTTCGTACTCGCCTACGGTCTTGATCTCACCGAGGGTGATGTTCTTCTTGTCAACCTCGATTCCGGCTGCCTTGAGAGCCTCTTCAACCTGAGCTGTGGTGACAGAACCGTAAATCTTGCCGGACTCGCTGACCTTCACTGCAACCTTGACAGGCGTGGCCTCAATCTTGGCGGCGAGAGCCTCGGCGTCAGCGATCAGCTTGGCCTCTTTGTGAGCCCTCTGGCGTTTTGTCTCCTCAAGCTGCTTGAGAGCGGACTGGGTGGCGGCGCAGGCGAATCCCTGAGGGATAAGATAGTTACGGCCGTAACCTGACTTTACCTCTACCACATCTCCGGCCTCGCCGAGATTGGCAACCTCTTTTTTCAAAATGATCTTCATAATCTCGCTCTCCTAATTATTTAAGAAGGTCAGTCACATAAGGAAGCAGAGCAAGGGAACGGGCCCTCTTGACTGCCTGAGCGACTTTCCTCTGGAACTTCAGGGAAGTACCGGTGATGCGGCGAGGGAGAATCTTACCCTGCTCGTTGAGGAACTTCTTGAGGAACTCGGCGTCCTTGTAGTCAACATACTTGATTCCCGCCTTCTTGAAACGGCAGTACTTCTTCTTTCTTACCTCTACTGTAGGAGGGTTGAGATAGCGGATTCCAGCGTTCTGTGCGTCATTCTGTGCCATAATTCATTCCTCCTTGATTAAGCGTTCTCCTCTTTTTTCTCTTCTTCTTCGGCGGCAGGAGCCTCTACAGGAGCCTCCTCGGCCTTAGGAGCTACAGGCTTGTTCCTGTTCTCCCTTCTCTTCGCGGCGTAAGCCTCGGCGTGCTTGTCAAGAGCCACGGTAAGGAACCGGATGATTCTCTCATCACGGAAATACTGGGTCTCAAGGGTAGCGATAAAGGCCGGATCAGCCTTGAACTGAATAAGATAATAGAATCCTGAAGTCTTGTGCTGGATAGGATATGCCAGCTGACGGAGCCCCCAGTCCTCTTCGTACACCACCTCGCCGCCGTTGTCAGCGATAAGCTTGGTGTACTTTGCAACCGCTTCCTTCATCTGTTGTTCAGACAAAACGGGAGTAGCGATGAAAACGGTCTCGTACTGTTTTAACATTTGAACTAATTGTTTAATAATAAATAAAATACAGTCCTTTCGGGGACGTATGCCAACCCAAAAGGACTGCAAATATAGTCAATTATCCCAACTTTCGCAAATCAACGGTCAAATCCGCACTACTTTACGGGAATATTCTCAAGCACGGCGACGAGGAACTTCCAGGTCTCGGCGACGGAGGCGATGTTCACGCGCTCGTCCGGAGAGTGAGGATAGAGGATGTCAGGACCGATGGAGACCATCTCCCAGTTCGGGTACTTGGCTCCCATGATGGCACACTCAAGCCCTCCGTGAGTGGCGGTGATTTTCAGATCCTTTCCGAAGAGTGACTTGTACGTGTCCTCCAGAACCTTGATCATCGGCGTGCCGAGTTTCGGAGCCCAGCCGCTGTAAGCGCCTGACGTTGAATATTCAGCTCCGGCAAGCTCGAAGACGTAACGGATAGAGTCGGAAAGGTACATCTTGGCGGAGTCAATGGAGCTGCGGGTCAGCGAGTGGACTGTAAGATGCCCCTTCTGGGTGCGGACGATTGCCATATTGGTGGAGGTCTCTGTCAGGCCAGGAAGGGTGTCGCTCATTCTCTGGACCCCGTGAGGGCAGGCAAGAATGGCCTTTACAGCCTTGCCGATCACCTTAGGGCTGATGTAGCGGGCCGCGGGAGCGTTCTGCTTCGCGTAGATGAGAATCATATCCGGGTCAGAGTACTGGTACTCGAACTTGGACTCCTCGAATTTCTTCTCGATGAGAGCCTTGACTTTGCGCGAGTCCGCTGACGGAACGAGGATTTCGGCCTCGGCCTCGAACGGAATGGCGTTGCGGAGAGAGCCGCCGGTGATGGATGCTACCTTGACGTCATATTCAGAAATCACGGCTTCGAGAAGGCGGCAGAGAATCTTGTTGGCGTTGCCTCTGAAGAGGGAGATGTCCATTCCGGAGTGTCCGCCCTTGAGTCCCTTTACCGTGACTTTGCAGCCCACGAATCCTTCCGGAGTCTTGTAGGTTCTGTAGGCGAAGTCAGCCGTACCGTCAACTCCGCCGGCGCAACCCGTGCAGAGCTCGCCTTCCTCCTCGGAATCAAGGTTGAGGAGGATGTCACCCTTCAATATTCCGGCCTTGAGCGAGTTGGCGCCCGTCATACCGGTCTCCTCGTCGTAAGTGATGAGAGCCTCAAGCGGGCCGTGCTTCAACGTCTTGTCCTGAAGAACGGAAAGCGCAAGGGCGACCCCTATGCCGTTGTCGGCGCCAAGGGTGGTGCCCTTCGCTGTCACCCAATCCCCTTTTATCTCGGTCTCGATAGGGTCGGTCAGGAAGTCGTGCTTCGTGTCGGCGGTCTTCTGCGGGACCATGTCCATGTGGGCCTGCATTATCACGCCCTTGCGGTTCTCGAAGCCTGGAGTGGCCGGAGCCGTGAATATTATGTTGCCGGTGTCGTCTTTCCTCACGTCAACACCGTGCTCTTTTCCCCAGTTGAGGAGATATTCCTGAACCTTGCCCTCATGCTTTGAAGGACGAGGAACTCTTGTCAGACCGTAGAAGTTCTCCCAAACGGCCTTCGGCTGTAGATCTTTAATTGTCATAGCGTTGTTTTATTAACTCAACTTTCGCAAGTAGGCAATTACTTGCTGTAAAATACTTTATCTCACGTTCGAAGGTGATTGCCCACCCTCATCTATTCACGTTACCCCCTCCCTAAATCCCTCCCCTCGGGGGAGGGAGTGTGCTTCGCACATCCCT
>CAVERO010000009.1:0-31422 GCA_963617915.1 Candidatus Methanomethylophilaceae archaeon | reverse complement strand
CTCGACCGGTTGTGAATTGCTTTCAGATTTTGTATATTCGTTCTTTGAACACAATAAATTTTAACGTGAAGATTGAGCTCGACCGGTTGTGAATTGCTTTCAGATTTTGTATATTCGTTCTTTGAACACAATAAATTTTAACGTGAAGATTGAGCTCGACCGGTTGTGAATTGCTTTCAGATTTTGTATATTCGTTCTTTGAACACAATAAATTTTAACGTGAAGATTGAGCTCGACCGGTTGTGAATTGCTTTCAGATTTTGTATATTCGTTCTTTGAACACAATAAATTTTAACGTGAAGATTGAGCTCGACCGGTTGTGAATTGCTTTCAGATTTTGTATATTCGTTCTTTGAACACAATAAATTTTAACGTGAAGATTGAGCTCGACCGGTTGTGAATTGCTTTCAGATTTTGTATATTCGTTCTTTGAACACAATCGTGGTCAGGTCGGTGGCGGACTCGGGGGCGTTGTGAATTGCTTTCAGATTTTGTATATTCGTTCTTTGAACACAATAATGGGTTGATGCAGGAAGTGAATATGACTGTTGTGAATTGCTTTCAGATTTTGTATATTCGTTCTTTGAACACAATGGCCGCTACGGCGTGGAGGTGCTGTTCCGCGTTGTGAATTGCTTTCAGATTTTGTATATTCGTTCTTTGAACACAATCTGGCTCTAAAGACCGGCTCGGCGGCTGTGTTGTGAATTGCTTTCAGATTTTGTATATTCGTTCTTTGAACACAATTGTACCCGCAGGGGGTATCAGGCCCAGTATGTTGTGAATTGCTTTCAGATTTTGTATATTCGTTCTTTGAACACAATCGCTGTCCGGTACTTGAGAGGAAGGGCAGGGTTGTGAATTGCTTTCAGATTTTGTATATTCGTTCTTTGAACACAATATTGGAAATCCCTCAATGATTCCTCAACATGTTGTGAATTGCTTTCAGATTTTGTATATTCGTTCTTTGAACACAATCATTACCTTTGACAGGATTAACAAATAGATGTTGTGAATTGCTTTCAGATTTTGTATATTCGTTCTTTGAACACAATACTTTTTGTCATTACATTTTCTCCTGATTGGTTGTGAATTGCTTTCAGATTTTGTATATTCGTTCTTTGAACACAATAACAAAAAAGGGAACATCCTGTTATAGGATGTTGTGAATTGCTTTCAGATTTTGTATATTCGTTCTTTGAACACAATAGGCGTAGCCCGGCTTGAAATCAAGGACATGTTGTGAATTGCTTTCAGATTTTGTATATTCGTTCTTTGAACACAATGATGACGGCAACCACGTAGATTGCGATGATGTTGTGAATTGCTTTCAGATTTTGTATATTCGTTCTTTGAACACAATGCACTTGGAAGCATAAGAAGTCACATACTTGTTGTGAATTGCTTTCAGATTTTGTATATTCGTTCTTTGAACACAATCTCCGTGTACGACGCCGACAAGGGGATCTAGTTGTGAATTGCTTTCAGATTTTGTATATTCGTTCTTTGAACACAATCAGGTACGCGATAGAGGCGCACGACGCGCTGTTGTGAATTGCTTTCAGATTTTGTATATTCGTTCTTTGAACACAATATACGGCATAAAGTACAAGCAGCTCTCAGTGTTGTGAATTGCTTTCAGATTTTGTATATTCGTTCTTTGAACACAATAAGTTTGGCTGCGTTGGCCGAATCCACTAAGTTGTGAATTGCTTTCAGATTTTGTATATTCGTTCTTTGAACACAATGCCGCGTCACACCCGGCGACCTTGCTGTAAGTTGTGAATTGCTTTCAGATTTTGTATATTCGTTCTTTGAACACAATGACAGATGGCAATCGCGTTATATGTGAGTAGTTGTGAATTGCTTTCAGATTTTGTATATTCGTTCTTTGAACACAATACATTCACCTTGTAGTAGCGGCTGTTGATAGTTGTGAATTGCTTTCAGATTTTGTATATTCGTTCTTTGAACACAATTTCGTGGCGGCGAATGTATTCGGCTGGCATGTTGTGAATTGCTTTCAGATTTTGTATATTCGTTCTTTGAACACAATGGGACGCGGTGAAGGAGCTTGTGGACAAGGGTTGTGAATTGCTTTCAGATTTTGTATATTCGTTCTTTGAACACAATAAAAGAAAATGATATGGACAACAAGAAGAAGTTGTGAATTGCTTTCAGATTTTGTATATTCGTTCTTTGAACACAATCCGCCTCCTCATCGCGGGGTTGTCGTACGAGTTGTGAATTGCTTTCAGATTTTGTATATTCGTTCTTTGAACACAATAGCTCGACGCGGCAAACGTCGTGGATGCGGTTGTGAATTGCTTTCAGATTTTGTATATTCGTTCTTTGAACACAATGGTCGCAGTCTCGGAGAGGCTTGGCGCGCGGTTGTGAATTGCTTTCAGATTTTGTATATTCGTTCTTTGAACACAATCGAGAAGGGCGAGGTGGTTGACAGCAAGCAGGTTGTGAATTGCTTTCAGATTTTGTATATTCGTTCTTTGAACACAATTGAGGTCGGCGCGCTTCCGGAAACGACAAGGTTGTGAATTGCTTTCAGATTTTGTATATTCGTTCTTTGAACACAATCGTGACGGTCTGCATGTCCGCGCTGAACGTGTTGTGAATTGCTTTCAGATTTTGTATATTCGTTCTTTGAACACAATAGGATTTGTGTAGAACGATGAGCTATAACAACTTACAAAAGGTGTTCAAGAACCAGAAAATCCGGCTTTTACCGGATTTTTTGGTTTGGGCGCATAGGTTTTCTGCCTGCGCTCAACGGTGGTCTGAGACAGGCTGATACTTGAGATATATGGCATATTCGCAATAAGGTGTCATCGTAGCCCTCCTTATGTCGGTCATATGCGACAATTTGGTCAAAAAGAATGTCATCCATTCTTTCCGTCACCGAAAAGTCACCCCGACTCCAAATGCCTTGCGGTCTCATGTCAGGGTACAAGCAGAGACAAAGCCTTATTACGGCCGATTCGTGCCGATGCCGACGCAGATTTACGGAACGCCTGCACATCAAAGCCGGTCAGAGGTACCAGAATGGCACATTTCAATGAAAATCTTGTACCATTGCTTTTGTGTTTTTCAGTCTGGTCAGGCTTCCACCGACACAGATTCGCTATGTGCCTGAAAGTCTTTTGTAAAATTCTCACCGTCCCATCTTTGCTCGGCGCTGTTCGTCCGGTGAATCGTGCTCAGGCCGGACAAAATGCGGAAATCATACAAACTGTTGAATTAATCGGCGGTAGGTCATCAACAAACAACCTCATTGTCCGCCAGCGTTGACTTGATGTTTGAGCGAAGTAACAAAAGTCAGCCAGCAAGCAGACAGTTTTCTTTCTTCAACACTTGGGTTTGAACCTGACCCATTTTCAGAACAATTCCAACTGGACGCCTTCTTCCGGAAGATTATCAGATTTCTGCGAGTTGAAGAGTTCCATCGCGGCGAACTGCTTGTCGGTTATCCGGAGGATTCCGACTTTCCCTTTGGGCGGAAGGAAAGACTTTGCCCTCTTTATGTGAACATCAGCATTCTCCGCGCTTGCGCAGTGACGAAGATAGATGGAATACTGGAACATTACGAAGCCGTCGCTCATCAACTGCTTACGGAACTCAGTCGCAGCCTTAACCTCCTTCTTTGTGTCAGTAGGCAGATCAAAAAACACCATAACCCACATAACTCGATACTGGCTTATCCGTTCTGAGCGGTTCATTGCAAAATCGGATACAAAACTTGCTTGGATTCTCCACAGAAGCATTTAGCCAATGACGCGGAAGTGGTGGTGGCCGCTATCATCAGAGGGCTTGTAACCCCATTGATTCTGACATCAGTCATCGAAATGGACAAAAGCCTTGCCTTCATAGATGTGCTTAATTCCAGCGGGCCATCCTCTTTCACTATTTGATAGACAAGCAAATCAACATACGGGCGATATGGCTCCATAATGTCATCGGCCAGACAATAAGCATTATACTTGTTTCTGTGATGGACACCCAAGGTCGGCAACAAACCGCTGCAGACCAAAGCTCTGGCTACAGTGGCGCGTACAATGGCGTAGCCGTAATTCAGAAGGTTATTAGGGGCATCTTCGTTCCTCCCTCGTATGAAACCTCTGATATTGTCAGAGAAAAGCGTCTTCCAGTAATATGCCGCCGCCCGTGCTTCCAGATTCTCAGGATCCCCACTACGCACGCCCGTCGCCCATTTAAGCATATTCGGATGCTTTTCGCCGGTGGCATGTTCAAGAACCGCGGCTTGATTAGCAATTTTGGATTGGATAGTCTGCTGCCAAATCTGCTTCTTCAGCGGAAGCGAAGCGGCAATCTGCGAGCGGAAACGTTCGTTCTGGAGTGTGTGTCCATCAAGAGGAAGCATCAGTCCGGTCGGAAGATGCGAGGAGTTACAGGTTATGACCGCACAATTCTCTTCAAGAAGACTGTCCAATAGCGCCTGTGTGATTGTAATCTGTTTGCTGTCAAGTACTACCGATGCGATATCCTCAATCGGAACAGTCCTGACCACCTCCTTCTTTTCCTCGCCGGAGGCCAGTTTGCTGATCACAAGCTGCCCCGATTTCAACGACAGGTAGGCTGGATTTCCGAAATAGAGTATGCGCTTAATCATATTCTCCGACGGCTACGATTCTACCGAGATTGTCTATGCGGACCTTGACGAGGCCCTCAAGAGCGGATGCATTCCTAATGCGTTTCCAAGTGATTCCATACAATGAATTATTCTTTTCACTTGTGCTTTCAAGATGATGTCTGAAAAAATAGTCGTTAGTAGAAATACTTTGAACCCTAAAAAGATTCGGACTAATCTCCGCATAATACCTCGGATCCATCAAATCATAATCCAATGGATTGAACCCGGTCTCAGGATTCGGGAAGACAAAATATTCATTCTGTTTCAGAGTGAACAGGAATTCCCAACCTTCAGCCTTATTGTAGTTCCGGTCAACAACATCTAACCCGTTAGACTTGGCGATAGTCGCCTCAAGAAAAGATACCGGATGTTCCTGAAGCTTTCCGGAAGAATCCCTGAATATGGCAATGTGATGATTGTTGCCAGGAGTCACAAAATCAGACCCTATTGTTTTACCGGCATCGCCAATGATAGGCTTGCCATCCTTGTCCCTCTTGATTCGAACCGGAACTGGATTCGCTGGGCCTGACACAGTCACCCTCTTGATTGCGATTCCCTTTTCCTTATTGAGCCAGATCGGATTCTCGTCAAGATTCGTGAAAGCTTTGTCCGCCTTGCCGTCGAATTCGTCAAGACGAGCCTGGAGAATCTCACGAATCTTTTTGTCAATGACTTTCTCTATCTTCAGAGTAGCGTCAACGGGCTTTCGGATAGTAAACCGTTGTCCCATAGTCACTGTCCTCACTTTGGCTGGAACCTGCTCCGAATGATGCTCATCAACCCATATCGGATTCTTTTCCGGTGAATTCTTGCCGGTGAAAGCCCTCTTGGGGTCACCGTCAAACTCTTCAAGCCTTCGCAAAAGGGCCTCCCTGAACTGTTTCTTGCAGACAGTCGTAATCTTTTCGGCCTCAAACGAACTACCGATCTTCTCATTTTCCTTGGTCACATATTCCAGGCTGCTCCCATAGATGGTTTCATTGTGCAACGGCCCCCGAGGCGTAAGTTGAGTCTTCCTGTTTTCCCCACCTTTGCTCTTTGTCACGTTGACGTTTCTTGTGCAGACCTTGTTCTTTGCCTTGAAGGAGATGAGAATGTCGCTCAATTGCTCTTTCGCCTGAGTTCGGAACTCGTTTAAAGGAATCGGCGGAACAAAGCGGTATTTATCGTTGCCGTCCTTGTAAAGGAACTTGTCCTGCAAAGCCTCGACGATGCCGTACCTGTCTCCGGCGCTTATATCGCCGAACTTGATGTCATCAAGGTCATAATCCCTAAGGTCCAGATCTTTTTTGTCCCAGGAGGCCGCATCAATTTTGGAGTTCAAGTGATTGAGATACTGGATGAACTGGCGGCGGGTGAAAGCGATTGTCAACGCATCCATAGCGTGATGGCGATGGTCATTCCGTTTTGTCCAGTCTTGGATGAACGGTATTCTGCGTCCATCCTTGTCCTCCCTGACACCGGTAAGCCCCAACCGTGCATATTTCTCCCAGTTCAGCTCCTGCATCACATTCACAAGCTGCCAGTCTTCACGGAGCCTCGCTGTCACAGAGCCTGTCGTCGGGACTACGAATTTGACAAGAGACTCAAGAATCTCACTTGCCTTCTTTGCAATATACTGACTATCACGAAGTTCTCTGTTGATGAAATCTTCCGGAATATCCTTGCCCTCCATCAGTAGCCATCTGGCCTTCGTCTTGGAAATTCCCTTACCAATCAGACCATTGACTCTGTCGCGGTATGCCTGGACTCCAGCCTCATCATATTTTGACTTGACATAATCCATTGCCGTCGCCTTCCCTTTCTCAAGATTACATAGCCTTGATTCAAGTGTCTTATTGGCAAAGGAGTCATTGAATATGAGAGCTTGTGGGATTATATGCTCAATGTCAAATTCTTTGGAGAACAACTTGTCTTTAGGAATATAAGTGTTGCTGTAAAGAGTCTTGAACCCGTTCTGAGCCAGTTCCTGGTACAGGCGGTAACGGATGATGTCGTTACGTGTCGGAAACTGGAGGAAGAATGGCTCGCCTTTTAGTATCTCGATTATTTTCTGACTTTCCGCGGTCGCTGATGCTATGTCCTTTTGTGCCTCCTCTCTTTCTTTTGCGCTCTTTTTCAGTTCTCTGGCCATTTCGATGCGGATTTCGTCAGGCTTGCCATAGACATCTATGACGGAATTCACAACATTGATCATCTGGTTGAGGATTTTCTCTACCACAGGGTTACGGAGGCTATTTTTCGGCAGAAGGGAGAGACGGTCGGAATATTCTTTGGTGTCAAGCTCTTCTTTGGTCAGCGAGCGCTTTGAGTGACGGTAACCGGCCATCGCGCAGGCGGCACTATATTCAAGACCATCTTTCAGATATGGCAGGATCTTCCTTATCGCCTTCGCGCTCAGGCTACCATAATCAGGAAGGAATGTGCAGTCAGCAAGTATCTTTGCCGACTTCTCATCCATTGAACACAAATCCATTATGCATTTCACGAGCGATTCATTCCCGCTTGCGGACTTATCGCCTTCGTAGGAATATAGCAGGTGCCATAGCCTGTAGGAATCTTGATTCTCAAATTCCGGGGAGGCCAGAGAGGAGTCGAAGTGAAGAAAGTCTGTCTTGAATCCATGCTCTTTGAATATTTTCTCAATCCTGTATATTTGGTCTTCCGAAGATAGTTTCGCGAGGTCTGTGTCTTCATATCCCAAGTTCCCGGCAATCTTGAAGCATGCCTTCATCAAGGTAGCCATTGTGCGGTTGCCGTCAACTTCCTTGAAATTGACGTTCAGTCCCTTTGTGGTCTTGAATAGAAGTTTGAGGAGATCGCTGTCTTTAAGTTTGTCCTTGAACATCAGTTCTTTGGCAATGACGGCCTTGTCTTCCTCATCAAGTGTGGCTCCGTTGATCAAGATGTTGTTGATTGTCTGCCAGACCTTGAATTCCTGAAACAAAGGAGAGGAGCGCGGACATACCCGAGGACCGATGTTCTTCCTCTTCTTCACGCCATCAACGGTGACCTCAATTTCTCTGGCCTCAAACTCACAGAGGCTGATAAGCCCTTTCTGGCTCTTCAACGGACGCTGGTAGAAGATGATTATGTCCCGGAGTTTCTTTTTCAGCTCTGGTGTAAGCTCGGTGTGATATTTCGACTGTTCGGCCCAGATTCTTTCAAACTCATCAAGATAGTCCTGCCTGTAGAACACAATATTCTTCAAGCTATTGTTTGGATTCTCCTCAATTCTTTTCAGTAACATCTGACCAACGGTCAAATTATTGAAATATAGTTCTTTACTTCTGTCGCTAATCTTGCTTAGAAGACCACTGAGAGAGGCTTTTTGGCCGTTGATTTCCTGTAAGGCGCAGGTCAGGACTTCCAGATCCACTTCCTGTGTGGCGGCCGAATGCCTGAAGCGGTATGCTTCTTTTAGTCTTTCCTTTCCGGTGAATTTACTTTTCAGTCCTTGGATGCCCAGTTCGTCACGACAGATCGCCCAGGTCTGGCTCTTGTTTCTGTCAGACAGCTTCCTGTAAAGTTCATCGGTCAATTCAGTATGAAAGGATTTCTGGAGAGTCCATATCCTGTCGAATTCGTCCTGCAAGTCCGACTTATAGAACTCAGGAATAGCGAACTTGCCTTCTAGCATACGCTGATAGACATATTCTCCAGGAGTCAATCCTTTGTCGTACATCTCCTTGGCGACGGCCATTCCGTCAATGGCCTGACCGTCATCGCCTGAAACCGCTTTTCTGGAGCTCTTGTAACCCCTCTTTTTATTTATCTGTAGTAAGATTCTCGCCAGGTCGCCAAGAGTAACCTCCTTCGAAGCGGACTTCGCCCTAAGCCGTAATGTGCGGAAAGTTGACCCGGGGCCTGTCTCTGAAAATATGAAGTCGTCATCAATCCATCCCGCATCTATCAGTTCCTCAATCAAGGCCTGTCTTCTTAGTTTATACCTTTGGAGATTTCGACGCATTCCTCGCTTGATAGTCCTTTCGGCATTCGTGGTGATACTTTTGCCCTTCTCAAAACTCGTCCTTTCATCCACTGTGAGAGGCACGACACGAACGCCGAGTTTGATAATCTCTGATTTTTCGTCAGAGAAAGGCTCGGCTTCCTTAACAAATGCCCAGCCTATGCTGGTAGTTCCAAGATCTAATCCAAGAATGGTTTTCATGCGAGGTATTGTTGTATTATGATACGTGATTGAATTCAAGACATCATAGCCTTTATCCGCTAATTTAGAAATAATTATTTTGATATTCACATCTTTTCGCTAAATTTGTCGAATCTGAAGCAATTCACAATAAGGATTATTCCGTTGTGAAAACACTCAAGGCGGGAAGCATCTGCTTCTCGTCTTTTTATTTATATAGGTTCAACCGGAGATAACCGGAGACATTTTCGACGCAAAACGTCTTCGAAAATGGACACGTGGAGACTTTCGGCGGCGTTTGGAGGCCAAAGTATCGTTGGAGATGGCTAGCTTGGAATACATATCTTTTCCCCTTGCTCCAAGAAAACACGTCAATGGAAAAGATGTGAATCAGAGAGAAAATAATTACCTTTGTATGCAAAATTCTAAAATGGAGAGCAGATGATACTGAAAGATCAGATTGAGGCTCTGCATCAGCGGTTGGAGACGTTGGGGAGGTGTCTTTGACATCCCCGGTAAACGTGGGCAGGTAGCTGCATTGCAGAAGAAGACAGAGTCACCGGATTTCTGGAACGACCCGAAGGCCGCCGAGGTGTTCATGAAGAACCTTAACGGCATAAAGTCTTGGGTTACAGGTTTTGACAAGGCATCCACGGAAGTGGATGACCTTGATGTCTTGTACGATTTCGCCAAGGAAAGCCTCGGCGGAAGCACGGACGAGACCGTCACGACGCCCGAGACCCGGGAACTTGAGGAATCATATTCAAAGGCGGTCGAGAGCATCGAGGCATTGGAACTCAGGAATATGCTTGGCGCGGAGGGGGACAACCTCGGAGCGGTGCTGACGATCAATTCCGGAGCCGGCGGCACGGAGGCGAACGACTGGAGCTCGATGCTGATGAGGATGTACCTCCGCTGGTGCGAGAGGAACGGTTACAAAGTGACTGTCACCGACTTGCTTGAAGGCGATGAGGCGGGGATCAAATCGGCCACCATACAGGTCGAGGGTGACTACGCCTATGGCTACCTCAAGGCCGAGAACGGAGTGCACAGGCTCGTGCGCCTGTCCCCGTTCAACGCACAGGGCAAGCGCCAGACCACATTCTCGTCGGTTTTCGTCTATCCGCTGGTGGACGACACGATCAACATCGAGATAAACCCTTCTGACCTGGAGTGGGACACCTTCCGCTCCGGAGGCCATGGCGGCCAGAACGTCAACAAGGTCGAGACCGGCGTGCGCGTGCGTCATATTCCTTCGGGAATAGTCGTGGAGAACACGGAGTCCCGCTTCCAGCAGGACAACAGGCAGAACGCCCTGCGCATCCTGCGGTCAAGGCTCTACGACCTTGAACTGAAGAAGCGTCAGGAGAAACAGGCCGAGATTGAGGGAACGAAGAAGAAAATCGAGTGGGGCTCGCAGATCCGCTCCTACGTTCTGCATCCGTACAAGATGGTCAAGGACTTGCGGACGGGATATTCCACCGCCGACACCCAGGGCGTGCTGGACGGAGACCTGAACGAGTTCATGAAACGCTACCTGATGCAGGAGGGGGCCGGCGGAGCGGTCGCTCCGGTTGAAGACATTGACTGATAATCACTAAAATATTTCATTAATATGGCAGAATTCAAATATGCTCCGATGTTCCAGCTTGGTCCGGACACGACGGAGTACTACAAACTGACGGGCGAGGGCGTGTCTCTGGGTGAGTTCGAAGGACATCCTGTCCTTAAAGTGGCTCCCGAGGCCCTGACAATGCTTGCCAACTCGGCTTTCAGGGATGTCAACTTCCTCCTCAGGCCGGCTCACAACCAACAGGTGGCCAAGATCCTGAGTGATCCGGAGGCTTCCGACAACGACAAGTACGTGGCTCTGCGCTTCCTGCGCAACGCCGAGGTGGCGGCCAAAGGCAAACTGCCTTTCTGTCAGGACACGGGTACGGCCATCATCCACGGAGAGAAGGGCCAGCAGGTCTGGACGGGCTTCGATGATGCCGAGGCTCTCTCCAAGGGCGTTTACAAGACCTACACGGAGGAGAACCTGCGTTACAGCCAGAACGCCCCTCTGGACATGTACAAAGAGGTCAACACGAAGTGCAACCTGCCGGCTCAGATCGACATCGAGGCCGAGGAGGGAATGGAGTACAAGTTCCTCTGCGTCGTGAAGGGCGGCGGCTCGGCCAACAAGACCTATCTCTACCAGATGACCAAGGCAGTCCTCAATCCGGGTACTCTCGTGCCTTTCCTCGTGGAGAAGATGAAGACCCTCGGAACGGCGGCCTGTCCTCCTTACCACATCGCTTTCGTGATTGGCGGCACATCGGCTGAGAAGAACCTTCTGACCGTCAAGCTGGCTTCGACCCATTATTATGACTCCCTGCCTACGACCGGTGATGAGACCGGACGCGCCTTCCGTGACGTTGAACTTGAGAAACAGGTGCTCCAGGAGGCTTACAAGATCGGTCTCGGGGCGCAGTTCGGCGGAAAATATTTCGCGCACGACGTGCGTATCATCCGTCTGCCACGCCATGGGGCAAGCTGCCCGATCGGCCTTGGAGTGAGCTGCTCGGCAGACCGCAACATCAAGGCCAAGATCGACAAGGACGGTGTCTGGATCGAGAAACTGGACGACAACCCGACCCGGTGGATTCCGGAGTCCCTGCGTCAGGCCGGTGAGGGTGAGGGCGTTGTGGTTGACCTTGACAAGCCGATGGGTGAGATCTGCAAGCTCCTCAGCCAGTACCCGGTCTCGACCCGTCTGAGCCTTAACGGCACCATCATCGTGGCCCGTGACATCGCCCACGCCCGTCTGAAGGAAAGACTTGACAGAGGTGAGGACCTTCCTCAGTACTTCAAGGATCATCCTGTCTTCTACGCCGGCCCTGCCAAGACTCCGGCGGGAATGGCCTGCGGCTCCATGGGGCCTACCACGGCCAACCGTATGGATCCTTACGTCGATCTTTTCCAGGATCACGGCGGCAGCATGATAATGATTGCCAAGGGCAACCGCACCCAGGTCGTCACCGACGCGTGCAGGAAGCACGGCGGATTCTACCTCGGCTCCATCGGCGGCCCTGCTGCGGTTCTCTCCTACGAGAGCATCAAGAGCATCGAGTGCGTCGAGTATCCTGACCTCGGAATGGAGGCCATCTGGAAGATCCGCGTCGAGAACTTCCCTGCGTTCATCCTTGTGGACGACAAGGGCAACGATTTCTTCAAGCAGCTTGGACTGTAATACGATGAGTTGATAATATGTTGCCGCGTCTTTACAAAAAAACGCAACGACATGTTTATATATTCAAAAAGATTCAGAATGAGGAATATAATTTCCTTGATGATTGCGGCTTTGCTGCCTGTTCTTATGGCGGCGCAGCCGCAGGCTTCCTTTAAACTTGAGTGGGCGTCGACCGGATCGCACTGCGTCATCGGCGGCGGCCCGTCCCTTGAGTTCCGGAAAAAGGCGTTCAACCATTCTGTCTGGCGCGGCGAGAAAGCCTTCGCCCAGGCCGTGGTGTCTTCCGATGAAGAACTGAAGGACGTGACCTTGTCAGTCTCCGACCTTCGCAACGGAAAATCCGTGATCAAGTCCGGAGATGTCTCTCTTCAATTCGTCAGCTTCGTCATTTCCGATCTGCTTGACACTACCAAGTACGGTCAATGCGGTCAGAGACTTGACAAGTCCGAGTGGGGGGAAGTCCTTGTCGCTGACGTGCTTGACCTCAAGGGCTCAATTGTTGTTCCGGCCGGAAGAAAGCAGCCGGTCTGGATGACTGTCAAGGTGCCCTCTGACGCGAAACCGGGAAAGTACACGGGCCGGCTCACCGTGTCCTCAAGCAACGCCAAGCCTCGCAGCCTTCCGGTGGAACTTGTTGTCGCTGACCATGTTCTGCCTCCGGCTCACGACTGGGCGTTCCATCTGGACCTGTGGCAGAACCCGTACGCTGTCGCCCGCGTCGAGAACGTTCCTCTTTGGAGCGACGCCCATTTCGAAGCGATGCGCCCCGTGATGAAGATGCTTGCGGACGCCGGTCAGAAATCCGTCACCGCCACCATCATGAACCGTCCTTGGAACGGACAGACAGAGGACGCTTTCGGCTCGATGGTCACGAAGATCCGCCGCATCGACGGCACATGGCTCTACGACTACACCGTTTTCGACCGTTGGGTCGAGTTCATGTTCTCTCTCGGAATAGACCGGCAGATCAACTGCTATTCGATGATTCCGTGGGCGTTGGAGTTTGACTTCTACGATCAGGCGACCTCATCGAACGCAACGGTGCAGGCCACTCCCGGCAGCGCGGAGTACAATGAATATTGGGGTTCCTTCATCGCTGACTTCGCCCGTCACCTGAAATCGAAAGGCTGGTTCGAGAAGACCATGATCGCGATGGACGAGCGTCCGTTGGAGTCGATGCAGGCTGTCCTGTCACTTATCCGCAAGGTCGAGCCGGATTTCAAGATCTCTCTTGCCGGCAGCTATCACGAGCCTGTGATTTACGACATCGCCGATTTCTGCGAGTCATTCTCTGGCAAGAAGGAGTTCCCGGAATCTGTCAAGGCAAAAAGGAAGGAACTCGGACTGACGACGACGTTCTACACCTGCTGCGCCGAAGCCCATCCGAACCTCTTCGTGATCTCCGACCCTGACGAGGCCGTGTGGCTCGGCTGGTTCGCACAGGCCGAGAACTACGACGGCTATCTCCGCTGGGCCTACAACAGCTGGACATTGGATCCTCTGACAGACACCCGTTTCCGCACCTGGCCCGCCGGGGACTGCTTCGTGGTCTATCCGGGAGGCCGAGGCAGCGTCCATTTCGCCAAGCTCACCGAGGGCATCCAGGACTTTGAGAAGGTCCGCATCCTCCGCGGCCAATGGCAGCGGGAAGGCAACGAAGCCAAACTCGCCGCACTTTCCGAAGTCCTGAAGGGCTTCACGACGGAAAAGATCCTCGAAGAAGGCCCTGCCAAGGCCCTTAATGCCGCCAAGTCATTCATCGACAAACAGTAGGGGTTAAGCAATAAACGAAAAGTCCGGACAGGCATTTCTGCTGTCCGGACTTTTTTTACCTTACGGCATCCTCTTGTCCCGGTAGGGTCTGTCCTCACAAAGACAGACCACAGGGTCAAGCCGTCATTTTGCGGATGTCCAGAATTGTTCGATCTCCTCCAGTGTCTTGCCGGTGGTCTCAGGGACGCACTTCCACATTATGAGGAGGTACGGGACGCACATCGCGGCGAAAAGGAAGAAAGTGCCGGACGGTGTGAGGCTCTCCAGCATCCACGGGGTGAGCTGACCGATCAGGTAGGTTCCGACCCAGAGTGCCAGGCCGGCGACGCTCATCGCAAGGCCTCGCACCCTGTTCGGGTACATCTCGGAGAGCAGCACGAAGACCACGGCGCTGATCGAGATTGCGGTGCAGAACACGTAGAGCAGGAAGAATGTCAGCAGAAACCAAGTCGGAAGGCTTTCCGGAATGCAGAAGTACAGTCCGATCATCAGAAGGCAGACGATCATTCCGCCCACTCCCCACCAGACCAGCTGCTTGCGGCCGACCTTGTCGATGATCAGCAGGGCGATGACTGTCGTGAGCATATTCACAACACCTACAAGAACTGTCGAGAACATCGAGCTTTCGCCGGACAGTCCGGCGTCACTGAATATCTTCGGGCCATAGTACAGCACGGCGTTCACTCCCATGAACTGGCCGAGGATGGCGATGGCGCAGCCGATGAGGACAGCCTTGAATATTCCCGGCTCCAGAAGCGCCCTCCACTCGGATTTGGTCTCCCCGGCGATGGAGGCTTTGGTCAGGTCAAGCTGCCTTGCAACTTCGTCCGGAGATGTGAATATTCCGGACAGAATCTTCGCGGCCTTTCCGTCCTTGTGCTTGATGATGAGCCACCGCGGACTCTCAGGGATGAAGAATATCACAAACAGGAACAGCAGGTCCGGGAGGGTCTCGTAGCCGAGCATCCCCCTCCAGTACTCGGAATTGAATATTCTTGTCCAAAGGTCTGTGGATGTTGAGTTTACGTCCGCTTCTTTGAGCACGAAGTAGTTGATAAGGTAAGCCATCAGGAATCCGATTGTGATGGCGAGCTGGTAGAGCGACACGAGCATCCCTCTTTTCTGCGCCGGAGCGATCTCGGAGATGTAGATAGGGGAGACGATGGAGACTATTCCGATGCCGAACCCGCCGACTATCCTGAAGATCACCAGCTGGTTGAAGTCCGAGCAGACGGCGCAGCCGATGGCCGAGATGCTGAACAGCAGCGCCGAGACGAGCATCGTCTTCTTTCGTCCAAGTCCGTCGCTCATCATCCCGGCGATCATCACGCCGAGGATCGAGCCGATCAGTGCGCAGCCGACGTACCAGCCTTCGGCGATGGTCGTAAGCCGGAACTGGTTCTTCACAATCTCGGTCGTACCCGAAATAACGGCGGTGTCGTAGCCGAAAAGGATTCCGCCGATCGCGGCGACAACGGCCAGGAACACGACCCGACCCATATTTATGCTTCTGTCTATCATTTATCCATTCCGAAATATTCCATGTACCTGTCGTAAAGATGCCCGGCCTGAAGATAGGCTGACTGCGGGCTCATGAAGTGCGGGAACTCAAAGGTGATGGCCTTGTCGTAGCCGCAGCGGGCCGCCGCCTCCAGCTTCATCCTGAGCTTGTCGAACTTGATGGGCAGAAAGTCTATCGGCATGTCCCTGTCAAAGCTTTCCGCATTGGTCCAGCACTGCATCCCATACTTGTCAGCCAGCTTCTTGTTGACCGAGAAGAAGGCGTCCAGCTCGTCGTAGTCGATGTGCCCGTCCTGAAAGGCGCAGGCGTCGACCACATCGTGGATTCCGTCGAAAATCTCGTTCCACTCCTCCTCGTGCTTGTCAAGCGTGACACCCTCTTTGGGGTTGAGCCGTGCCGCGCTGACAGCCTTCTTGCCGTCAATCCACGGGGAGATGAACGTCGGAAGACCTCCCGAGATGTCCTTGCACATCCTGCCCATCTCGTGGAAGGTCGGGATGCAGTCCTTGGTCTTGCGGCTGATTTCGGTGGAGATGTACCAGCCCCCGAAACTCTTGTGACGGCCGTAGGCGTTCCAGACTTCCTCGATGACGTATTTGTTGGTCTCCAGCTCGTAGGACATCTCTCCCGTGTCCCAGTACCTTCCGCTGTCGTACAGCCCGAACCAGAACTTCATCCCGTACTTGTCCGCGAGGCTGAGGAACAGTTCGACAAGGTCCACCGACGGCATGTAGCAGCCCTTGCCGAGGAGGTACTTGCTGGGGTAGGTGAGGAATTTGCGGTAGCCGCTGCGGATGAGGATGACTGTGTCAATCCCCATGGCCTTCATGTGCCTGAAATCCAGATCCCACTCCTTGGCTCCCCAGTTCTGGTGCGGAATGTCGTGCGAGATCTCGTCCAGGAATGTCCCGGTGATCTTCAAAGCGTTGCCTTTCGGAACGATCAGCGTGCTCTCGATGCTGTCATCGATGGTGAGCCTTCTGCTGTCTTTGCTGCCGGAGACCCCGCAGGAAGCGAGAGGTGCGGCCGCCGCGGCCATAGCCGCCAGTCCAGCCCCCTTCAGAAAAGTTCTTCTGTCTGTCATAAATGGTATTTTTAGTGTTTTTATCTTGCATTGTCATCAGCCGCTGTCAGCAGGGCAGCGGAGAAATCCGGCACTCCTTCGAGATCGACGGGGACTTCGAACGGAGCCAGAACGGAATCAATCGCTTTGGCCGCTTCCCGACGGGTCATTCCTTCTATGAATATGCTTGTGACAGCACTGTCTGCCTTCGCCAAGGCGGAAGCGTTTGTGTAGAACGAAGCTAGACCTTCACGCAGTTCTGTCAGGGAAACCGTGCTGTCCGGGTAAAACCAGCTTCTGTTCGCCCATTGCCAAGGCTCGCCGGTCATCCCGAGGATGCCCGTGCAGACTATTCTCTGAATGGCCTTGAAGTCAGCATCATCCGGGGACACGTCGTAGGTCGGCTGGAGATAGCATCCCTGCTCAAGCAGCGTGTTCTGCAGTTCTCTGACCGGCACCTCGGACGGTTCTTTCCCGGAGATTACAGCAAGCGCCGCAAGTGTCCCGGCGGCCTGTCCGGTTCCCAGAACGACTGGTTGGAGTCGTGTCGAACCGTTGGCCAGGTTGGTGACGGAGACCGCCTTGTCGGAAACGATGAGGCCTTCTGTTGAGGCAGGGAGCATCACTCCGGCGCTGACGCAGAACGACGGCACATCCGGGAACATGACCGGACGGGCGTCAGGATTCTGCTTGTGGTGATGGTCCACAGGATAGTCACCGACAGAAATCCCTGTACGGTATCGGAAATTCCTGTACCGGTCCTTGATGTCATCAAGTGTCATTGTAATCACTCCTTTCATCCTTCGTCCTTCACGGAAATATGCCTGGTAGGCGAGTCCGTCCTCTGTCCGGAACTCATCGTCGGTGATGCCAAGGTTCTTGTAGCCCAATTCCGTCTGAATGAAGTAGATGAATCTCAACGTCTTGGCTCTTGCCGCTTTGAGACTTTCCTCCCTTTCAAGGAACGGTTGGTCGGCGCAGGCAATGTAGATGTCGTTGCCGAAATGCCCCGGCCAGTTCAGCATAAACTTACCGCCCGGAAGTCTGCCATAGTCCAGCATTGTCCGGGCTGACATCCCGCCGACATATTCAGTGTGGCAACATCCTTCAAACTCTGCCGGATCGTAACCATCAGGCTTTGGAATGGTCTTGTCGGCATCCGGACCGAAGTCTTTCAGGATTCCGACAAGCGTCAGATCCTGAATTGTGCTGTCGGCCACATCGTATGCCAAATCCTCTCCGGTCTCCGTCTTGGAGTCCATTCCGATTCTGTACGGAGTACCGCTCAACGGAAGGAAATCTCCGAGGTCTGTCGCGTCGATTGTGACCTTTGCTTTGACTTTCAGACGCTTGCCTGACATATTCCCGAATTCCGCTCCTTTGACAGTCTGTCCTTCCATCGAAGCGGATGTGACGTAATAGCCATAGCGGACATCCGCATTGCCGGCGGAGGCAAGCATATTCTTGAATATCCCGTCTCCCACGTGCGGCTCGAACTGGATATCGCTGACCCAGCCCGTACGGAGCGCGTCAGGGGAGCCGTACCTTGCCACAAGGGAATCCCTGAACTCGCTCCAGATGCCTCCCTTGAGGTTGTAGTTCCCATCGGTGGCCGATACTCCCTGTGCCGTGAGCATTCCGCCGAGCATCGGACTGGACTCCACCACAATGACTTTGACACCCAATCGTGCGGCAGCTACCGCCGCAGATGTGCCGGACGTGCTTCCGCCGATGACCAGCACGTCACAGGTTTCGGTCCTTACGCAGGACACTGTGAACAGGAGTCCCGCCATCATAATGGCTCCGAATCTGGAAATACGGTGTTCTATTCGCATTTTTCAAGAATTTGCCAGATCTCATATAGTCCGCGGGGAACGTGGAAACATCCCTTCCATTTGCCGCCTTTGAGAGGAAGCAGCATCTCTCCGCGGCGGTTCAGATAGCCGAACCACTCCGGATGGAGAGGGTCCTTGAAGCGTGACCACATATATTCGTCAAGTTTCCCGAACCATTCGAGGCATTTCTTGTTGCCGGTAAGCTGGTAGCCCTTGATCATCGCGATCGCGGACTCTACATGAACCCACCAGAGTTTCTGGTCCCATTCGAGTTTTTGCTGAGGTGCGCCTTTGCTGTCGAGGAAATAGAAGATTCCGTCATATTCCTTGTCCCAGCCCTTCTCGATGATTGAAAGGGAAATATTCACGCATCTGTCAATCAACGCTTTGTCGTTCCTTCTGATTCCAAGGTTCAGCATAAACCAGATTGCCTCAAGGTCGTGTCCAGGATTGATTTCCCTGCCTTCGTAGCAATCCAGCCTTGAATTGTCGATGGCGGAGACATTCTCGACCATACATCCCAGATCCGGCTGGTAGAACACATCCAGAATCTCGTGAAGACAGTCATCGATTGTGCTTTCCAGCAGCTGCGGGTCATTGATGATCTCCTCGACCTCCAGCGCCATGTTGCAGATGATCATCGGAAGCGCGAAATCCTTCATCGGACGCGTCCCCGGCACCGCCTTGCACCATTTCCCCTTAGGGTTGCCTCGGCGCGCAAGGATTCTTTTGAATATCCTTCTGGCGATTTCGGCATATTCCTCATTTCCTGTGGCTTTGGCGAGTTGGGCGAAGGCCATACAGGCGAATGTGTTTGAGAATATGTTGTAAGGTTCCACGAGCGGTTTCCCTTCCCGAGTCAGGGAGAAGTAAAAGTCGTAGTTGCCGTCGTGAGCGTATTTTTTGAGAAATTCAGCTCCTTGGATGGCCGCGTCCAGCCATTCCTGCTTTTTCCCGAGTTTGTTGCAAAGCATCGAGAACAACCAGACCTCACGTCCCTGGAGCCAGATGAACTTGTCTGTGTCATAGACACTTCCGTCTCTGTCAAGGCAGGAGAAATATCCTCCATATTCCTTGTCGATGGAATTGTTCAACCAGAAAGGAAGGACACTGTCCAAAAGCTCTGTCTTGTACTTGTTTGCTAATTCTTTGAAATCCATTTCGTTGTATATGTTAAATTATTTTATTTCTCTGTGAATGACGCTGCCACTCCGCCGCCCGGAGCCATCCTGACCTTTAGGTTGTCGCTCGCCGTGACAGTTCGTGTCTCGATTGTGTAAGCCTGCGGATTGGTCTTGTAGTCGGCGTCGGCCGCGTCGGCATAGACCTTCACCTCGTATGTTTTTCCGGTCTCAAGGAACGAGAGCGGAACATCGAATTCCCTGGCGTTCTCGTCGGTGACTCCGCCGAGGAACCACTGGCCGTCCTTCTTTGCCTGGCGGGCCACGATGAGATAGTCACCCGGCTCTGCCATCAGGTACTTGGACCGCTTCCAGTCAACCGCCACATCTTTG
Organism: Candidatus Methanomethylophilaceae archaeon; assembly: GCA_963617915.1. GTDB lineage: Bacteria > Bacteroidota > Bacteroidia > Bacteroidales > UBA932 > Cryptobacteroides. Next base: position 11,667 of record CAVERO010000009.1, on the reverse strand, counting down.
ATGAACTGGAACGCGTCCGGGAACCTCATATAGTTCTCCGGCAAGTCAGCGGCCATCTGGAGAGGAGAGTACATCGTCAGGTACAGGGCCAGCTGGTTGCAGATCGTGGCGTTCACGTGAGACTTGTTGGTCGGGCAGAGCTTGGACATATCCATCTCGAAGATTCCCGGTGTGTAGTCCATAGGACCACCGTTCAACCTTGTGAACGGAAGGATTGTGACGTGCTGCGGATGAAGCCCTCCGAACGACTGGTACTCAGTGCCTTTGGCGGACTCGTTGCCTACCATATTCGGATATGTCCTGCATATTCCGGTAGGGCGGACAGCCTCGTGGGCGTTGACCATAATGTGGTGGTCGGCGGCCTTGCGGATGGCGTACTGGTAATGGTTGTTCATCCACTGGCCGTAGTGATGCTCTCCGCGAGGGAAGATCTGGCCGACATAGCCGGACTTCACGGCATCGTAGCCGTACTTGTTCATCAGGTCGTAGGCCGCGTCGATGTGGCGCTCGTAATTCCTTACCGATGAGGATGTCTCGTGGTGCATCATAAGCTTCACGCCCTTCGAGTGGGCATATTCATTGAGTCCCTTGATGTCGAAATCGGGGTACGGGGTGACGAAGTCATAGACAAAGTCTTTGGAGAAGCTCTCCCAGTCCTCCCAACCGATGTTCCAGCCCTCGACAAGGACCTCGTCGAAGCCGTTCGCGGCGGCGAAGTCGATGTAGCGGCGCACATTCTCCGTGTTGGCTCTGTGCTTCTCGGAATGCGGCAACTTGGTGTAGTCCACGGTGTTGAGATCTACAGGGCGGACATCTCCGGTGTAGGACCAGGTTCCCTTTCCGCTGATCATCTCCCACCATACTCCGATGTACTTGACAGGCTTGATCCAGCTGACATCCTCGATGGCGCAAGGCTCGTTGAGGTTCAGCACAAGCCTTGATTCCAACTGCTTGCAGGCATCATCGGTGACTTGGACCGTTCTCCAAGGTGACTTCGCCGGAGTCTGGATCGTGCCTTTTCCTCCGGTCGCGTCAGGAGTCAGGGATGCCTTGAATGTCAGCGTCTTCGGATTTATCTCCAGATGCATGCAAGCGTAATCCAGAAGCGCGGCCTCGTGAATGTTCACGTAGATTCCATCATCCGTCTTCATCTGAAGCGATGTCTGCACCGCGTTTGTCGAATATGGGTAGTGGTACGGATTCGGCAGCAGCTGCGACGGCAGCAGGGAAGGGATTTCCGACAGGCGGGACTTGGTATATTCATATTCCTGCGTGTCGAAGTCGCCCGGAATCCACCAGGCTGTGTAGTCGCCGGCCATCGCGAACTCCGTCAGTTCGTCGTTGATGATGAAATATTCCGGCCAGTCCATCGCTCCGAACTCGTAGCGGAAGCCCAGTCCGTCGTCGAAGAGCCGGAAGCGGATTGTCATCAGCCTTTCGGTCGGCTTGTGTTTCAGGTTGACAGCCAGCTCATTGTAGTGGTCGCGGATTGAATCTTCCTCGCCCCACACTGGATGCCAGGTATCGTCGTGGGAGCAGGTGTCGGCGCTCACGATTTCGAAATCCTTGTAGAAATCAATCTGTGGATGCTTGTCCTCCTTGGTCACCTCCGTCCCGTTCACCTTGATCTCGGACACGTTGAGGTCTCCCCTCAGAAGGAATCCCAACCGGCTGTCCAACACCACCTTGTGACCCTTGTAGTCCAATGAGTACAGTGGCGTTCCTTCCGCCGACATCCCGAACCTCATCTCTAGATTCCCGTCCGGAGACAGAAGTGTCCTGCTCTCCGCCAGCATCTTTGACTCGCCGGCACTCTCGTCGCCACCGCCGGAGCATCCGCCAGCCACCGCAAGCGTCATCGCCGCCCCCAGCATCACTGAAATGATATTGTTTAATCTTCGCATATTGTTGTTTTTTATTATGATAATCTATAATGTCAAATTCTTTATCCTTGTATAATATAAGTAATTGTTCTTCGGTGAGTAAACGAACAGATAATAGTTGCTTGAACCATTCTGGATATAACAATAGAAATTGCCATTGGAGCCGCAAAGTGCAGCGATTTCCTTTTGTAGTTTAGACGTTGTGCCTACCACATTGGCCTCTACGATAGGGTATACCAACGAACTGTCCTTTTTATGAATAGGCGTTTCTTTCCACATTGATGTAACACAATTATCTTTCAAAACCTCACCGTCCCATCTTCCATTGAATTTAGGATAGCCCTCGCCAAGGATGACATCATTTATCTTATACTTGAATATATCAAAGGTCTCACCGTGAATGCTCAACTTGATCAGATCCTCGGATTTGTCCTTCCTGCACATCTTGGCAGATTTAAAGAGGCTTTTCCGTTCAGATTCTTTCAGTGGATTATAGCAGGCCGACGCAATGATGCCTCCTGTAATCAGGACGCAGATCATTGCTACGATGGCCACCAATATTCTACTTAGAACTTTCATGAATTTATTAGTTGTTGATTCTATCCCCACCAGTTCTGCTTTCAATCATCAATAGACTATCCTTACCAACTATCTTGTATTGTTTGTCAATAAATGGCGCAGGAATGTGTTGTTCATACTCATTATCATACATCCGTTCACTCTGAGGGCTATCAAGGACAGCCTCATTGACTATGGAGTCAGCACTTGTGATATTTCTATATAGCACAAGGACCTTTTCATTGCCTAAATCACGTAATCCAACCATATAGTTACTTTTCTATTTGCAGTTTATGTTTAAGAATTATCCATCGCAAAAGTGAGATGCTTTTGCTTTGTATAGGTTCCATCTCTTTGATGCAACCGTCTTTGACGTAATCATACAATGTAAGTGATTCTTTATGAAATGCATCACTCTGGAATGGGGCTCGTGGTAGATAGTCTGGAAATCGATATGGCAAAACACCAGGATTGAACATCGTAAAATCAAATACAGAGTTACGTATTACATCAATATTAAGAATACAACCTTGCAGGTAGATAGCATTATCATTAGAAGGCTTACGTGAAAAGCCTTTCTCTGTGATTGAGGATGTCAAACTTGAATTGAACACAACATCTTCCGTCTCCTGATTGTAATGAACCACCAATGACTTGTTGACTCCATTTCTTATAAGCAGGTAATCTTTGTTGGAGTTGCTGACGCTATCCTTGCAGAAGAAAATATGCGTTCCAGAAAACCAAGGCTGATAGTAAAGGATGTACACATTTGTTGAAGGAGAATGAAATATCAACCCATCAGTGGAGCAACCAAAGTTAAGCAGAACCAATAATACGAGGGAGCATACGCCCGTGATTGTTTTCCGATTTATAATACTTGTTTTCATATCATTCCTCCCTCATCATAAATTCTGGTACGACTTGATTTTTATCCGTCTTATTGGTTGTATATAACGGCCATAAAGGCTGCCGTTTGATGAGACCGCGCAGTTCTCATAATTACCCCATAAACTCAATGACACTGAGATAGAGTCCCTGAATTCTTCAATTTCCTCTGTACTCCAATCTTTATAGCATATTCCTAATTTATCATCGGTAATCTGATGGCTGAAATAACTCCATTTACTGATTGGTTGAAAGTCGAATACGTTGTGACTTATTACCTCGATTCCACAATTGGCCCCATCAATAAGAACCTTGTATGGCTTCGTATTGAGGATAGTAGCATCAATGCGATCCTCTTTTTCAGGGACTCTGATCACATCCTTGCAAGAATCCTTTTTCGGCTCTTCCCCACATTGAAAGTACAGATATACAAACGATGAGTCAGCATCTTTTTGAGCGTCAACATAAGTGTCAATTTCCTGAATATAGAAAAGATTATCATAAGCGACCGTCTGGTTAAGTTTTTCTATTAAACTAACCAGATAGAAAGAACTTGTCAATACGATGAGCGCTATCAAAAATCTTTTCATTGCATCAATATTCTGAATACCAACGATTCCCTGTTATTTGCAAAAAATATTCATATCCCATAGTCCATCCGAGCATTTCTGCTTTTTGTGTTGATGGACTTTCCTTTACAAATCTGAATTTATGTTGGTTACCACTTTTATAATTACTTTTTGTCTGATATAGGTCAAATGCAAATCTAGCAAGGAACCAATTGATGCCATTAACTCCAGCTTCGTAACCAGCCGCAATGTTTCCAATATCTCTTGCAGATGCGATGATCTTTATGCCATCTGTGGTTGTTCCAATAGCCATACCGCGATATGGGTCAAGTGGTATTTTGGGTAGCGATGTCATACCATTGGTGACCTTAAAATCATACATTTTGTTATTACCAGCATTATTTATATAACTAAATAGATTAGGCCGATCATTACCATAAAAGATAGATAAGAATGAATTGCCACTTTCGTCCGACAAATCAATAATACTGTTTTCAGCCCATCTCCCAGTATCGTGATTGTAGAAAGAATATGGCGTAGCTGTTCTACCTATTGAACCACATTTTACAATATTGCCATTTATGTCAGTATAAGTGACATAAATATTATCATCGTCATCTTCAGGGTCACCTCCGGCTACGATTTTATATGTTCCGTCAGCATTTTGTATTACCCAAGTGCTCTTCCCATCGGGATCTATGTAATTTATAGGATTGTTTGCGCAATATGCATACGGACTACTGAACGCATATTTGCTGGAAAGAGGATCCGGAGATGTCCAAGATCCAAGGAACGGAGTCAGAAACCGTGCTCCGAAGTCATTGGCTGATAAAGCGAGATTATTCAAGTTATCACCGACAACGAAGTTGTCGTGCTCTTCCTTGCCGGCATAACGGTAGCGGTTGAGGGTGAATGCTGGTTGAGATGCGTTTTGGATGCGGCCACCGAAAGGAAGGTAGTCATTGACTTCGAAGACAGGCAGATAGCCACCGGAATTCAGGCAATGAAGAACACGGACGTTGCCGAGATGGTCTTTGACCTGCCAGCAGTCAGCATCACCTATTGGAATTTGAGGTGATCTTAGAATGCATCCGTCCGGATAGGCTACACCCTCAAGTGAGCCGATCCCACCGCCATTGTCTTTATAGATGAAATTACCTCTGTATTTCAATCCTCCGCCGGTGCTGTAGAATGTGGACTCTTTCGTTCCGTCAGAATAATATGTGAAAATTGTACCTTCGGAACGACGAGGCAAGTTGAGAATGTTGTACTGAATAGAGTCTGACTGACACATCCTGATGATGTTTCCGTTAGGATCGTAGGAAAAATTTAACGCAGCCATCTTTCCATCAGAATTACTAAAGTCTGTCTCGCCGCCAGAGATTCTATTGCCGATGTGGTTCATCCATATAGTGTATTGGCTGTTGCCATCGTGCCTGGTCAACTTGTTTATGTTTCCATTTAGGTCGTAGATGATTCCATTTTCAGTCCCTATTGTGGTGGCGATACCGTCAACGTACCTGTGATTTCTTAACAGTCGTCCCAGATGGTCATAATTATATGTATTCATAACAGTCTTTTGGTCATAGCTATTCATTGTCACCATCGAAATGTTGCCGTTAAACAGAGGTGAAGTGGAGAGTGTCGGTGACATATATTCTATAGATTCCGAGAACACTTGTCCTACGGTGTAAGTATTGGCGGAGATTTCTGTTAGCCAACCACGGATATCTCTGGAATATGTTTCCAAAATATCTGCTTTGCCATTAGATAAAGTTTCTCCGACTTGCTTGCTCTTGATGCGTCCTGCAAAATCGTACGAGTAATAAACTGGACTGAACACACGTCCGTTCAAAGTCCTAGTGTAGGATGTTAGTCTACCTCTTTTGTCATATGTATTAACAGTGAGCAAACTATCGGTGTCTCCGAACTGTGAAGTGTGTGCTTCCATTGTCGCTATGGCGTTGCCTACGAAATCATATTTAGTCGAGTAGCGTGAAGTCCAACCATCACTCGATTTCTCTACCTTTTGGATAATACGGCCTTTCTTGTCGTACCAAAAGGCACGTCTGATATATTGACGAGGTGTTACCAATCTTGTACCGGATTTCCCATCAGGATATGTCCTTTTAGCATAATAGGGAACCTCCATAACCAACTCGTAAGACGGAAATGTAATGCAGCGAGATGAATCAACATCTTCTGATGACACAACATCAGCAACTTCTTTGAATGCAAGATCGAATGGAATCTCTGATGATTCATTGGAGTAATATTCTGTGGTTTTTGTCGGAAAACTGTCGGCAAGCAAACTGGTGATGCTGTGCCCTTCAGATAATGCCCCTCTAATATAATCAACGGAATATCCAGAAACACAGACACCTTCTGTGATAGGTCTGTCAAGGTCGTCATAAGTATAATACATTGCGTGCCCTTCCGCATTACTAAGGTTGCTGTCATCCATATAGACTAACCGTCCTCGTAAGTCGTACGCATATCTTTTTACACCGGCTCCTGGGACGTGGCTTTCTATTACTCTCCCTTTACCGTCATACTGCCAGGTGAAGCAACTGTCCAAGGCGAATGCTTCGTTAAAGATGATCTCCTTTCCTACGTGCAAGCCACTGCTCCCGATTGGTTGTATGACACATACCAGCGAATCTTTAAGATCGTAGATGTGATATGTATCGTGATTAACTCCTCCATTGATTCTTCGCTCAAGAATCAGTTGTCCTCTTGCATCTGTAAATGTCTGCGTGGTGTCGTTGTCTTCGCTGACGACAGTTACTTTAGATAATGTCCCTTCGGGACTAACGCCAGTACATATTATTGATGGGCAACTGGAGTTATTGACCGCATAATGATGTTGAAAAGCAAAGATTTCATCAGACTGTGAGTTCAGTGAATATGCGTACTGAATCTTTTTCCCTGATGTTTGATAGATTGCTCCAGGCTTCTGCTCTGTCAGAGGTCTTCCGCTTACTCCAGTCTCGTAAGTCCTTTCGGTAAAAGGACGGTCATCATTGAAATTGTCTAAGTACCATTTCTGTTGATCAGATACGGTCAACCAGTTCTGAGTCCAACTCCCGTGGTCAGAGTATGGAAGATATGATTTTATATCGGACCTATGCATTGGGTCGTACGCATAGGGCGTTATGATATCCTTGCCATCACCGGATCCTTCATCTATTATTGCTTGATAAAGATAGCCGAGCCCGTTATAAAATTCCAAATCGCACGTGTATTCCTTTCCATCTTCTGTTAAGTGTTTAAAGGTCATTATACGGTTGAAAGGATCTCCTCCCTCTGTCATAAGGTAAGTGTCATAATATACGACAAGACAGCTGTCTGAATCCCTTATCTCATTAAGTCTGCCTTTTTTATTATATCCATACAGTGTGGTTTTACCGGACGGATCTTTTATGGATGTCAAACCTACAAGGTCTTTCCAAGAGAACTCTGTTCTTGCTTTATAATTATTAACCGTTTTAGCGACGATGTGCTTTCCTGCATTGTCCCAGTCATATTGGATATATGCACCACCTGGCATTCTCACATTGTCAGGGCGCAGCAGTGTATTATAGGAAACGTTTGTTATTTCCAAACGGCTGTTTGAACTTGACGGAGATGTTTGTGATGGCGTATCGAGGACATACTCCGTAAGACTCACAGGGTTGATTCCTTTGGATCCTTTGAGGTAGCTAAAATGAAATTTTCCCGTGTATAATTTACTGCCGTTTTCAGTTACACTTGTGACAACGTCGGAAATGGCCGCTTTTTGAGGACAAGCATCCCCTGCATTTGGATTGGATGAACAGTATGTGTATTGAGTGCTAAATAATTTACTGTCAGATCCTGTCCATTCACGTGTCTTTTGTCCGGTATACCGGTCATATTCATAATTGACGAATGTTGTCAGACCGGATGATTCCCCGTAAGTAGGTTCGTAACGAGTCGTTTTTATGCTTGATAACTTTGGGTAGAATCTTGTTTGATAAAAGTTCATCCAACCAACCATCATATTAAAGAAACGGTTCTCGCTCATACCCTCCAATGGGGTGTACTCATAGGTTGTCTTTTTTACTAGTTGCCCAGCATTATTGTATTCTTCTTCACTTTTGACTTTCCCTCGAAAATCACTATAGATCCATAACGGGGAGATCAACTTCGTTATCAGATCACGCCCTCCTGTCTTTGATGCCACGTCGGTTGTACCACTTGCTGTGTTTGAATCCATCCATTCTGATGTGTCAACCTTGTAATGGTCACCATATTCGTTATAACCGTTGAATTGATGAATAATGTATGAACCATCGGGGAAAGTTTCCTTTACTTGACGGTAACCTATGACATTACTGTAGGATTCTCCAGTCTGATAACCATTGGAGTAGAAGATCGCTCCGAGGCCGGTTCGATTAATAGCCCCCCAATTCTTCCAGTAGTTGGTTTTGATCGAAGTCCATCGCAAGGATAGCAATTCACCTTGACTGTAACTATACAATCTGGCGAAAGTGCTATCCGGCTCAATTTGTTTGTCCACAATTTGTTTGACCCTGATGCCTCCGCACTCTTTCTTAGAAGGTTGTAATGTAGGAGGCGCATCTGTTAGGCGATTAAGAACAAACTCGGTATTGTTCTTTTCATATGAAATCTCAGACCACCCGTATGTTGGGTAACGAACCTTTGTCAAAGCACCACATCTCAGATAGTCAAGACGTTCGAGAAATCTCCACGTACTGCTTTCCAGATCATCGTCCATAGATTTCGATCTCGGGTCAAAATTCACTGGACACCAGAAACCCCATAGATCGTGCCTTTTTGAGTCGAAAGTTGGGATCGTTCCAAGACTGTTGTCATAGTCGAAAAACCAAGTGCCGTATTTGGGGATGTGGACTCCACTCAATACCATTCTTCCGGCTCCATTCGTGGAGCCTATTCTTGAATGACCAATGCCTATGTTTTCAATAATTTCATTGTCAATATTTTTAATGCTGATTTCGGAAAGTTTGACATTACGGATTTGGAGAGGGTGACTATTGAGATAACTCGACACAAAGATATTCTCATAATTCACGGCTGACATTTCGTCTTCGGAACTTGTCTTTTCTTCCCAAGAGAATGAAATTGTGGATTCTGTCCTTGATCTATTGGCATTGTATATGCTGATTTGCTCAATTGGATGACTATAACCGTAATTCAGATTAACGCGTTCCCAACTTGGCACGGAATCCCTTGGCGTGGGCATAGATTCAGTTGTTGGAAGTAATTCTGTGTATGTTGAATATGAATATGTGACCGTAGGCGTTAGATTCGGTTTTTCGGCGTATGAAAATAACACCATACGCCCATTAGGTGCCTTTATTTTTGTGAGTTTCCACGCGGTGTCAGTCCAACCGCTCATTGTGCCGGCAATGTTATTATCGTCAGGACATTCGTCCTTGATCACACTGCTGATATGATACTCTCTTGCACTTACGGCATCACCAAAAGTGTATTCATAGCCGTCCCCAGTCTTGATTGTGAATTTCAGAGAAGTTCCCCCCATACCTTGGGTGGACTCTATTGTAACATCAAATTCTCCTTGTGGATGGGTGGAACTAGTCAGTGTTAATGTTCCATTGTTCTTCATTATGAAGTCGCCACTGTAGGGACCGAAATTGAAATGAAAGAGGTCCGGACTCAAGTCGTAAGAGTCTCCATAAGTACTGACAGGATAATCTTCGTAAAGATCGTCACTAAGATAACGAACCAATTCGGCAGACGTTGCCGTTGTTATTTCTGGCGTACGTGGTCTGTTGATTGTGAACTGAGAGCTGAGAGCCACGTTGTTCTTGTATGCCCAGAAGAATCCATATCGTGAATGTCTGTCATCATCATAATTTTCTTGTACATATTCATCTTTCAATCCGCGTATCTCTCTGGTGATGACCCCTCCATAGTTCAAGGCCCAGCCGAGTCCCACAGTGCCGGCGCTGCGGGCCACCTTGTAGCCGTCATAGTTGTACTCCAACGAGACAGGTAGGTTGAAGTCCGGGTCGCTATAAGTGTAGAGCGGCAATGAATATGTCATCGCACCGGTGTAGAGCGAAGGTGTCAGGTCTCCGCTGTTGGCGATCTGAAAGCTTTCCACCTGCGGAGTGATGTTCGTAGAAGCTCGAAAACTTTCCACAGGTTGGGCATCGGCATTGAATGCAATGCTGATCGAAATCGCCATAACGGTGACTAATGATGTAACAATATTACTCAGTCGTCCCATACCGGTGTTATCGTGAATTCGAAGGTGTAGGGGGCGGCGGGAATGAGGTAGGCGGGGAGAGGGTGGTCTCCGAAGGAGGAGACGCAGCCGAGTCCCATCTGCTTGAGATCTATGTTGACGTAGGTCTGGCCGTTGGTGCGGTCTGATTCGTGGGCGGACTTCTTCAGCTCAAGGGAGTGCTTGAAGTCCGGGTTGCGGTCAAGCATCTGTCTGGACACAGGAAGGGCGGAGGCGGAGAACTCCTTGGCGGAGGATGTGACGCGGATTCCGTTGCCGTCCGGATTCAGGACACTGAACCATTTGAGACCGCAATGTGTGCCGGATTCCTGCGGACGGACTACGGCGTAGTCATACTGGTCGATGACACTCTGGGTGTAATGACCGATCATTGTGGAGCTTCTGCGGTCGCAGTAGCTGTCGAACGGACCCTCTCCGTAGAAGTCTATCAGTGAGTATTCTCCCGGCATCGCGAACTCCACGCCGACACGGAAGAAATGTGGGGCGGCCTTCAGATTGCCGGCATCTTCAATGTCCAGAGTGATGTTGATGACACCGTCAGGAGCGATGCGATAGGTGAGCACAGGAATGGCGTCCTCGATCGGCTTGTACTTGACGGTGACGATCCTTGTGTCGCCGTCCTGCCTGTCATCGAATGATGTGGCCTTGATCTCCGGATTTCTCCAGGTGGCGAACATCCGCTTGGCTTCATTGTCGAATGACAGGTCAACGAGCATTCCCTCGTCGTTGTCGGTGACGGCACGGCCGAAGCACGGGAGGATCGGGGCGGAGATGAGATTCTTGCCGAAGTAGGAATATTTTGTCAGAGAGCCGGTCTCTTTGTCGAACTCGATTTCAAACGGGAGCTTCGGCAGGCTCAGCGACCGGATTGGAGCGCTCGGTCCCTGAGCTTGTCGAAGGGATATTGCGTTGGCGGTTGGTTCGACAGGCTCACCAACCATAAAGACTGGTCCCTGAGCTTGTCGAAGGGACTGGGCTGGGTTCCAGCTCTCGCTGAGGACGATCTGCTCGTAGGAAAGCTCGGTGCCGGCCGGAAGGATTCCGTCCTGTCTGTTCAGCCTGAAACTTAAGTTCAGATAGACATCGGAATCCTTAAGCAGTTCATAGTTGACTTTGTAGCCAAGATCAATGGCGGCGCTGTCCTGCGGCTGCACACCAAGCGAAGCGACAGAGCCTCTGCGGAACGCAACTCCGTTGCGGATTAGTTCCCAATCCATTGAGAAGCGGTCGAGCGGGATGAAGAAATATTCATTGAATATGTGGACGCGGCCTTTAGTGGCTTCTTCCGGACTTGCACAGGCGAGGATGGAACGGTGCTGATATCTAACCTCGTAGGCGTGGCGGTGCCAGGTCCTGTCCGGGGCGATGAGGCCGTTGCAGTTGAACGATTCGTCGCTCGGATCCTCGCCGTTGTAGTCCCCACCGAAAGCGAAGACGTGGTCAGTGCCGTATTTCTCCGCACTGACAGGCTTGTAGAGAGCCTGGTCCACGAAATCCC